>NZ_JAODNI010000205.1 GCF_025465255.1 Pseudonocardia sp.
ACACCGAGGGCGGCGCCGGTCGCGTCGTCCGCGACGCCGTAGGCCACACCGGCGCCCGACAGCAGCCAGAGCGTCCCGCCCCCGGACGCGCTGTGCGCCCGCACCGGGCCCGGGTCCCGCAGGACCACCGTGTCCGTCCCCGGGCCCGTACCGTCCGCCGCGGCCAGATCCACGGCCACGGCGCCCGGTGCCACCGGCGGCTCCGCGGCCGTCAGCACGTCCGTCACGCCATCCGCCCAGGTCCAGCACACGACGTGCCCTTCCGGCGGGTCCGCCCACGGGCCCGCGAACACCGGCCAGGCCGCCGCGTTCAGCTCGGTGACGGCCGGGACCTCGGCGACGGTGCCGGGCGCGACCTCCACCGGGTCCACACCCGAGCGCGCCCGCAACGCCTCGGCGAAGGGCCCGGGGATCTCCTGGACGCCGCCGTCCAGCACGGCGTAGTAGCGGGCGGGCCCGTTCAGCGGCCGGACCACGAGCACGGTGCCGGCGTTCTCGCCCAGCCCCGCGGGCCCCGGCCCGGCAGCGACGACCGGCGCGCGCAGGGCGGGCCCCTCGGTGATCGCGGAGAGCAGGCCGGCACCGACCGGCCGCGGCGTGTGCCCGGTGAGCCCGAGCGCGGCGACGACCACCGGATCCCCCGGGTCGATTCGGTGTCGGACGCCCCCGATCACCGCCCAGGTGTCCCCCGCGCCGCCGGAGAGGAGCAGCCCCGGGGCCGGGTCCGCTGCCGGAACCGGCCCGGGGGCCGAGGATCCGGCCCCACCCTGAGCTGCGGCGACGGCACGCTCCCCGGCCGGGACCGGCGGCCGGGGAGTGGGAGCGAGGGAGCCCGCGAGGACGAGGGTTCGGCGGGGCACGCCGCGGCCGAGGCGGTCGCAGACGGCCCAGCGGTCCGGCACGGGCGGGCCGTCCGTGCGCACGGCGACGGCGCCGGGCACCGCGGCGGCCGGGGTACGCGCGGCGACGGCGAGGTCCTCGTCCCGCACGACCCTCGGCTCGACCGTCCCGCCCGCGCCGCCCATGGCCGCCACGACCAGCCGCCCGGCCGCCGCGTTGGCCACCGGGACCAGCCGGTCCGGGTCATGGGCGACGGCGTACATCGCGCCCGAGGTCCGGCCGACGACGAGCGACTGCCGCGTCCAGTCCGGCTGCGGGGACACCGCGGCGATCACCGCGGCCGCCACCAGCCCGAGCACGCCCAGCACGGCGCCGGCGAACGCGGCCCGGCGCTGCGAGCGGAGCTGCTCGTGGGCGAGCACGGGGTCGGCACGGACCAGGGCCGCCTCGAAACGGCGCAGGCCGAAGCGGTGGGCGTCGGCCTGGTCCTTGGTCGCGGGCGCCTGCACGAGGCCGTGCGGCGCGGTGGCGCGGGGCGGCTCGAGCGAGCCCGGTGCGGTCACCGGCCGGACGGTAGCGAGGCCCTTTCCCCTGCGAGGCGGCTTCCGTACACCCAGGGGAAACTACTCAGCGACGCCGATGTCCTCGTTCCACAGCTCGGGCCTCGCCGCGATGAACTCCTCCATCATCGAGACGCACCGCTCGTCGTCGAGCAGGGTGACCCGGACCCCGTGCTCGGCCAGCCAGTCGTGCCCGCCGGTGAACGTGCGGCTCTCGCCGATCACCACCGCGCCGATGCCGAACTGGCGGATCAGGCCGCTGCAGTACCAGCACGGCGAGAGCGTGGTGACCATGGTCGTGCTGCGGTAGTCCCGCTGACGGCCGGCGTCGCGGAAGGCGGCCGTCTCCCCGTGCGCCGACGGGTCGTCGTCCTGGACGCGGCGGTTGTGCCCGCGGCCGAGCACCGTGCCGTCCGCGGCGATCAGTGCACCGCCGATGGGGATGCCGCCCTCCGCCAGGCCGGCGCGGGCCTCGGCCAGGGCGACCTCGAGCATGTCCTTGGGATCCACCCGGCTGACGATACGGGGGCTCACGACACGGAGATCGCGTCGAGGCGTGCCCGCAGGAACGGCGCGGACACGACCGGCTCGAGATCGTCCCGGGTTCCGACGGGCGGGCCGAGCGGGGTGACGAGCGCGTCGTGGTCCAGCTCGTAGAACCACACCAGCGAGACGAGCTCCTCCGCCGGCGCCCCGGGTTGCGGCGGCAGCACCCGGTGCCGGCCCGAGCGCCAGCGCAGCCCGGTCCAGTGGGCGAGCAGGTCCCCGATGTTGACGGTCAGCGCGTCCGGATCGTAGGGCGCGTCCCGCCACCCGCGCTCGTCCGTGTGCACCTGCAGGCCGCCCGCGCCGGGCTCGCGGTCCAGCACGGTGACGGTGCCGAAGTCGGTGTGCGCGCCGATCCGGAACTGGCCCGGCGCCGGCTCGCCCACCTCGGACAGCGGCGGATAGCGGTTGATGTTGAACGTCCAGGTGGGGTTACGGGTGAGCAGGCCGAACGTCGTCGCGGGCAGGCCGAGCACGGACGCGCACAGGGCCAGCAGCTCGTCCGACATCCGGCGCATGTGCGCGGCGTACTCCCGCACCGCCTCGCCCAGCACGGGGACCTCCGCGGGCCAGACGTTCGGCGGGAACCACACGTCGTCGATCTCCGGGTCCCCGACCGGGATGTCCGCACCGACGGCGAAGGACTCCTTGAGGTCCGGCGGCGTCGGCTCGCCCTCCACGTTCCCGTTCGCCTCGACGCCGGGTGGCAGCCAGCCGCGCCCGCCGATCCGGACGGAGTACCTCTCCTTCACCGGCGTCGGCAGGGCGAAGAACTCCCGGGCCGCTCGGCGCACCTCGGCGCGCAGGTCCGGGTCCACACCGTGCCCGCGGACCAGCAGGAACCCGGCCTCGCGCAGGGAGGCGTCGACGTCCGCCGCGATCTGCCCGGCCCCCTCGTACGACCGCCACCGCGCCAGATCGACCGTCCGGATCGGCTCGTGCTCACCCATGCATCCAGCCTCCGGCCCGTGGGCTCCGCGGGCAACCGTCCGGCCGGGACGGCAACACCCCCGAAACACCCTGTGCTCAGCGGGACTCGAGCGGGGCCCGCACGTTCCGCGTGACGCCCGCGCGGGCGGCGAGCTCCGAGCCCGGCGGGTAGTCCACCCGGACCAGGGAGAGGCCGTGCGCCGGGGCCACCAGGACGTCGTTCGCCCGCAGGCCCCGCGCGAGCAGCCCGCCGGGCCACTCCACCGGCCGGCGCCCGCGTCCGACGTCCAGCATCGCCCCGACGAGGCTGCGGACCATCGAGTGGCAGAACGCGTCCGCGGACACCTCGGCGCGGACCACGCCGTCGTCGTCGCGGGCCCAGGAGAAACGCTCCAGGGCCCGGACGGTGGTGGCGCCGTCCCGGCGCTTGCAGAACGCCGCGAAGTCGTGCTCGCCGAGCAGCCACGCCGAGGCCGCGTTGACGGCGTCGAGGTCGATCGGGTGCGGCCAGCTCACGGTGTCCCTGGCCCGCAGCGGCTCGGCGCCGTACGGGGCGGTCGCGAGCCGGTAGACGTAGTGGCGGCGCAGGGCGGAGAACCGGGCGTCGAACTCGTCCGGGACGGGGGTGACCGCCCGCACCCGGACGTCCGGGGGCAGCAGCCGGGCCAGCCGGCGGACGAGCCGCTCCGCGTCCTCGGCCACGGGGAGGTCCACGTGCGCCACCTGCCCGGACGCGTGCACCCCGGCGTCCGTCCGGCCGGCGACGGTCAGTGCGACGGGCGTGCGGACGATCCGGGAGAGCGCGTCGGTGAGGACGCCGCAGACCGTGCGCAGGGTGGGCTGCACGGCCCAGCCGGAGAAGTCCGTGCCGTCGTAGGCGATGTCCAGGCGGACCCTGTGCACAGCGACGGGCCCGTCCTCCGGAGGGAGGACGGGCCCGTCGATGTCGTGCGTCATGCCGAGAGAGCCGGGATCAGCTCTCGTCCTCGTCCTGCTGGGACGCGGGCAGCGCGAACCCGGCGGCCTCGGCGGCCTCCGGGCTGGCGAACCAGACCTCGGCCACGGTGCGGTCGTAGAACGCCGAACCCGGGACGTGGTAGAGCTTCGAGTTGTCGTTGCCCTTGATCGGGAAGCCCTCGGGGGCCTCCGACGCGTCGGTGAGCGGGGCGTGGCTGCCCTCGCCGTACGGCGCGTCGGTGGCGGAGGACTCCTCGACCGTGCTGGCGCCAACGGTCTCGGCCTCGGCGACGGCCTCGGTGTCGGTCGTCTGCGGCTGGGCCGCCTCGACGGTCTCCTCCGCGACGGCCGCCTGCGACGCGGCGGCGCGACGTGCGCGGTTCGCCTCGTCCGTGACGGTCTTCTGCCGGACGAGCTCGATGACCGCCATCGGGGCGTTGTCGCCCTTGCGCGGCATCGTCTTGGTGATCCGGGTGTAGCCACCCTGACGGTCCTCGAAGAACGGACCGATCTCGGTGATCAGCTGGTGCACGACCGACTTGTCCCGGATCACCTTCATGATCTGGCGACGGTTGTGCTGATCACCCTTCTTGGCCTTGGTGATCAGCTGCTCCGCGTACGGGCGCAGCCGACGGGCCTTGGCCTCGGTGGTGGTGATCCGGCCGTGCTGGAACAGCGCGGTCGCCAGGTTGGCCAGGATCAGCCGCTGGTGAGCGGGCGAACCGCCGAGACGGGGCCCCTTGGTGGGCTGAGGCATGGCTACAACTGCTCCGTTTCTGCGTAGTCCTGGCCGTCGTCGCCGAACGGCTGGTCGGCGTCGTAGGTGTCCGAGCCGTAGTCCGCGGCGGCGGCCGACGGATCGAACCCGGGCGGGCTGTCCTTCAGGGCCAGGCCGAGGCCGACGAGCTTCATCTTGACCTCGTCGATCGACTTCGCACCGAAGTTGCGAATGTCGAGCAGGTCCGCCTCGCTGCGGCCGACCAGCTCACCCACGGTGTGGATGCCCTCGCGCTTGAGGCAGTTGTAGGACCGGACGGTGAGGTCCAGCTCCTCGATCGGCATCGCGAAGGCGGCGATGGTGTCCGCCTCCTGGGGCGACGGGCCGATCTCGATGCCCTCCGCGTCGACGTTCAGCTCGCGGGCGAGACCGAACAGCTCGACGAGGGTCTTGCCGGCCGAGGCCAGGGCGTCGCGCGGGCCGATGGACGGCTTCGACTCGACGTCCAGCACCAGCTTGTCGAAGTCCGTGCGCTGCTCGACACGGGTGGCCTCGACCTTGTACGTCACCTTGAGCACCGGCGAGTAGATCGAGTCGACCGGGATCCGGCCGATCTCGGCGCCGGTGGCCTTGTTCTGCATCGCCGGGACGTAACCACGGCCCCGCTCGACGACGAGCTCGACCTCGAGCCGGCCCTTGTCGTTCAGCGTGGCGATGTGCAGGTCCGGGTTGTGCACGGTGACACCGGCGGGCGGGACGATGTCCCCCGCGGTGACCGCGCCCGGGCCCTGCTTGCGCAGGTACATCGTCACCGGCTCGTCCTCCTCGGAGCTGACGACCAGCTCCTTGAGGTTGAGGATGATGTCGGTGACGTCCTCCTTGATCCCCGGCACGGTGGTGAACTCGTGCAGCACGCCGTCGATGCGGATGCTGGTCACCGCCGCCCCCGGGATGGAGGACAGGAGGGTGCGCCGGAGCGAGTTGCCCAGCGTGTAGCCGAAGCCCGGCTCGAGCGGCTCGATGACGAAGCGCGACCGGGTCTCGGTGACCGACTCCTCGGTCAGGGTGGGGCGCTGAGAGATCAGCATGGGTTGGTGCCTCCTTCAGGCCTGCCGCGCCCACTATTTGACGCGGCAGTACCCGGACGCAGCCCTTTCCGCGTCCGGGGTGAAGGCACAGCCCCGGCGTGAGCCGGGACCGTGCCTTCGGGGTCGAGAGGGGCGGAGCCCCTTGGCGTCTACTTGGAGTAGAGCTCGACGATCAGCTGCTCGGTGACCTGGGTGTCGATCTGGGCACGCTCGGGCAGCTGGTGGACCAGGATGCGCAGCGTCGAGGGGACGACCTGCAGCCATGCCGGAACCGGACGGTCGCCGACGAGCTCCTTGGCGATCACGAACGGGTCCGTGTTGATCGACTTCGGCTTGACGTCGATCACGTCGTACTGCGAGACGCGGAAGCTGGGGATGTCCACCTTCCGGCCGTTGACCACGAAGTGCCCGTGGTTGACCAGCTGGCGGGCCATGCGCCGGGTGCGGGCGAGGCCCGCGCGGTACACGACGTTGTCCAGCCGCGACTCGAGGATCTGGAGCAGGTTGTCACCGGTCTTGCCGGGACGCCTGTTCGCCTCCTCGTAGTACTTGCGGAACTGCTTCTCCAGCACGCCGTAGCCGAAGCGGGCCTTCTGCTTCTCCTGCATCTGCAGGAGGTACTCCGTCTCCTTGATCCGGATCCGGCCGTGCTGGCCGGGCGGGTAGGGACGGCGCTCGAAGGCCTGGTCGCCGCCGACGAGGTCGACCTTCAGCCGGCGGGACTTGCGGGTCATGGGACCGGTGTAACGAGCCATGAGTTGTTACTCCCTCTCCCTTAGACCCGGCGCCGCTTGGGCGGGCGGCATCCGTTGTGCGGCTGGGGGGTGACGTCGGAGATGGTGCCGACCTCGAGGCCGGCTGCCTGCAGCGAACGGATCGCGGTCTCGCGGCCGGAGCCGGGACCCTTGACGAACACGTCGACCTTCTTCATGCCGTGCTCGGCCGCCTTGCGGGCGGCGCTCTCCGCGGCCATCTGCGCGGCGAACGGCGTCGACTTGCGCGAGCCCTTGAAACCGACGTGGCCGGCGGAGGCCCACGCGATCACCGCACCGGTCGGGTCCGTGATGGACACGATGGTGTTGTTGAAGGTGCTCTTGATGTGCGCGTGCCCGTGGGCGACGTTCTTCTTCTCCTTGCGGCGGACCTTCTTGGGGCCGGCCGCGGAGCGGGTACGGGGAGGCATTACTTCTTACCAGCCTTCTTCTTGCCGGCCACGGTCTTCTTCGGGCCCTTGCGACCGCGCGCGTTGGTCTTCGTGCGCTGACCACGGACCGGAAGTCCCCGGCGGTGTCGGATGCCCTGGTAGCAACCGATCTCGATCTTCCGGCGGATGTCCGCCTGCACCTCGCGGCGCAGGTCACCCTCGACCCGGAGATTGTTCTCGATGTACTCGCGCAGGGTGGCGAGGTCCTCGTCGCTCAGGTCGCGCGAACGCATGTCCGCGTCGATCCCGGTGGCGGCGAGGATCTCCTTCGACCGGGACCGGCCGATCCCGTAGATGTAGGTCAGTGCGATCTCCATCCGCTTCTCGCGGGGGAGGTCGACACCAGAGAGACGTGCCATGCGGCGGTGTGCTCCTGAATCTGTGTCCGCCAGGTCTTCCCGACACCCGCCCCGGTGGGCACGACCTCGTGTGCTGTCGTGTCTCCGGGCCCCGGCCTGGTTCCGGGGGTGGTTGCGCCCGTGTGGCGCGGTAGGTGTGTCGAGTGCTTCGGTTGCTGCGGTCAGATGACCACGACGTGCGGGTGGATCAGCCCTGACGCTGCTTGTGACGCAGGTTCTCGCAGATCACCATGACCCGGCCGTGACGGCGGATCACCTTGCACTTGTCGCAGATCTTCTTGACGCTCGGCTGGACCTTCACGTCCGTCGTCCTTCTCGTGGTCCTCGGGAACGTCCGGGGCTTGCTCCCGGACCGACCCGTGGATGCGGGATCCCGGGGGCGAAGCCCCCGGATGTCACTTGTAGCGGTAGACGATGCGGCCGCGGGTGAGGTCGTAGGGAGAGAGCTCCACGACCACCCGGTCCTCTGGGAGGATCCGGATGTAGTGCTGCCGCATCTTCCCGCTGATGTGCGCGAGGACCCGGTGCCCGTTCTCCAGCTCCACGCGGAACATCGCGTTCGGCAGGGGTTCAACGACCCGGCCCTCGACCTCGATCGCCCCGTCTTTCTTGGCCATGTCCTCCGCGTTCCGTGACAGGTGTCAGTGTCTTCTCGTGCTGTGTGCGGAGTCCCCACCGCGGGATGCGGCGAGTTCTCCGGCACGGCACGCGACGAGGAGACGGGACCGAAGGGTGCGAAGGCACGACCGGAACCGGCGCCACGAGGCGCGCCGATAGCCCAGTGTACGTGTGTTGCGCAGGTCGGTGCACATGGGGTACCGGGCGCGCGGGGCGCTGCCGGAGAGCGCGGGCGGACCGGACGGAATTCCGTTGACCTCGACCCGGATGCAGGTGATGGGGCCGTGGCCGCGAAGCCTACCCCGGCCTCGGGCCGACCGGCGGTACCCGCGCCGGGCCCGGGTGGGCGGCTGCCCCGGCCGCTGCGGCCGCTCCGGCACCGGGACTACCGGCTGCTCGCGCTGTCCATCGGCGCGTCGCTGTTCGCGAGCGGGCTCTGGCTCGTCGCGATCGGCATCCCGCTGACGTTCGTGCTGGCGGGGCTGGTCCCGGCGTTCCTCGCCCTCGCCGCGCTGTTCGGCCGGCGCCTGGACCGGGACGAGCTGGCGCACCCGCTCTCGCCGGCCAACGCCGCCGTCTGAGTGGCTCGAGCGCCGGACATCGACGCTCGAGCCACTCAGGCGGCGGTCAGAGCGCCTTGAGCTCCTCGGTCACCTCCGAGACGGACTTCTTCGCGTCCCCGAACAGCATCGAGGTGTTGTCCGCGTAGAACAGCGGGTTGTCGATGCCGGCGAACCCGCTGCTCATCGACCGCTTGAGCACGATCACCGAGCGGGACTGGTCGACGTTGAGGATCGGCATCCCGTGGATGGGCGAGCCGGGGTCCGTCCGCGCCGCCGGGTTGGTGACGTCGTTCGCCCCGATCACCAGCGTCACGTCGGTGCGGGCGAACTCGTCGTTGATGTCGTCCATCTCCTTGAGCGCGTCGTAGGAGACGTCGGCCTCGGCCAGCAGGACGTTCATGTGTCCCGGCATCCGGCCGGCGACCGGGTGGATCGCGTACTTGACCTCGACGCCCTTGGCCTCCAGCAGCTTCGCCATGTCCTTCACGGCATGCTGGGCCTGCGCCACCGCCATCCCGTACCCGGGGACGACGATGACCTGGCTGGCGTAGGCCATCTGGATGGCCGCATCCGCCGCCGAGGTGGACTTCACCGTGCGGTCCACGCCGTCGTCGGCGCCCGGGAGCGTGGCGGTCCCGCCGAAGCCGCCGGCCACGATGGCCGGGATGGACCGGTTCATCGCCGTGGCCATCAGGTTGGTCAGGATCGAGCCCGACGCGCCGACGATCATGCCCGCGACGATCATCGCGGTGTTGTCCAGCGCGAGTCCCGCCGCCGCGGCCGACAACCCGGTCAGCGCGTTGAGCAGGGAGATGACGACCGGCATGTCCGCGCCGCCGATCGGCAGCACGACCAGCACGCCCAGGATCGCGGCGAGCAGCAGCAGCCCGACGATCCACAGCTGCGAGGCCCCGCCCATCCCGGCGACGACGGCGCAGACGATCGCGGCGACGAGCAGCAGGCCGTTGACGAACTGCTGCGCCTTCCCGAGCCCGATGGGCCGGCCGGGCAGGATCTCCTGCAGCTTGCCGAACGCGATGAGCGAGCCCCAGAACGAGATCGAGCCGACGATCGCCGAGAACATCGACGCGACGACCACGTAGGTCGCGGCGTCCGAGAAGCCCGCCGACGTGCGGAACTCCGACCACGCGATCAGCGCCACCGCGCCACCGCCCACGCCGTTGAACAGCGCCACCATCTGCGGCATCGCGGTCATCTTCACCTGGCGCGCCGACGGGATGCCCAGCGCGGCCCCGATCACGAGCCCGACGATGATCAGCACCCAGTTGTGCTGCACCCGCAGCAGCGTGGCGACCACCGCGATGACCATGCCGACCGCGGCGATCTTGTTGCCCCGCACCGCGGTCTTCGGCCCGGTGAGGCCCATCAGGCCGTAGATGAACAGCGCGAACGCGATGATGTAGAGGATGGTGACCAGGACGTCCATCACGCGCCGCCCTTACCGTTGGTCGTGGCCTTCTCGGCCGACGGCGCTTCGGCCGAGGTGGGCGGCGTGGGCTTGGCCTTGAACATGCCCAGCATCCGATCCGTGACGAGGAACCCACCGATCACATTGATCATCCCGAAGGCGATCGCGATGACCAGGATGACCGAGTCCAGGATCGACGGGTTCTCGAGCTCGCCGAGCACGATCAGCCCGCCCAGCAGCACGATCCCGTGGATCGCGTTGGTGCCGGACATCAGCGGCGTGTGCAGCGTGTTCGGCACCTTGGAGATGACGGCGAACCCCACGAACCCGGCCAGCACCAGGATCGCGATGTTCGCGAGCAGACCACCGGACTCCATCAGGCGTCCCCTTCTCTCCGCGTGACGCAGGACTTCGCGAGGACCTCGTCGCCGAAGTCCGGCGCCAGGGCGCCCTCGTCGTCGAGCATCAGTTCCAGCAGCGAGGAGACGTTGCGGGAGTACAGCTCGGAGGCGTGCTCCGGCATCGTCGCCGGGAGGTTGAGCGGGGACGCGATCGTGACGTCGTGCTTGACGACGACCTCGCCGGGTTCGGTGAGCGCGCAGTTCCCGCCGCTCTCCCCCGCCATGTCGACGACCACGCTGCCCGGCCGCATGCCCTCCACTGCCTTGGCGGTGACGAGCGTGGGTGCGGTGCGACCCGGGACGTTCGCCGTGGTGATGACGACGTCGAAGCCGGTGATCGCCTCCTCGAGGCGTGCCTGCTGCTCGGCCCGCTCCTCCTCGGTGAGCTCGCGGGCGTAGCCGCCCTCGCCGACCGCCTCGATCCCGAGGTCCAGCCATTGCGCGCCGAGCGAGCGGACCTGGTCCGCCACCTCGGGCCGCACGTCGTAACCGGTGGTGCGGGCGCCCAGCCGCTTGGCGGTGGCGAGCGCCTGCAGGCCCGCGACGCCGACACCCAGGATCAGGGCCTGCGCCGGCTTCACGGTCCCGGCAGCGGTGGTGAGCATCGGGAAGAAGCGGGTGGAGCGCTCGGCCGCGAGCAGCACGGCCTTGTAGCCCGCCACGTTGGCCTGCGAGGAGAGCGCGTCCATGGACTGCGCGCGGGAGATCCGCGGGACGGCCTCCATCGCGAACCCGCTGACGCCGGCGCCACGCAGCGCCTCGACGGTCTCCGGGGAAGTGAGCGGCGCCAGGAAGCCGATGTAGCTCGCCCCGGACCTGAGCCGGCCGATCTCCTCGGCCGTCGGCGGGGCGACCTTCACGACGACGTCGCACGCCCACGGATCCCCGACGGTGGCGCCCGCCTCGATGTACACCTCGTCGGGGATCAGCGCGCCCAGCCCGGCCCCGGACTCGACGACGATCTCGACCCCGCGGGACACCAGCTTCTCGACGACCTTCGGGACCAGCGCGACCCGGCGCTCCCCGGCACCCGACTCCCGCGGCACCCCGACGGTCGTCCGCCCCGGGGGCCGGTTCTCCGGCCGCGGCCCTGCGGCTTCTGCACTCATGGGCAGAACCTAGACCAGCGAGGACCCCGATGGCCCCCTTCGGATCACCCTGATACACCGGACGAACGACCGGTTCCACCGGCCAGGGTCCCGGCGGGCCCGAATCCGAGGTCGGGTGTGCGGATCAGTCCGGGAGCGCGGTGAGGATCCGGTACCCGTCGTCGGTGACGGCGACGGTGTGCTCCCAGTGCACGGCACGCCCACCGTGCTCGGTGACGACGGTCCAACCGTCGGCGAGCTCGCGGGTCTCGGGGTCCCCCGCGGTGAGCATCGGCTCGATGGCGAGCGCCATCCCGGTGCGCAGCTTGGGGCCGTGGCCCGGGTCCCCGTGGTTCGGCAGGAACGGGTCCATGTGCATCGACGTCCCGATGCCGTGGCCGCCGTACTCGGCGACGATCCCGTAGTCCGCGCCGTCCTGGTCCGCCGCGGCGCGGCAGGACTCCTGGATCGCGTAGGAGATGTCGGTGAGCCGGCCCCCGGGCCGGACCGCCTCGATCCCGGCGTACATCGCGCTCTCGCACGCCCGGGAGAGCGCGAGGTCCGCGGCCGAGACCGCCCCGACCGGGATGGTCACGGCGGAGTCGCCGTGCCACCCGTCGAGGATCGCCCCGCAGTCCACCGAGATGAGGTCCCCGTCCGCCAGGACCCGCCGGCCCGACGGGATCCCGTGCACGATCTGGTCGTTCACCGACGCGCAGATGCTGCCCGGGAACCCGTGGTAGCCCTTGAACGACGGGACGGCGCCGGCGTCGCGGATGGTCTGCTCCGCCAGCGCGTCCAGGTCCGCGGTGGAGACGCCGGGCCTCGCCAGATCGACGACCGCGGCGAGCGTGGTGGCCACCAGGGCCCCGGCCGCCCGCATCGCCTGGATCTCACCGGGGGACTTCAGCTCGATGTCCCGCCCCCGGATCCTGGCCAGTGCGCCGCGTACGCCGCCTCTCGTCCCGGTCACCGCCGGCCTCCCTCTCGATTCGGTGCCCCCCGCCCCCAGGATCGGGGGCGGGTTCGCCGCGAAACTACTTCGCGGCCTGCAGGGCGCCGGTGACCCGCTTGGTGATCTCCTCGACCTCGCCGACGGCGTCGACGGTCAGGAGGCGGTCGGAGTAGAACTCCAGCAGCGGGAACGTCTCGTCCCGGTAGACCTGCTGGCGGTGCCGGATGACGTCCTCGGTGTCGTCGGACCGGCCGCGGCCCATCAGCCGGTCGACGACGACGTCGTCCGACACGGCGAACTCGACGACCGCGTCCAGCGCGGTGTCCTGCTCGGCCAGGATCTTGGCGAGCGACTCGGCCTGGGAGACGGTGCGCGGGAAGCCGTCGAGGATGAACCCGGTCGCGGCGTCCGGCTGCGCGAGGCGGTCCTTCACCATCGCGACCGTCACCTCGTCCGGGACGAGGTTCCCGGCGTCCATGTAGCGCTTCGCCTCGACCCCCAGCGGGGTCTCCTCCTTGAGGTTGGCGCGGAAGAGATCTCCGGTGGAGATGTGCGGGACGGAGAGCGTCTCCGCCAGGCGCTCGGCCTGGGTGCCCTTACCCGCGCCCGGCGGACCGACAAGAACGAGTCGCACGCGAACCCGACCTCCCTGATGATCGACTGCTGCACCGCCCACGATGGCGGCAGCGAGGTGAATTTTCCCCGAAGGCCGGTGGGCCGGGGTCACACGGAACGGAGTTCCGATCGGACCCCCACCCGCACCTTAACGCAGGAATCCCTCGTAGTTGCGCTGCATGAGCTGGCTCTCGATCTGCTTCACGGTGTCGAGGCCCACCCCGACCATGATCAGAACGGCGGTCCCGCCGAACGGGAAGTTCTGGTTCTGGCCGCCGCCGGTCACCCCCAGGAAGAAGTTCGGGAGGACCGCGATGATGCCCAGGTACAGCGATCCGGGCAGAGTGATGCGGCTGAGCACGAAGTTCAGGTACTCGGCGGTGGGCCGGCCCGGGCGGATGCCCGGGATGAAGCCACCGAACTTCTTCATCTCGTCCGCCCGCTCGTCGGGGTTGAACGTGATGCCGACGTAGAAGTACGTGAAGAAGACGATCAGCCCGACGTACAGGAGGATGTGCAACCAGTTGGACTGGTCCACCAGGTAGGTCTGGACGAACTGCTGGAAGCCGCCACCGCTCGTCCCGATGAGGCGGGAGATCAGGTCCGGCAGGTACAGCAGGGAGCTGCCGAAGATGACCGGGATGACGCCGGCCTGGTTCACCTTGAGCGGCAGGTAGGTCGAGGTGCCGCCGTACATCCGCCGGCCGACCATCCGCTTGGCGTACTGCACCGGGATCCGGCGCTGGCCCTGCTCGACGAAGATGACGCTGACGATGATCGCCAGACCGAACACGCAGACGCCGGCGAAGACCAGTCCACCCGCGGTGTCCAGGATGTTCTTGCCCTCGGCCGGGATCCGGTGGGCGATCGAGGCGAAGATCAGCAACGACATGCCGTTGCCGACGCCGCGCTCGGTCACCTGCTCGCCCAGCCACATCACGACCGCCGTACCCGCGGTCATCACGATGACGATCACGGAGAGCGCGAACACCCCGTCGTCCGGGATGACGGGCAGCGAGCAGTTGCCGAACAGCTGGCCGCGCTCCGCGAGCGCCACGATGCCGGTGGACTGCAGGATGGCCAGCGCGATCGTCAGGTACCGGGTGTACTGGGTCAGCTTGTTCTGACCCGACTGCCCTTCCTTCTTCAGCGCCTCGAACCGCGGGATGACCACGGTGAGCAGCTGCACGATGATCGACGCCGTGATGTAGGGCATGATCCCGAGCGCGAGGATGGACAGCTGGAGCAGCGCGCCGCCGGAGAACAGGTTGATCAGCGAGTAGACGCCGGAGTTGTCCCCGCCCTCGACCTGCCGGATGCACTCCTGCACGTTCGGATACGAGACGCCCGGGGCCGGGATGTTGGCCCCGAGGCGGTAGACGGCGACGACGCCCAACGTGAAGAGGATCTTCTTCCGCAGGTCGGGCGTGGTAAAGGCCGCCCGGAAAGCGCTCAGCACCTCAGGTGTCCTCCTACACAGGCGGCGGCTGCTGCCGCCGCGGACCGGGGGCACCGGCCGTCTGGCTGTCCCGGCCGCCATGCGAGACGGCGCCGGGCGGGTGACGCGACTTCTCCACGAGCGCGACCGACTCTAACAGCGGTCCCGAACGCGACGACGCCGCCCGTGAGCCCGGGTCACACCTGTGCGGACACAAGGGGCGAACGGGTCGACACGGACGGCGTCGGCTGTGGAGCGGCCCCTCGCGGCGCCGCCCCGGTGTTCCTACAGCTCGGTGACCGAGCCACCGGCAGCGGCGATCTTCTCGCGGGCGGACCCGGAGAAGGCGTTCGCGCTGACGGTCAGCTTCACGCCGTCGAGGTCACCGGTCCCCAGCACCTTGACGGGTTGGTTCTTCCGAACGGCGCCGGCCGCGACCAGCTCCTCCGGCCCGACGGTGCCGCCCTCGGGGAAGAGGACCGCGAGGTCGCCGACGTTCACGACCTGGTACTCGACCCGGAAACGGTTCTTGAAGCCCTTGAGCTTGGGCAGCCGCATGTGCAGCGGCATCTGCCCGCCCTCGAAGGCCGGAGACACGTTCTTCCGGGCCTTGGTGCCCTTGGTACCACGACCGGCGGTCTTGCCCTTGCTGCCTTCACCGCGACCCACACGGGTCTTCGCGGTCTTGGCTCCGGGGGCCGGACGCAGGTGGTGGACCTTGATGGAGTCGGTCATCAGGAGCTCACCTCCTCCACCGTCACGAGGTGCCGGACGGTGTTGATCATGCCGCGGACCTGGGCGTTGTCCGGCCACTCCGAGGACTGGCGGATCTTGCGCAGGCCGAGGGCCTTGAGGGTCTCGCGCTGGTTCGCCTTGCCACCGATGGCGCTGCGAACCTGCGTGACCTTGAGCTTGCCCGTCGTCGAGTCAGCCATCACGACCTCGCAGCCTGAGCGGCGGCCGCACGGGCCCGCATCATCTGCGCGGGAGCGACGTCCTCGAGCGGCAGGCCACGGCGTGCCGCGACCTCCTCGGGACGCTGGATCATCTTCAGCGCGGCCACCGTGGCGTGCACGACGTTGATCGCGTTGTCGCTGCCCAGGCTCTTCGACAGGATGTCGTGGATGCCGGCGCACTCCAGGACGGCGCGCACCGGACCACCGGCGATGACACCGGTACCGGGGCTGGCCGGGCGGAGCAGGACGACACCCGCGGCCGCCTCACCCTGGACACGGTGCACGATGGTGCCGCCGATGCGGGGGACGCGGAAGAAGTTCTTCTTCGCCTCCTCCACGCCCTTGGCGATCGCCGCCGGCACCTCCTTGGCCTTGCCGTAGCCGACGCCCACCAGGCCGTCGCCGTCGCCGACGATCATCAGCGCGGTGAAGCTGAAGCGCCGACCACCCTTGACGACCTTGGCGACGCGGTTGATCGTCACCAGCCGCTCGATGTACGGGGTCTTGTCCTGGGCCGCCCCGCCACGGCCTCCGTCACGGCGGTCCCGGCGGTCGTTGCTTCCGCCACCGGGCCCTCCGCCTTCGCGCCGCGTACGTCCCGGCATCAGACGGTCCCTTCCATCTCGAACTTGTCCATCAGAACTCGAGGCCTCCCTCACGGGCGGCGTCCGCGAGCGCCGCGATGCGGCCGTGGTAGTCGTAGCCACCCCGGTCGAACACGACCGCGCTCACGCCGGCCTCCTTGGCGCGGCCGGCGATGAGCTCGCCGACCTTCGCCGCCTTGGCCTTCTTGTCGCCGTCCAGCGTGCGGATGTCCGCATCCAGCGTCGACGCCGAGGCCAGCGTGTGGCCGGTCAGGTCGTCGATCAGCTGCACGAACATGTGCCGCGAGCTGCGCTTGACGGCCAGCCGCGGGCGCTCGGCGCTGCCGCTGATCTTCTTGCGGAGCCGTGCGTGGCGGCGGGTCACCGACCGGCGACGGGTGGCGGACACCCGCGAGGCGGCGCGCTTCTTCGCCTTGGCAGAAATCGTCTCGGCCATCACTTACCCGTCTTTCCGACCTTGCGGCGGATCGTCTCGCCGGAGTAACGCACGCCCTTGCCCTTGTACGGGTCGGGCTTGCGCAGCTTCCGGATGTTGGCGGAGATCTCCCCGACCAACTGCTTGTCGATACCCGAGACGGAGAACCGGGTGGGCGACTCCACCGTGAAGGTGATGCCCTCCGGCGCCTCGATCACGACGGGGTGGCTGAAGCCGAGCGCGAACTCGAGGTTCCCGCCCTTCAGCGCGACGCGGTAACCGACACCGTGGATCTCGAGCTTCTTCTCGTAGCCGTTGGTGACACCAACGACGAGGTTGTTCACGAGCGTGCGCGAGAGGCCGTGGTAGGCCTTCGTCTTGCGCTCGTCGTCCGGCCGCTTGACCAGAACCGTGCCGTCGTCGTCGCGCTCGACCGTGATCGGCTCGATCACGGTGTGCGACAGGGTGCCCTTGGGGCCCTTGACGGTGACCGTGCGGCCCTCGATCGACACGTCGACGCCGGACGGAACGGCGATCGGCAGCTTCCCGATACGGGACATCGCTACTTCTCCCCTCTACCAGACGTAGGCGAGGACTTCCCCGCCCACGCCACTCCGGAACGCCTGCTTGTCGGTCATGAGCCCGTGGGACGTCGAGATGATCGCGACACCCAGGCCACCCAGAACGCGCGGCAGGTTGGTGGACTTTGCGTACACACGCAGACCGGGCTTGGAGACCCGGCGCAGGCCGGCGATGCTCCGCTCGCGGTTGCGCCCGTACTTCAGCTCGACGACCAGGGCCTGGCCGACCTCTGCGTCCTCGGTGTGGTGGGCCGAGATGTAGCCCTCCTTCTGAAGGATCTCCGCGATGGCGACCTTCAGCTTGGAGTGGGGCATCACGACCTGGTCGTGATAGGCCGAGTTCGCGTTCCGCAGACGCGTGAGCATGTCTGCGATCGGATCGGTCATCGTCATGGTGGTATCTCTTTCCCGCCGTGGTTCCCGTGAGGGCCTGCGGCGACTGGTGCCACTTCGTGGCCTGTGCGCGGTACGTGGTGCGACCGCTCCGCGGTGCGGAGCGGGCGCTGTCCACCGCGCAGAGGGTGGATCTCCCGTGTGCGGTGAGTGGTGCCGTGGCACCACTCACCGCATACGGACAGCCTAGCTGCAGCTACCAGCTGCTCTTGTGCACACCCGGCAGCTCGCCCGCGTGCGCCATCTGGCGCACGCAGATGCGGCACAGGCCGAACTTGCGCAGCACGGCGCGCGGCCGGCCGCACTTCTGGCAGCGGGTGTAACCGCGGACCTTGAACTTCGGCGTCTTCTCCGCCTTGATCCGAAGCGCCTTCTTCGCCATCTCAGGCCTCCTTGAAGGGGAAGCCGAGCTGGCGCAGGAGCGCCCGGCCTTCCTCGTCCGTGGTCGCGGTGGTCACGACGGTGATGTCCATGCCACGCGGCCGGTCGATCGAGTCCGGGTCGATCTCGTGGAACATCGACTGCTCGTTGAGACCGAAGGTGTAGTTGCCCCGGCCGTCGAACTGGGTGGCCGAGAGCCCACGGAAGTCACGGATACGCGGCAGCGCGATGGTCAGCAGCCGGTCCAGGAACTCCCACATCCGGTCGTTGCGAAGGGTGACCTTCGCGCCGATCGGTTGTCCCTCGCGCAGCTTGAACTGTGCGATGGACTTGGTCGCCCGGCGCATCAGCGGCTTCTGGCCGGTGATGGTGGCCAGGTCGCGCAGCGCGCCGTCGATCAGCTTCGAGTCACGGGCGGCGTCTCCGACACCCATGTTCACGACGACCTTCACGACGCCCGGGATCTGCATGACGTTCGAGTACTCGAACTGCTTCTGCAGCTCCGGCTTGATCTCGGCGACGTAGCGCGCCTTGAGGCGCGGCGCCGTCTTCTCAGCGGTGGTCATCTCAGATCTCCTTCCCGGACTTGCGGGAGATCCGGACACGCTTCGCCTTGCCGTCCTCGGTCTCGACGACGGACTTGCCGATGCGAGTCGGCTTCCCGTCGGCGTCGACGACCATGACGTTGGAGACGTGGATTGCCGCCTCCTGGGTCACGATCCCGCCCGACTGGGCACCGCGCTGGTTCTGGCTCACCCGGGTGTGCTTCTTGATCCGGTTGACGCCCTCGACCAGGACGCGGTCGCGCTCCGGGTAGGCCTGGATGACCTTGCCCTTCGCTCCCTTGTCCTTACCCGCGATCACCAGGACGGTGTCGCCCTTCTTGACCTTCATGTCAGAGCACCTCCGGGGCGAGGGAGATGATCCGCATGAACTTGCGGTCGCGCAGTTCGCGCCCGACCGGGCCGAAGATGCGGGTCCCTCGCGGTTCGCCGTTGTCCTTGATCAGGACGGCGGCGTTCTCGTCGAACCGGATGTAGCTGCCGTCCGGGCGACGCCTCTCCTTGACCGTGCGCACGATGACCGCCTTGACGACGTCACCGCGCTTCACGCCGGCCGCGGGGATGGCGTCCTTCACGGTGGCGACGATGACGTCGCCGATCCCCGCGTAGCGCCGCGCCGAACCGCCCAGCACCCGGATGCACAGGATCTCCTTGGCACCGGTGTTGTCCGCGACGCGCAGTCGCGACTCCTGCTGGATCACTTCGCCTTCTCCAGGATCTCGACCAGCCGCCACCGCTTGGTGGCCGACGTGGGCCGGGTCTCCATCAGCCGGACGCGGTCGCCCACGCCGGCCGTGTTGGCCTCGTCGTGCGCCTTGACCTTGCTGGTCCGGCGGATGACCTTGCCGTACAGCGGGTGCTTCACGCGGTCCTCGAGAGTGACCACGATGGTCTTGTCCATCTTGTCGGACACGACCAGGCCCTCGCGGACCTTCCGCTCCCCGCGCGTGCTGGTGTTCTCACTCATGCCGCGCCCTCATCGTCGCTCGGGGCGGCCGAGAGGCCCAGCTCGCGCTCACGCATGATCGTGTAGACCCGCGCGATGTCGTGCCGGACGGTACGCAGCCGCCGGTTGTTGTCCAGCTGCCCGGTCGCCATCTGGAAGCGGAGGTTGAACAGCTCCTCCTTGGACTCCCGGACCCGCAGCACGAGCTCCTCGTCGCTCAGCTCACGCAGCTCGGCAGCAGTCGTGGCGGCCATCAGATGTCACCACCCTCACGGGTCACGATCCGGCACTTCATGGGCAGCTTGTGGATGGCGCGACGCAGGGCCTCGCGCGCGGTCTGCTCGTTCGGGTAGCTCATCTCGAAGAGCACCCGCCCGGGCTTCACGTTGGTCACCCACTTCTCGGGGGAACCCTTACCGGAACCCATGCGGGTCTCGGCGGGCTTCTTGGTCAGGGGGCGGTCCGGGAAGACGTTGATCCAGACCTTGCCACCACGCTTGATGTGCCGGTTGATCGCGATACGCGCCGACTCGATCTGGCGGTTGGTGACGTAGGCCGGCTCCAGCGCCTGGATCCCGAAGTCACCGAAGGTGACGCGGGTCCCACCGGTCGAGGCGCCCGTCCGGTGCGGACGGTGCTGCTTGCGGTGCTTGACTCTGCGTGGAATCAGCATGACTCAGGACTCCCCACCGGCGTTCTCGGCCGGGGCCGAGTCCGCCTGCACGGCCGTCGCGGTGCCGCCACCGGACTGCTCCGCGGCGGCGCGCCCGGCGTCCGTGCTCGTGGCCGTGGTGCCGGACGAACCGGAACGGCGACGGGCGGGACGCTCGCGGCGGGGGCCACGGTCGCCGGACGGCGCGGCGGCGGGCGCGCCCTCACGGCGGCCCCCCACGACGTCACCCTTGTAGATCCAGACCTTCACGCCGATGCGGCCGAAGGAGGTACGGGCCTCGAAGAGGCCGTAGTCGATGTCCGCGCGCAGCGTGTGCAGCGGAACCCGACCCTCGCGGTAGAACTCCGAGCGCGACATCTCCGCGCCGCCGAGGCGACCGGAGCACTGCACACGGATCCCCTTGACCTGCGGCGAGCGCATGGCCGACTGGATGGCCTTACGCATCGCGCGCCGGAAGGCGACGCGGTTGGACAGCTGCTCGGCGACACCCTGTGCCACGAGCTGCGCGTCCGACTCGGAGTTCTTGACCTCGAGGATGTTGAGCTGGACCTGCTTCTTGGTCAGCTTCTCGAGGTTGCCTCGAATGCGGTCCGCCTCCGCGCCGCGCCGGCCGATCACGATGCCCGGACGCGCGGTGTGGATGTCCACCCGCACGCGGTCCCGGGTGCGCTCGATCTCGACCTTGGAGATGCCGGCCCGCTCCATGCCCTTGGCGAGCATCTTGCGGATCTCGACGTCCTCCTTGACGTACTCGGCGTACTGCTTGTCCGCGTACCAGCGGGACTTCCAGTCCGTGGTGATACCCAGACGGAACCCGTGCGGGTTGATCTTCTGCCCCATCAGCGGGCCCTTCCCTTCGCACCACGTGCGCCGCGTCCGGCCTTGGCGGGCCGCGACTCGAGCTCGACGGTGATGTGGCTCGTCCGCTTGCGGATGCGGTACGCACGCCCCTGGGCGCGCGGCCGGATCCGCTTGAGCGTCGGGCCCTCGTCGACCATGGCCACGGCGATCACGAGGGTCTCCGGGGCCAGGTCGAGGTTGTTCTCTGCGTTGGCCGCGGCGCTCGCCACGACCTTGGCCACGGGCTCCGCGGCGGCCTGCGGCGAGTACCGCAGGATCGCGAGGGCCTCGGCGACCGGCAGGCCACGGACCAGGTCGATCACACGCCGCACCTTCGTGGGCGACATGCGGACGAACCGGGCCTTGGCACGCGCACGAGGCAGCTCGAGCGCGGCGCCGGCGGTGTCCTGGGCTGTGTCAGCCATTGTTCTCCACCTCTCCTAGTCGCTACTCGGGCCGCTCAACGCCTGCGCGCTTTGCGGTCGTCCTTGATGTGGCCCCGGAACGTGCGGGTGGGAGCGAACTCCCCCAGCTTGTGGCCGACCATCGAGTCCGACACGAACACCGGCACGTGCTTGCGGCCGTCGTGCACCGCAATCGTGTGGCCGATCATGTCGGGGATGATGGTGGACCTACGGGACCAGGTCCGGATGACGGTCTTCTTGCCGGACTCGTTGAGAGCGTCCACCTTCTTGAGCAGGTGGTCGTCCACGAACGGGCCCTTCTTCAGGCTGCGCGGCATCTCTTACCTCCCTGCTCAGCGCTTCTTGCCGGTACGACGCCGGCGGACGATCAACTTGTCGGACGGCTTGGTGTGGCGGGTGCGGCCCTCGGGCTTGCCCGCGGGGTTGACCGGGTGGCGACCACCGGAGGTCTTGCCCTCACCACCACCGTGCGGGTGGTCGACCGGGTTCATGGCGACACCACGGACGGTCGGGCGCTTGCCCTTCCACCTCATGCGGCCGGCCTTGCCCCAGTTGATGTTGGAGTGCTCGGCGTTGCCCACCTCGCCGACGGTGGCCCGGCAGCGCACGTCGACGTTGCGGATCTCACCGGACGGCATGCGCAGCTGCGCGTAGGGGCCGTCCTTGGCGACGAGCTGCACGCTCGAGCCGGCGGACCGCGCGATCTTCGCGCCGCCACCGGGGCGGAGCTCGATCGCGTGGATCACGGTGCCGGTCGGGATGTTGCGCAGCGGCAGGTTGTTGCCCACCTTGATGTCGGCCTTCGGGCCGGCCTCGACGACGTCGCCCTGCTTGAGCTTCGCCGGCGCGATGATGTAGCGCTTCTCGCCGTCGGCGTAGTGCAGCAGCGCGATGCGGGACGTGCGGTTGGGGTCGTACTCGATGTGAGCGACCTTGGCCGGCACGCCGTCCTTGTCGTTCCGCCTGAAGTCGATCAGGCGGTAGGCGCGCTTGTGACCGCCACCCTGGTGACGCGTGGTCACCCTTCCGTGGGCGTTACGGCCACCCTTGTTGTGCAGCGGGCGGATCAGCGACTTCTCGGGCGTCGACCGGGTGATCTCGGCGAAGTCGGAGACGCTGGAGCCGCGACGGCCGGGGGTGGTCGGCTTGTACTTGCGGATTCCCATGGGTCTGCTCCTTTCCTCAGCTCACCCGGCCACCGAACACGTCGATGTCCTTGCTCTCCGCGGAGAGAGTGACGATCGCGCGTTTGGTGTCCTTGCGCTTGCCGTAGCCGGTCTTCGAACGCTTGCGCTTGCCCTGGCGGTTCAGCGTGTTGACGCTGAGCACCTTGACTCCGAAGACCTTCTCCACGGCAATCTTGATCTGGGTCTTGTTGGTGTCCGGCTTGACGACGAAGGTGTACTGGCGCTGATCCAGCAGCCCGTAGCTCTTCTCCGACACAACCGGCGCGAGCAGCACGTCGCGCGGGTCGGGGATCACTTGCTCTCCTCCTTCTCACGCTGCGACGACTCGGCGGCCTTCGACTTCCGGGTCGGCACCGCGACGGGGCCGGCGAGGAAGGTCTCGAGCGAGGCCGAGGTGAACAGCACGACGTCGTTGACGAGCACGTCGTAGGTGTTCAGCTGGTCCGGGGCGATGAGGTGCACGTCCGGCAGGTTGCGCAGGCTCAGCAGGTTCACCGAGTCGTCGCGGCCGACGACCGCGAGCACCTTGGTCCGGCCCTCGGGCAGGATCGCCGCGAGGATCGTCCGGGCGGACTTCGTCGAGGGTGTGTCGCCCTCGACCAGGCCGCTGACCACGTGCACCAGCCCGGCGCGGGCCCGGTCCGAGAGGGCGCCACGCAGGGCGGCGGCCTTCATCTTCTTCGGGGTCCGCTGGGTGTAGTCACGCGGTGTCGGGCCGTGGACGACGCCACCGCCGGCGAACTGCGGGGCGCGGATCGAGCCCTGGCGGGCGCGGCCGGTGCCCTTCTGCCGGTACGGCTTCTTGCCACCGCCGCGAACCTCGCCGCGGGTCTTGGTGTCGTGCGTGCCCTGGCGGGCGGCGGCCAGCTGGGCCACGACCACCTGGTGCATCAGCGGGACGTTGGCGGACACGTCGAAGACGTGCGCGGGCAGCTCGACGCTGCCGCTCGCCTTGCCCTCGGGGGTCCTGACGTCGATCGTGCTCATTACTTGCCACCACCCTTCGCGGCCGTCTTGACGACCACGAGGCCGCCCTTGGCGCCGGGGACCGCACCCTTGATCAGCAGCAGGCCGCGCTGGGCGTCGACCCGGTGCACGGTCAGGTTCTGCGTGGTCACCCGCGCGACGCCCATGCGGCCGGCCATCCGGAGGCCCTTGAAGACCCGGCCCGGGGTGGCGCAGCCGCCGATGGAGCCCGGCGAGCGGTGCTTGCGCTGGGTGCCGTGCGAGGCGCCGAGGCCCTTGAACCCGTGGCGCTTCATGACACCCGCGGTGCCCTTGCCCTTCGTGGTGCCCACGACGTCGACCGTCGTGCCCACCTCGAAGACCTCCGCGGTGATCTCCTGGCCGAGGCTGTACTCGGCGGCGTCGGAGGTGCGGAGCTCGACGGTGAAGCGCCGGGGGGTGACCCCGGCCTTCGCGAAGTGACCGGTCTCCGGCTTGTTCACCCGGCGCGGGTCCACAGCGCCGAACGCAAGCTGGACGGCGACGTAGCCGTCGGTCTCCTGGGAGCGGATCTGGGTCACCACGTTGGGTCCGGCCTGGACCACGGTGACCGGAACGATCCGGTTGTTCTCGTCGAATACCTGGGTCATCCCGAGCTTGCGCCCGAGGATGCCGGTGATCTGCCTGTCAGTCGTCATCGTCTCGTCAGCCCTACTGGATGTTGACGTCGACACTGGCCGGGAGGTCGATGCGCATCAGCGCGTCGACCGTCTTCGGCGTCGGGTCGAGGATGTCGATGAGCCGCTTGTGAGTGCGCATCTCGAAGTGCTCGCGCGAGTCCTTGTACTTGTGCGGCGAGCGGATGACGCAGTACACGTTCTTCTCGGTCGGCAGCGGCACAGGCCCCACGACCCGGGCACCGGTGCGCGTCACAGTCTCCACGATCTTGCGAGCAGACGCGTCGATTGCCTCGTGGTCGTAGGCCTTGAGCCTGATGCGGATCTTCTGTCCCGCCATGGTCGTGGGTCGTCCTCTTCTTCCTGCCGCTGCTTCACGGTTCTCCGGGTCGAGCCCCCCGTTCGGGAGCCCCGCATCGCCCGCACCTGCCCACCGGCCTCGGCGTCGCCGGCCACGTGTCTCCTCGACACGCTCCGGGCGCCGGTCACCGACCGCGGTCCGCGCTCTGTTCAGGTCTCACCCATGTGGGCCGGGGTCCGCCCGGATTCGCATCCGTTCGGTTCCTGTCCCACCCAGTGGGCTCCGGTCCACGAGGTCGGGCGTGTCGCCCTACTACTCGCACACCGGTCCCCCGGTTCACCGCTCCCCCCAGGGGGTTCGCTGTCAATCCGGGGCCGGCGCCGGCGGCGTGAGCACGGAGTCCCGGGAAACCCGGCTTCCGCGCGCTTGCCTCCGACGCGCAACCCGTCAAGGATGCCATACGTGTTTCAGGCACCCCCGACCGGGGTGCGGCCCGTGGACCACGGGGGTCCACGGGCCGCGAAAGGTCTTACTGGTTGATCTTGATGACCTGGCCGGCGCCGACGGTCCGTCCACCCTCACGGATGGCGAACTGCAGGCCCTCCTCCATGGCGATCGGCTGGATCAGCGCGACGCTCATGGTGGTGTTGTCACCGGGCATGACCATCTCGGTGCCGCTGGGCAGCGTCACCACGCCGGTCACGTCCGTCGTCCGGAAGTAGAACTGCGGACGGTAGTTGTTGAAGAACGGGGTGTGACGGCCACCCTCGTCCTTCGACAGGATGTAGACCTGGCCCTCGAAGTCCGTGTGCGGGGTGATCGAGCCGGGCTTGACGATGACCTGCCCGCGCTCGACGTCCTCGCGCTTGATGCCGCGGACCAACAGGCCGACGTTCTCGCCCGCGCGACCCTCGTCGAGGATCTTACGGAACATCTCGACACCGGTGACGGTGGTCTTCGTCGACTTCTCCTTGATGCCGACGATCTCCACCTCCTCGTTCACCTTGACGATGCCGCGCTCGATGCGGCCGGTGACGACGGTGCCACGACCGGTGATCGTGAAGACGTCCTCGACGGGCATGAGGAACGGCTTCGCGATGTCCCGCTCGGGCTCCGGGATGCTCTCGTCCACGGCGTCCATGAGCTCGAGGAGCTTCTCGGACCACTCGGCGTCGCCCTCGAGGGCCTTGAGCGCCGAGACGCGCACGATCGGCAGGTCGTCGCCCGGGTACTCCTGCGACGACAGCAGCTCACGGACCTCCAGCTCGACGAGCTCGAGGATCTCCTCGTCGTCGACCATGTCCGACTTGTTGAGCGCCACCACGATGTAGGGCACGCCGACCTGACGGGCGAGCAGCACGTGATCACTCGTCTGGGGCATCGGGCCGTCGGTCGCGGCGACCACCAGGATGGCGCCGTCCATCTGCGCCGCACCGGTGATCATGTTCTTGATGTAGTCCGCGTGACCGGGGCAGTCCACGTGGGCGTAGTGCCGCTTCTCGGTCTGGTACTCGACGTGCGCGATCGAGATCGTGATACCGCGCTGGCGCTCTTCCGGTGCCTTGTCGATCATGTCGAACGCCGAGGCCTCGTTGAGGTCCGGGTACTTGTCGTGCAGAACCTTGGTGATGGCCGCCGTCAGCGTGGTCTTGCCGTGGTCGATGTGACCGATGGTGCCGATGTTGACGTGCGGCTTGGTCCGCTCGAACTTCGCCTTCGCCACTGCAGTGTCCTCCTGGACTTGATGTTCTTATCCGCCGTGCTGACGGCAGGTCTGGGGTTGGAACGGTCGTGCGGAGAGCCGGGCCGCGGACCCTACAGGGCCGCGACCCGGCGCTCTCACTCGCCCGTCGCCTTGGCGATGATCTCCTTGGCCACGTTCGCCGGAACCTCGGCGTACGAGTCGAAGACCATCGTGTAGTTCGCCCGGCCCTGGGTCCGCGACCGGAGGTCACCGACGTAGCCGAACATCTCGGACAGCGGAACGAGCGCCTTGACGATGCGTGCGCCCGACCGCTCCTCCATGGCCTGGATCTGGCCACGGCGGGAGTTCAGGTCGCCGATCACGTCGCCCATGTAGTCCTCGGGCGTCGTGACCTCGACGGCCATCATCGGCTCGAGGATGGCCGGGCTGGCCTGGCGAGCCGCCTCCTTGAGGGCGATCGAGCCGGCGACCTTGAAGGCCATCTCGGACGAGTCGACCTCGTGGTAGGCACCGTCGACCAGGGTCAGCTTGACCCCGACCAGCGGGTATCCGGCGAGGATGCCGTACTGCATGGCGTCCTGCGCGCCGGCGTCGACCGACGGGATGTACTCCCGCGGGATACGACCACCGGTGACCTTGTTGTCGAACTCGTACAGCGCACCGTCCGCGGTGTCCAACGGCTCCAGGGTGATGATCACCTTGGCGAACTGCCCCGAGCCACCGGTCTGCTTCTTGTGCGTGTAGCTGTACTTCTCGACGGGCCTGCGGATCGTCTCGCGGTAGGCGACCTGCGGCTTACCGATGTTCGCCTCGACCTTGTAGTCGGACTTCATCCGGTTGACGAGCACCTCGAGGTGCAGCTCGCCCATGCCGGCGAGGATCGTCTGACCGCTCTCCTCGTCCAGGGAGACCTGGAACGTGGGGTCCTCTTCCGCGAGCTTCTGGATCGCGATGCCCAGCTTCTCCTGGTCGGCCTTGGTCTTGGGCTCGACCGCGACCTGGATGACCGGGTCCGGGAAGGTCATCGACTCGAGGACGATCGGCTGCTGCGGGTCGCAGAGCGTGTCGCCCGTCGTCGTGTCCTTCAGGCCGATGACCGCGTAGATGTGGCCGGCCATGGCCTCGTCGACCGGGTTCTCCTTGTTGGCGTGCATCTGGAAGAGCTTCCCGATGCGCTCCTTGCGGTCCTTGGTCGAGTTCACGACCTGGGAGCCCGCGGCGACCCGGCCCGAGTAGACCCTGACGTAGGTGAGCTTGCCGAAGAACGGGTGCGCGGCGATCTTGAAGGCGAGGGCCGAGAACGGCTCGTCCTTGCTGGGCTTGCGGCTGGCCGGGGTCTCCCCGTCCGGCAGCGTGCCCTCGACCGGCGGCACGTCGTACGGCGACGGCAGGTAGTCGATGACCGCGTCGAGCATGGGCTGGACGCCCTTGTTCTTGAACGCGGACCCGCAGAGGACCGGGTACGCCGAGCGGTTCGTGACGATCCGCCGGATACCGGTCTTGATCTGCTCGACCGTGAGCTCGTCGCCACCGAGGTAGGACTCCATCAGCGCGTCGTCGGTCTCGGCCACGGCCTCGACCAGCTTCTCGCGCCACTCGGCGACCACGTCGGCCATGTCCGCCGGGATCTCCTCGACGGCGTAGTCCTCGCCCTTCTGGACGTCGCCGCGCCAGGTGAGCGCCTGCATCTCGACCAGGTCGACGACTCCGATGAAGTCGTTCTCCGAGCCGATCGGGAGCTGAATCGGCAGCGGCTTGGCGCCGAGCCGGTCCTGGATGGTGCGGACCGTGAAGTAGAAGTCAGCGCCCAGCTTGTCCATCTTGTTGACGAAGCAGATGCGGGGAACGTCGTACTTCGTGGCCTGCCGCCAGACCTGCTCGGACTGCGGCTCGACACCTTCCTTGCCGTCGAAGACCGCGACGGCGCCGTCGAGGACGCGCAGCGAACGCTCCACCTCGACGGTGAAGTCGACGTGCCCGGGGGTGTCGATGATGTTGATCTGGTGGTCTTTCCAGAAGCAGGTCGTCGCGGCGGACGTGATCGTGATGCCGCGCTTCTGCTCCTCCTCCATCCAGTCCATCGTCGCCGCGCCGTCGTGGACCTCACCGATCTTGTAGTTGATCCCGGTGTAGTACAGGATCCGCTCGGTGGTCGTGGTCTTGCCGGCATCGATGTGAGCCATGATGCCGATGTTGCGGACCTTGGTGAGGTCCGTCAGCACGTCCCGTGCCACTGTCAGCTCTCTTCCCTCTTAGTGGAGGTTGGCGCGGACGATCGGGCCCGTCACCAGCGGTAGTGGGCGAAGGCCTTGTTGGACTCCGCCATCTTGTGCATGTCCTCGCGCCGCTTGACGGCGGCGCCGAGGCCGTTGCTCGCGTCGAGGAGCTCGTTCATGAGCCGCTCGACCATGGTCTTCTCACGGCGCTGGCCGGCGTAGCTGACCAGCCACCGCAGACCCAGGGTGGTCTGCCGCACTGCGCGGACCTCGACCGGGACCTGGTAGGTCGCGCCACCGACACGGCGGCTGCGGACCTCGAGGGCCGGCTTGACGTTGTCCAGCGCGCGCTTGAGCGTGACGACCGGGTCGGTGCCGGTCTTCTCGCGGGTGCCCTCGAGGGCGGCGTAGACGATGCGCTCGGCCAGCGAACGCTTGCCGTCCTGGAGCACCTTGTTCACCAGCTGCGTGACCAGCGGCGAGCTGTAGACCGGGTCGGAGACCAGCGGCCGCTTCGGAGCGGGGCCCTTGCGCGGCATATCAGCTCTTCTCCTTCTTCGCGCCGTAACGGCTGCGGGACTGCTTGCGGTTCTTCACGCCCTGCGTGTCGAGCGAGCCGCGGATGACCTTGTACCGGACACCCGGCAGATCCTTCACACGACCGCCACGGACCAGCACGATCGAGTGCTCCTGCAGGTTGTGACCCTCGCCCGGGATGTAGGCGGTGACCTCGATGCCGCTGCTGAGCTTGACGCGCGCGACCTTCCGCAGCGCCGAGTTCGGCTTCTTCGGGGTCGTCGTGTAGACGCGCGTGCACACGCCGCGCCGCTGGGGGCTGCCCTTGAGGGCGGCGGTCTTGGTCTTCGCGACCTTGTCCTCGCGGCCCTTGCGGACCAGCTGCTGAATCGTGGGCATGAACCGTCTACTTCTTCCCTTGGTGCTTCTCAGGTGTCTCGCCCGTGCGGCTGCTCGGGCGGGCAGGTCGTGCGCCGGGTTCCGGGGCCGGCGTGAACCGGCCCGCCGGAACCCGAGGTCGGGCGTGTCGCGCCCTGCACACTCCACGACGAGGTCATCTCGACTCCGGGGAGCGTCCAGGGTTCCCGCCGCCGGACGGACCCGATCGAGCGGCACGACGTCCCGGAGGGCGGGTACTGCGCGACCCGGAACCGAGAGGCACGCGGATCGGCCCGACCGTGGCGTCCCGACCTGCGAGGATCTGGCGATCCACGAAGATCCGGACGCGCGCGAACGAGCGCAAGACCCAAGAATACTCGGCCCGTGCCACGAGGGTCAAAACGGGTCCGACCAGGTCTTGCGAAGGTCCCCGCAGAGTGCCGTAGCCCGCCGCGGTGAGGCAAGGCGACTCACCCGCTCGCCGCAGCGTTTCTTCCGCTCGCCGTACGTCCGGAGCCGGGCTCCGTCCGTTCGACGCGCCCCGCCGACGCGGTGACCGCACCGGCCGGAGCGCGGGCCTGCTGGCCCGCGCGGGCCCGGAATGCCCCGACCGGGCTGTCCCGTGAGGACGTCACCTTGGTTACCGTCCGGTAATGCACCTCACGTTGCCGCGCCCCGTCGTCCGGGCGCTGGTACGGGCCACCGTCGCCCCCGTGCTGTCCCCACGGATCCCCGTGGGCGCGCAGCGACGACTGCTCGACCTGTCCGGCCGGGTGCTCCCGCTCCCCCGTGGGACCCGGAACACCTCGTCGTCCCTGGGTGGCGTCCCGTCCGTACGGGTCACCACCGCCGAGTCGACCGGCCCTCACGTCGTGCTGTTCCTGCACGGCGGCGGGTACACGACCGGTTCCCCGGCCTCGCACCTCGGGCTGGGCGCCGGCCTCGCCGAGGCGAGCGGAGCCCCCGTGCACCTGCTGCACTACCGGCGCGCGCCGGAGCACCCGTACCCGGCCGCGGTCGACGACGCGCACGCCGCTTTCCACGCCCTGGTGGAAGCAGGACAAGTACCTCAACGCATCGTCCTCGCCGGAGATTCCGCGGGCGCCGGGATCGCCGTGGCGCTGCTCCTCCGGCTGCGGGACGCCGGCGAGGAGCTGCCCGGCACCGTCGGCCTGATCTCGCCGTGGCTCGATCTCGACCTCACCGACCCCGCCGTCGCGGCGAACACGGGGCGGGACGCGATGCTCGACCCGCGCTGGCTCCGCCGGGCCGCCGTGGCCTACCGCGCGGGCAGCGACTCCCCGGGCCTGCGCCCGCTCGAGGCGGACCTGTCCAGGCTGCCGCCGCTGCACGTCGTCGCCGGGGCGGACGAGATCCTGGTCGGGGACGCGGAACGGCTCGTCCGGGGTGTCGCGGCCGTCGGTGGCCGCGCCGATCTGCACGTCGCCCCCGGGATGTGGCACGACCACCTGGTCTTCGCCGGGCTCCTCGGGCAGGCGGCCGCGGACCTCCGCGCGCTCGGTGCGGCCCTGCGCGCCGACGTAGTGGCACGACGGCCGCGGGTCGCCGTCGTCGGGACGGGGTTCGGCGGGATCGGCATGGGCGCCGCGCTGCGCGCCGACGGCCTCACCGACACCACGCTGTTCGAGAAGGCCGACGGTGTCGGCGGCGTCTGGCGGGACAACACCTATCCCGGCGCGGCCTGCGACGTCCCCTCGCACCTGTACTCGTACTCCTTCGCGCCCGGCCGCGAGTGGTCCCGGCGGTTCGCCCCGCAGCCGGACATCCTGCGCTACCTGCGCCGGGTCACCGCCGAGCACGGGCTCGAGCCGGACCTGCGGCTGTACACGGAGATCACCGAGGCCCGCTTCGACGAGGAGCGGGCCGTGTGGCGGCTCGCCACGGGCGCCGGCGAGACCGTCGAGGCGGACGCCCTGGTCTCGGCCTGTGGTCAGCTCTCCCGTCCCGCCGAGCCGGACCTCCCCGGGCTCCCGTCGTTCCGCGGCCCGGTGTTCCACTCCGCGCGCTGGGATCACGACGTCGACCTGCGGGGGAAGCGGGTCGCCGTCGTCGGGACCGGCGCCAGCGCGATCCAGTTCGTGCCCGCGATCGCCGACGAGGTCGCGGCGCTGACCGTGTTCCAGCGCTCCGCGCCCTACCTGATCCCGAAGCCCGACCGCCGCTACGGCCCGCGCGCCCTGGCGCTGTTCCAGCGGTTCCCGATGTGGCGCACGGTGTCGCGCGGGTTCTGGGGCGCCTTCTTCGAGTTCGGGGCGCTGGGGCTCACGTCGGTCCGCGCGGCCGCCACCCCGTTCCGGCTCGCCTACGCCGCGCTCGTCCGCGCGCAACTCCCGGACCCCGAACTGCGGGCCCGGGTCGAGCCGGACTACCCGGTGGGCTGCAAACGGATCCTCATCTCGTCGGACTGGTTCCGCGCCCTCGCGAAACCCCACGTCGACGTGGAGACCGCCGCGATCGCCGAGGTCACGCCCGACGGCATCCGCACCGCCGACGGCGTCCTGCACCCGGCGGACGTGATCGTGTTCGGCACGGGCTTCCGCACCAACGACTTCCTGGCGCCGATGAAGGTGTTCGGCCGCGGCGGCGTGGAGCTCTCCGAGCAGTGGCGCGACGGGGCCCGCGCCCACCTCGGGATCACCGTGCCCGGCTTCCCCAACCTGTTCCTGCTCTACGGCCCGAACACCAACGTGGGCTCGGGATCGATCGTGCACATGCTGGAGTGCCAGATCCGGTACGTCCGCGAGGGGATCCGGCGGCTCGCGGCCGGTGTCCGCACGCTGGAGGTCCGGGAGGACGCCGCGACGGACTACGACGTCGAGATCCAGGACCGGCTCACCGGCAGCGTCTGGACCGAGTGCTCCAGCTGGTACCGCGACGCCGAGGGCCGGATCGTGAACAACTGGCCCGGCACGATGACGGAGTACCGCCGCCGCACCCGGACCTTCGACGCGGACAACTACCGCGCCGAGTAGCCCGGAAACGACGAACGGGGCCGAACACCGCCACGGGAGAGCGGTATCCGGCCCCGTTCGGGACCTCGCCTTCGGCATCGGGCCCCCCGCCGTCGCGGGGGGCCCGAACCGGCTACCGGCTAGCGGTAGTCGCGACCGAAGTCGTAGTCGTCCAGCGGCACCGCGGCACCGGTGCCCGTGCCGAACACGTCGGGGCTGTAGTAGCCGTCGTCGTAGCTCGGCAGCGCGTAGGCGGCCGCGCGGGCCTCCTCCGTGGGCTGCACCTGGATGTTGCGGTACCGGTTGATCCCCGTGCCCGCGGGGATCAGCTTGCCGATGATGACGTTCTCCTTGAGCCCGACGAGCTTGTCGCGCTTTCCGTTGATCGCCGCATCGGTGAGGATCCGGGTGGTCTCCTGGAACGAGGCCGCGGACAGCCACGACTCCGTCGCCAGCGAGGCCTTCGTGATCCCCATGAGCACCGGGCGGCCGGAGGCCGGCTCGTTGCCCTCGGACACCACGCGCCGGTTCTCCGACTCGAACTCGCCCCGCTCGGCGAGCGCGCCGGGCAGGAACTCGGTGGCACCCGAGTCGATGATCGTCACCCGGCGGAGCATCTGCCGGACGATGACCTCGATGTGCTTGTCGTGGATGTCCACGCTCTGCGTGCGGTACACCTTCTGCACCTCACGCACGAGGTGCAGCTGCACCTCACGCGGGCCCATGACGCGCAGCACCTCGTGCGGGTCCGCCGTGCCCTCGAGGAGCAGCTGGCCGACGTGCACGTGGTCGCCGTCGCGGAGCGGGCGCTCCTGGCCGTCGACGTCGGTCATCGCCAGCCACTGACGCTTCGACAGCTTCTCGTAGACGATCTCCTCGCCCCCGTCGTCCGGGGTGAGGGTGATCTTCCAGAAGCGGTCGCCGTCCTCGATCCGGATCCGGCCGTCGACGTCCGCGATGGGCGCCTTGCCACGCGGCACGCGAGCCTCGAAGAGCTCCGTGACACGGGGCAGACCGGTCGTGATGTCGTCACCGGCGACACCACCCTGGTGGAACGTACGCATGGTCAGCTGCGTACCGGGCTCACCGATGGACTGGGCCGCGACGATGCCGACGGCCTCGCCGACGTCCACCAGCTTGCCGGTGGCCATCGAGCGGCCGTAGCACATGCCGCAGATGCCGGTGGCCGAAGCGCAGGTCAGGGCGCTGCGCACCCGGATCGTCCGGACGCCGGCCGCCACGAGGGCGTCCAGTGCCGGGTCCCCGAGGTCCCCGCCCTTCTCGACGATGATCTCGCCGTCCGGGCCGCGGACCTCCTCGGCCGAGCAGCGCGCGTACACCGAGGTGCGGATGTAGCGGTGCGGGATCAGCGTCCCGTCCGCGGTCTCCTCCGTGACGGCCATGGTGACCGCCCGCTCGGTGCCGCAGTCCACCTCGCGGACGATGACGTCCTGCGAGACGTCCACGAGACGCCGGGTCAGGTAGCCCGAGTCCGCGGTCCGCAGCGCGGTGTCCGCCAGACCCTTACGGGTGCCGTGCGTGGAGATGAAGTACTCCAGCACCGACAGGCCCTCGCGGAAGTTCGCCTTGATCGGGCGGGGGATGTACTCACCCTTGGGGTTCGCGACCAGACCACGCATACCGGCGAGCTGCCGGACCTGCGTCATGTTGCCCGCGGCCCCGGACTTCACGATCAGCGGGATCGGGTTGTCCTCGGGGAAGTTGTCCTCCATGGCCCTGGCGACCTCTTCGGACGCCTGGGTCCAGATCTTGACCATCTCGTCGTTGCGCTCCTGGTGGGAGAGCGCACCGCGCTGGTACCGCTTGTTGACCTGGTCGGCCTTGAGCTCGTAACCGTCGAGGATCTGCTGCTTGTTCGGCGGCACCACGACGTCGTCGATCGCCAGCGTCACGCCGGAGCGCGTGGCCCAGTAGAAGCCCGCGTCCTTCAGCCGGTCCAGGACCTGCGCGACCTCGGTCATCGAGTAGCGCTCGGCCAGGTCGTTGATGATCGCGGCCTGCGCCTTCTTGGGCAGCGCATCGTTGATGAACGGGTAGTCCACCGGCAGCAGCTCGTTGAAGAGCACGCGGCCGAGCGTCGTCTCCGCCTTCCAGACCTCGCCGTCCTCGAGCACCGTCCCGGCGATCGGGGCGACTCCGGGGAGCCGGATCTTGATCGGCGCCTGCAGGTGCAGTGTCTTCCGGTCGTAGGCCATGATCGCCTCGGCGAGCGAGCTGTACGACCCGCCGTTGCCGTGCGCCTCCGGACGGATCCGGGTCAGGTGGTACAGACCCGTGACCATGTCCAGACGCGGCATGGCGAGCGGACGCCCGGATGCCGGCGACAGGATGTTGTTGCTCGAGAGCATCAGCACCCGGGCCTCGGACTGCGCCTCGGCCGACAGCGGCAGGTGCACCGCCATCTGGTCACCGTCGAAGTCCGCGTTGAACGCCTCGCAGACCAGCGGGTGCAGCTGGATGGCCTTGCCCTCGACCAGCTGCGGCTCGAAGGCCTGGATGCCGAGGCGGTGCAGCGTCGGCGCGCGGTTGAGCAGCACGGGGTGCTCGGAGATGACCTCCTCGAGCACGTCCCACACCTGCGAGC
>NZ_JAODNI010000207.1 GCF_025465255.1 Pseudonocardia sp.
CCCTCCTGCACCTGTCGATCCGCGACGACGGCGTCGGCGGCGCCGATCCCGCCGCAGGTTCGGGTCTGATCGGGCTGCGCGACCGGGTACAGGCCCTGGGCGGGACGATCGAGGTCAGCAGCCGCCCGGGGGACGGGACGGCGATCCTCGTCGAGCTCCCGCTGCAGCCCCGCTGACCCCTCGAACCGCCGGGCGATGCCAAGGCGACGGCGGCAACCCTCAGCGGTGGGGCCACGGCTAGGCCTGGTTCGCCTCGCGCTGCGAGCGCCATGCCGGATCAGCGTCGACAGCGGCGGCGAAGTTAGCGTTTCAGTGCTCGGGCAGCGGCCAGCAGTCGGGCAGCTCGCCGCGGGTGATCTCGCACCAGTGGCCGAGGACCTCGGCGATCCACCGGCGAGGATCGGTCGAGCTCCTCGGTGGTGAACTGCCGCAGCGCGGCCAGCTCCGGGGCCGCCAGGCTGCCCGGAACATCGTCGCCCGTCCGGCGACCTCGGCCTCGCCCCGCACGAGCTTCGAGCCGGTGCCGCCGGTGTCGAGGCGCAGCACGGCGTCCGGGTGCAGGAGCGCGACCAACCCCGCGAAGTCGCCGCCGCGTGCCGCCGCGAGCCAGGCGATCGACGATCGCCCGCTGCCGGGCGCGGTCGGGCTGCCCGGCCGGCGTGGCGCCCTGGACCCGCCGCCGCGCCCGGCTGGCCAGCTGCCGAGCCGCGGCCGGGGTCCGCCCCACCATTGGGGCGATCTGCTCGAACGGCACCGCAAAACGCGGCGGATCTCGTCGACGGTCTTGCCTGCCCAGTGGCGGGTTCAGTGCACGAGGAGCGCCCCGCCTGCGGTTAGCCCGAGCTACCGCTGGGCCGCCCGGTTCCCGGACAGCATCCAGGACACGGCGCGGTCGACCACGCGCTCGGGGACGTCATGACCGCCGTCGAACTCCTCGTACGTGACCGGGTAGTCCAGAGCCTGCAGCGCGGGCACGAGCTGCCGGCTGCAGGAGTCGATCGGCAGAACCCGGTCGTCGGTCCCGTGCGAGACGAACACGCGCGGCTTGCCGTGCGCCACCAGCGGGGCGGCGAAGCCGGGAGAGAACGCGAGCACGGCGTCGAACAGGTCGCCGTTGGTGAGCCCGATCGACAGGGCATACGAGGCCCCGTCGGAGAAGCCGCCGATCATCATCCGCTCGACGAGGTGTGAGTCGAGGACCTCGTCGAGCACGCGGTCGAGCCTGCGCACGTCCGGGCCGAAGCCGTCGACGATCAGATCCCAGGTGCCCGAGACCGATTTCGGTGCCACGAGCAGGAGCCGATGCTCGTCGGCGGCCGGCAACAGCAGGTCCAGGCCCTGGCGTGGCGACGCGCCGGCCCCGTGCAGGAGCAGCACCAGCGGGTAGGGGCGCTCGTCCACCGGCGCCGGCACGTACGCCAGCGCCACCAGCTCGCCCGCCGGTCCCTCGAACCGCAGCAGGCCCGCCCTCGTGGAGGCGGCCAGCGGCCGGCAGAGGCGCGCCGTCAGGCGCCCGTGACGAGAGTTCTCCGCCGGCTGCTGGTGTGGTGGCGCCGGCTCCCGTGTGAGAGGCATGGTCGCTCGCTCTCGATCGTGATCCGGCCGGTATGGCCGGGTCGTCCGGCGGAGGGTTACCCGCTCCCCTGGGTGGAATCCGTCACCCATACGAGGGCGTCCGGTCGGGCGCCCGGCCGGAAGGATGGAAGAGCGGCACCCACGGCGCATCTGCTGGCCGAGGACATGGACGAGCTCCCTCCGGCGCGGCCCACCTCGAGCAGGTGCGTGCCCGGCCCGTGTGGTGGTTCACTACTGGGCTTCACCAGCGGGGTGTCGGCGCCGCGGCCGGGGCCGGCCCGCCCGGGCAGGTGAGCCGGCGGCCTGCGGTGCGGTCGGCCTCCTCGTATCGGCGATCGATGCCGAGGCCGGCGCGGTAGTCCTCGAGCATCGCGTGCACTGTGGCCGGGGCGTGGATGGCGGAGCGGTACTCGGCGAAGGCCTCGGCGCCCATCCGCTTCCGCGCGGTGAACACGCTGCGCGGCTATCGCAGCGACTGGACGCCGTGGAGATTGCGATTCGCTACGACAACCAAGCCTCCTCAGCGCCGGACCTTGCGGTACCTCGACCAAAAGTAGGCGTCGATCCGCCCGGACCGGGCTCGGGCTATCGCTCGTTCCTCTGTGAGGCGGAATATCGCTAGGCCGTATGGATTGGCGCAGCCCGGGATGCGTCGTCGGCTGTGCGAGCAGCGAGATTCGGTGTCCGGCGCCCTGCGCTGGCCTCGCTACGCCTAACGGCCGGGGCCGCGGGGTGGGCGGGTGGGCCGTCCGGACCCTCCTTGTGCCAATTGAGGCCTCGACCCTGGCCTGACGTGCCCTGCGCGGCCAGGATTGTGATCCCCTTTCCAGCCAGGCTGGGCGGTGGCGTTCCGGCTCGCACCTGTCGAAATGGTTCCCTGGATGGAGTCGAGCATGGTCCCTGGACCAGAGCAGTCAGGCCTAGCGGAATCAGGCGTCGATGCCTGGCAGTCGGTCACGTCGAGTCCGGAGATGGTGGAGGGCTTCGCTGGCGACAAACCGACGCTGATTCTCATCGGCCATTCATGTTCTCCCGGCCATGGCGGAAGCACGTACAGCCCGTCACCTCACGTCGCCGGGCGAGCAGCCGGACTCCGGCTCGCTCCGACCATCCTGAGGGTCGAGACGCTCGCCCGGTTGGAGCTGTGACGGTGGGCTCGACGGAACCTCTGGCGACTGACGAGGCGCGGGGTGGTGCGGTCCGTCGCGCGCGGACCGCGCCACCGCGCCGGCGGAGGTGGGGGTGGTGGACGAGGGTCGCGGTCATGGCCGGGCTCGCCGCCAGCGCTGTGTCGCGGCGAGCCGGACTCGGCGCTGGGGGCATCATCGGCGGCCGGGTCACGCTGGCGCTGCACCCGTCGGCGCTGTCGCGGCTCGCGGCCGGCCGGCGGGTGGTGCTGGTGTCGGGGACCAACGGGAAGACGACCACGAGCCATCTGCTGGCTGCGGCGCTGCGCACCGCGGGTCCGGTGGTGCACAACGCGTCGGGGGCGAACATGGCCGACGGTGCTGTGGCCGCGCTCGCCGCCGACCTCGACGCCACGACGGCCGTCATCGAGGTCGACGAGCTGCACCTGGCCGCGGTCGCGGCCGCCGTGAGTCCGGCCGTGATCGTGCTGCTCAACCTGTCACGGGACCAGCTCGACCGAGGCAGCGAGGTGCGCGCCGTCGCGGCCGCGCTCGCGGTCCCGCTCGCCGCCCACCCCGACACCGTGGTGGTGGCCAACGCCGACGACCCGATGGTGGTGTGGGCCGCGCAGCAGGCGGCCCGGACGGTGTGGGTCGCCACCGGCAGCCGGTGGAGTGCCGACGCTGACAGCTGCCCGCGCTGCGGAGCCACCTTGCACCGCGGCGACGCCGATGAGGAGAAGTGGTGGTGCGACTGCGGCCTGACCCGGCCCGATCCGCAGTGGAGCGCCCTCGACGACGCTGCGGTCACGGGGGGTGAGGTGGTCGCGCTCGGTCTGCGGCTGCCGGGGCGGTTCAACGTGGGCAACGCGGTCATGGCGTTGGCGGCCGGGTCGCTGCTCGGGGTGGAGCACCGCGTCGGCGCCGCCGCAATGGCGCAGCTACCGGACGTGGGCGGCCGTTACGCCCTCCTCACCCATGGCGAGCATCGGCTGCGGCTGTTGTTGGCGAAGAACCCGGCGGGGTGGACCGAGACGGTCGGGCTGCTGCAGGACTGCAGGCCGTTGCTGGTGGTCGTGAATGCCCGGGAGGCTGATGGCCGGGACACCTCGTGGTTGTGGGATGTCGCGTTCGAGCAGTTGGGAGCCCGCCCGGTCGTAGCAGCGGGGGAGAACGCGGCGGATCTCGGGGTGCGCCTGAGCTACGCCGGGATCGCCCACACCACCGTGGGTGACCCGCTGGCCGGGCTGGGTCAGCTGCAACCGGGGCGGGTCGATGTGGTCGCCAACTACACCGCCTTCCACCAGCTGCGCCGCCGGCTCGTCACCGCTGAAGGTGGCCCGGGGTGACCGCGGCGTCGGACCTGACGATCGGGGTGCTGCTGCCTGATCTGTTGGGCACCTACTCCGACTCGGGCAATGCGGTGGTGCTCGCACAGCGCGCCCGCTGGCGCGGCTTCGGTGCCCGTGTCGAGCAGATCACCGCCGCCGCCCCACCACCGACGTCGTGTGACATCTACCTGTTGGGTGGGGGTGAGGACACCGCGCAGGGCTTCGCGGTCGACTGGTTGCGGCGGCACCCCGGCTTGTGTCGGGTGCTGGCCGGGCCGGGGTTGACGTTCGGGGTGTGCGCCGGTCTGCAGATTCTTGGTCACACCTTCACCGATCTACGGGGGCGCCGCCATGACGGTGTGGGGTTACTGGATCTGAGCACCTCGCCGGGGCGGCGCCGGATCGTGGGTGAGGTGATCACCCGCTGCGTCATTCCTGGGGTCGGGTTGGTCACCGGGTTCGCCAACCACCGTGGTGCCACCACCCTGGGGCCGTCAGCGCGTCCGTTGGGCCGGGTGGTGTCGGGGACCGGGAACGACGCGCGATCCGCGCGCCGGGACGCGGTGGACGGCGCGGTCGGTGAGAATGTGATCGGGACCTATCTGCACGGCCCGGTGCTGGCCCGCAACCCGGCGCTCGCGGATCATCTGCTCGAGCGGGTGACGGGGGTGTCCTTCGCGGGGACGGGTGAGCCGGATGTCCCGGATCTACCCGCCCTGCGGGCCAGCTACCTGGCCCGGGCGCGGCGCCGGCTCGGTGTCGCGCCGATCGCGGGCCGGGAAGGTCTGTGACCGGCCGGCGGCGGTGGGGCCGGGCATTCATCGGGCTCTCATCGTTGTGGGGACATGGTGGAGGCATCGACTCGAGTCGTCGGCGCGGCGGCACCCCGCCGGGCGAGGTCCAACCGAGTCGTAGCGCGCCGCGCACGGTGCTGCTGGTGCTGCTGACCGTGGCGGCCTGCGCGCTGCTCGCCGTCGCCATCTTCGGCCGGTAGAGCCAGGCGAGGAATCCCCCGCCTGACCGGGCTGGCCGCACTATGCTTCGTTGCCCTGATGATCGGCGGTGACGCTCACATGGGTCGTGATGGGCGGCATGCTCGTCGCGATCCCCGCGTCGCTGTCCCTGCGGCCGCAGGTCGGGACGACTACTCGGTAGTCCTCTGGAGAGCCTCGACCTGGCCGGGGCCGCCGTTGTCCGGGACCGGCCCTCGCCCGTACCATCGGCCCTTGCGCGGGCCACGTCGGGTTTGGCCCGGGGGCCGCGCTGTAATCGGCCGCGACGATGGGGTGGCGCAGATGGCGACGGACGAGTCCCCAAACCGGCCACGGGTCGAGCGCCACGGCGCGATGTTCATCCAGCACCGCCGGCACTCCCCGCGCGTCGCCGAGACGGCCTATGTGGCACCGACGGCGGTGCTGTGCGGGGACGTCGTCATCGGGCCGCACAGCCGGGTCCTGTTCGGTGCGGTGGTCACCGCGGAGGGCGGCCCGGTGGAGATCGGCGCCAACTGCGTGATCATGGAGAACGCCGTGGTTCGGGGGGTGCCCGGGCACCGCGCCCGGCTGGGGGACCACGTGCTGGTCGGCCCGCACGCCCATCTCACGGGTTGCGTGGTCGAGGGCGGGACACGGATCGCGACCGGCGCCGTGGTGTTCACTGGCGCGCTGCTGGGGGTCGGCGCGGAGGTCGACTTCCACGCCGTCGTGCACGTCAACACCGTGCTCCCGGGCGGCACGACGGTACCGATGGGCTGGTTCGCCGGCGGTAACCCAGCTGAGCTGGTGCCCCCCGGCGACCACGCCCGCATCCGCGCCCTGATGGGGCCGCTGGACTACCCGGGCACGGTGTTCGGCATCGGCGACACCGCCACCCCGTTCCCGGACATGGCCCGCCGCTACTCCCGTGGCCTGGCCCTGCACCGCTACGACCGAATCCTGCCCACCGAGCAGCATCCTGAGCTCCTCGCCGTGGACACCAGGAGCGAGGCCACGGCCTCCACGGCCGCCGCGACGACGACCACCGAGCCGGCCGACCCGGCCGACCCGGCCGACCCGGCCCGGCGCAGCCCGGCGCCCAAGGTGGTGCGCAGCGACCGGCTCTGATTTGGTGGTTCTGACCGACCACACCATCGGCCCCACCGGGCGGCACGAAAACTCAGGTCGGGGACGTCATGACGACTTCTCTGATGGGGCTGGTCGGGGCTTCGTGAGAGATTTGGCTTCTGGCTAGCCGAGAGGACGTGCACCGGCTGCTGGACGCCGTGCCCGAGGCCCGGCTTCCGGTGGTGGAACAGGAGCTGCGGGCCAGTCTGGACGGGCCGGTGCCGGCGGCTCCGAGGCGGTTCGCCAGCGCTGGCACGCTGTCGGCCGAGCACGACCTGGCCGAGCGCTCCGAGGACATCCTGCGGGAGGACCCCGGCTGCCGGCGGCGATAGCGCGCGCGGCGGTTCGCCCGCGTGATCGTGGTCGATACGGAGCCGATTGTGGATCTGCTCAACGACCGCGATGATCACCACGAACGCTGCCGGGACTTCCTGGCCAACCACCCGGGCCCGCTGCTGGTCCCGACCACGGTGTTCGCCGAGGTGTGCATGCTTGCCGAGCGCCGCCGCGGCACCCGCGCGGAGCTCGCGTTCCTCGCCGATGTCCGGGCGGGCCTGTTCACCCGGCTGGAGACGACCTCGGCGGACCTGGACCGCATCGCCGACCTGGTTGAGACCTACGCCGATCTGCCCCTGGCACGGTCGACGCGTCAGTGATCGCGCTGGCCGAACGGCTTAACCTGCCCGCCGTCGCGGCCCTGGACCGCCGTCATTTCGGGGTCGTCCGGCCACGGCACGTCTCGATGCTCGAGCTGCTCCCGTAAGACAGGGGCCCCTCCCGAAGCTACGAAGCTGTCATAAGATCGGTTATCGGTTCGTAGCGCCTGCGCATCGACACGCATCCGATCACCCGCTGACGGATCAGCTCGTGCCGGCGCACGCTCTCCGACCGAGGCGACGGGGTCCACGACCGCGGTGATGCCGTCTTCGTGACCTGCCCGGCCGCAGAACGGCCGCTCAGCGGCCCTGGGGAGCGAGGAGCTGGTCGATCTGTCCGATCGCGGCGGTCAGGCCCTCCTCCATGCCCATGGCGATCAGCTGCTCCATGGCCTCGAGGCTCGGGAAGGTCGACGCGATCTCCATCCGGGTCCCGCCCCCGGCCTGCTCCTGGAGGGTGACGCGGACGGTGGTGGTCGGCAGGTCGTTGTTGGGATTGCCGGCGTCGTCGGCGAACCCGTCCTCGAACTCGAGGCGGTGCGGCGCGTCGGCGGCCAGCACGCGCCACCAGCCCCGGTGCTTGTCGCCCTCGGGCCCGGTCATGAGGTAGGTGACGCTGCCGCCCGGGGTGAGGTCATGGTCCAGGACGGTCGCCGGGTAGGTCGGCGGCCCCCACCACCGTTCGAGCTGACGCGGGTCACCCCACACCTGCCAGACCCGCGCGACGGGTGCGTCGAACTGCGTGGTGAGGGTCATCGTCCTGGTCTCGGGGTCCTTGTCGACGCTGGTCAGTGTCACGAGCTCGCTCCCTCGTTCGGTTCGGCCTCGGGCGGGTCGGCGAGGATCGCGTCGATGCGGTCCAGGCGCTGTCGCCACACCACTTCGAGCTGGTCGAGCAGGCGATGGGCCTCGCGCAGGGTGTCGGCGTTGCCGCGCACGCGTTGCTCGCGGCCTCGCCGTTGCTTGGTGACCAGGCCGGCGCGCTCGAGCACGCCGACGTGCTTGTGCACGGCCGCGAAGCTCATCGGATAGCGGCGGGCGAGGTCGGACACGGACTGCTCGCCGCGCAGCACCACCGCGACGATGTCCCGCCGGGTGGCGTCCGCGAGTGCATGGAAGACCCGGTCGGCATGCTCCGCATCGACATCTCCTACAACCATCAGGTTGTAAGTTAGACCGAGGCCCCCAGGAGCACAAGGGGGACGGGGTTTCGCGTAGGCCGACGGGGAGCGTGGACCTTCCGTTCACCCTCGCGGGGCCGTTGCGCACGGCGGCGGGGAGGCCGAGCATGGAGGGCGACCTGTAGGAGCTGGTCGAGCATGCGCGAGCCGGACAGTCGCACCCCTGGTCCCGGACCTGGCCCGGGCGGCCCACCCGACGGGGATCCGAGCCGACGCTCGTGACACCCCACCGCGGCGGTCGCCACTCCGCACCGCCGGCCCGCGGACGGCGGGTGGTCCTGGCCGCGGTCGGGCTGGGCGCCGTGCTGCTCCTCGGCGTGGCTCTCGTCGTGACCCTGCGTTCCGGTGACCGCGGCCCGTCGCCGGCGCCGGCCGCCTCGACCGCTGCCGCACCGGCGACCACCACGACGTCCACCACCGCGCCCACCACGACGCCGGCTCCGGCGCTCGCCACGGTCGACTACGAGGTGACCAGCGACGGACCCCTGGTCGACGTGACCTACGCCGACGGGACGGGGGTGCACAGCCTGTCCCACGTCCCGGCCCCCTGGGCGACGAGGGTGCAGATCCCGGCCGGCCCGATGCTGGGTGCTCTCGTCATCGCCCAGGCGGCGGGCCGGGCCACGAAGGTCTCCTGCCGGATCCTGGTCGACGGGGTCCAGGTGGCGACGATGTTCGTCCGCGGCACGAGCCCGGTGATGTGCAGGCCGGGCGACTGACGGGCCGTCGCCGCTCCCGGCCGATGTCCGCGCGGTCGCGACGGGCACGGGCAGGAGCCGCCTCGGCCTCAGACGGGTTTGAGCGGGTCGTGCCCCATGCGCATCATCCGGCGCCGCCAGTACTGCTGGCCGGCCGTCGGCTCGAGGTCGTCGCGGCGTTCGGCGAGCACGCGGTCCACCACGCGCTGCATGCGGTCGGCGTCGTGCTCGGTGAGATCGGCCCGGCGCTTGCGCAGGATGTCCAGGACCTCTTGGCCGCTAGGGGTGCCGGCGTGCTCGGGCTCCACCTCGGCGTCGGGGCCAGCGGCGTCGGTCCGGAGCCAGTCCTGGAGCTCTCGGGATGTCATGTTCACGACCCGGTGGAACTCGTTCCAGAGGGTGTCGTCGACCTGAGCTGACATCGGAGAGGAATACCCGCGTTCACCTCGGTTATGCGGGCAGGTCCGGAAGCGCACCCGCACCGGCCACACCGCCGCCGCGAAGGGCGCCTCTGTCTCGCCGGACGTGCCGGGGAGCGCCTTCGCCGCGCGTCGGGCGGCAACGTCTGGATCCCGAACAACCCGCTCATGCCCGGGGTCGGCGTCGCGGACAGTGCAGAAGAGGCCGTCACCTACATCATGTCGCTGTCCCGCGACGTTCTGGAGGAGCGGCTGGTGCGCGCGTACGTCGAGGCGGGCGCCGAGATGGTCGGCTTCCTCGACCCCGAGGCCGGCGGGCCGGGCGCCGCCCCGCCTCTGGGACACCGGGAATCGGACACGTGACCAGGAGGCCAGGATGGCGGCGCGCGCGCACGGCTCGGCCGTCCGGCGGGAGCCGACGGCGAGCAGACCCGAAAACGGATCATGCTCGTCGCGATGGAACACGTGGCGGAGCGCGGCTACTCGCGCGCCACGCTGAAGGAGATCGCCGCCGACGCCGGACTGACGAGCGCGACGATCTACCACTACTTCCCGTCCAAACTCGATCTCGTCGCCACGACGTTCACCGAGCTGCTCGGCCGGGTCATCCCGCGCCTCGAGGGGTCGGCCGCCCGGGCGGAGACCCTCCCCGAGATCCTCACGATCATGCTCGACGAGGCCATCGAGCCGGTCCGGGAGTTCCCTCACCTCACCGCGTTCCACGCGCCGAGCGCACCCGGGAGCCGGAGCTCGGGGCGCTCTATGACGACACCCTCGACGCGATGCGCCGCATGGTGGACCGGGCGAAGCGGAGCGGCGACCTGCGGGCCGACGTCGACGTGCAGGCCGTCAGCGACGTGTTGTTCGCGCTGCTCCGGGGCCTGACCGAGCTGTCGGCCTCGATCCCCGTGGAGCGGCACCGCGCCGCGCTCCTGTGCACCGAGGCCTTCGTCCGGGGGAGCTGTTCATCGCCTCCGACACCACGTCGCCCTGAGGGTGCCGCGCGGTGCGCGATCACGGTACCGCTCGGCGGCTCCTCAGACGTCGATCGGCTCCAGCTGGTCCAGCAGCTCGGTGCGGCGGTCCTCGAACTGCTCCGGCAGCTGGAACGCGCTCCCGAGCTCCTTCGGGGACTCGTCGCAGGTCCAGCCGCCCTCGGCGTGGGTGACGGCCAGCTCGAACAGTGCCCCGCCCGGGCTGCGGACGTACACGGACTTGAAGTACTTGCGGTCCTTGAGCTCGGAGATGTCGGTGTAGCCGAGGCCCTCGATCTCGAACTTGAGCTCGTCCTGGTTCTCCAGGGTCTCGGCGTTCCAGGCGAAGTGGTGGATCGTGCCCTCGCCGTACCGCCAGGTCCCGGGGTCGTCGGTGCGGTTGACCACCAGCTCGACGGCGCCGCCGCGGGCCGCGGAACCGACCTGCAGGACGACCCGGTCACCCTCCTCGACCAGGTCCTTGGCGGACAACGAGCCGGTGGTGAACTCCACCATGTTCTCCGGGTTCGCGACGTGCACCCCGACGCCGTGGATGCCGTGGATCGCGTACTCGGCGGGGACGCCGCCCTCGGTCCAGCCGGCGCGCGGGTCGTCGTCGACGCCGACGAGCGCGTACTCGATGCCGCAGGGGTGGCGGAACAGCAACCGGCGGCGGTCCAGCACCTCGGCGTCCGCGACCTCGACCCCGCGCTCGGTGAGCCTCCCGCTCCAGTAGTCCAGCGAGCCGGCGGGCGCCGCGAGCAGGACCTCGCGCGCCTGGTTGGTGCCGCGGCGGCCCATCAGCCCCGCCTGCCGGAACGGGAACGTGGTGAGGACGGCGCTCGGGTCGCCGCCCGCGTTGCTGTAGTAGAGGTGGTAGATCGGCGTGGAGCCGTCGAAGAGCACGGTGCGCTTGATGAAGCGCAGGCCGAGGGTACGGACGTGGAAGTCGACGTCCTCCTGGGCCGAGCCCACGGACATCGTCACGTGGTGGCTGCCGTCGAGATGGGCCACGGGGTACCTCCGCTGGTGTCATCTTCCGATCGACTGCGAACGCTAGGCCATCCGGAGGTCCGGTGGGACGGGTCGTGCGCGCGCGGACAACGGTGCGCCGGACCCGTGCCGCGGCGGACAACCCGACGGTGGTGGTGCGGCCCGGTGGCGGAGGCCATGATGAGCCCACCCGCCGATCCGGAGAACGACGACGTATGCCCCTGATCGTGGACACCACCACCGTGCCCGGCCCCGACCGGTTCGACTACTGGGCCGCCGAGCACGGCCGCGTGCTGCATCCGCTCGCGCTGCGCAGGCCCGGAAGCGGACCGTTCAACGGACGGATCCAGGCCCACGGCGTCGGCCCGCTGACCGTCTACCGGATCGAGGGCGAGGCCTCGACCATCGAACGCACCCGCCGGCTCGTCGCGCGGCGCGACCCGGAGGAACTCCAGATCACCCACCTCGTCCGCGGCCGGTTCCGCATCGAGCAGGCCGGCCGGGTGGCCGTCGTCGGCTCGGGGGACGTCTCCGGGTACGAGACCTCCCATCCCTACGAGGTCCAGTCCGCCGGGCCATTCGAGCTGCTGCTGTTCTCCGTGCCGCGGGCCCTGTTCGGCGCCGAGGCGGACAGGATCTGCGCGCGCACCGCCATCCCCCTCGACGGGCGGCGGGGCCCGGCGGCGCTCGCCGGTCCGTTCCTCCGCGGACTCGCGGACCGGGTGCAGGACGGGAGCCTGGACGCGGACGGCGCCGTCCTCGCCGACTGCGTGGTCGACCTGGCACGGCTGCTGTTCGCCGGCGCCCGTGACCCGGAGCCGCCGCCGGCGTCGGACCCGCTGTTCCCGCAGGTCCTCGCCTACGTCGAGGCGCACCTCGGTGATCGCGGGCTCGGGCCGAGGACGATCGCCGCCGCGCACTTCGTGTCGCCGCGCCGGCTGCACAAGGCCTTCGAGACCGAGGGCCGTACGGTCGCCGGCTGGATCCGGGAGCGGCGGCTCGCGGCGGTCCGCCGGGATCTGCTGGACCCGCGGCTGGCGGAGCGTCCGATCCGGGCGCTCGCCGCGGCCCGCGGCTTCGGCGACGCGCCGCACTTCAGCCGGCTCTTCCGCAGGGTCGAGGGCTGCACGCCGGGCGAGTTCAGGGAGCGGGCCGGACGGCCGTGAGCAGGGCCCGGGTCCGGGCCACGGCGTCGTCGTTCACGAGGTGCTCGCGGTCGTCGTAGACCGCGACCGTGACGTCGGCGCCGCGCTCGCGCAGCACCTCGGCGGTCTCCTGCACCCGGTCCAGCGGGATCCACGCGTCGAACCGGCTGCTGGCCAGCACGACCGGGGTCCCGTGCAGCGAGCGGCCCGGACCGGGGCGGTGGCCGGCCGGTCCGAAGAAGCCGCCGGTCAGCAGCGATGCGCCCGCGTACCGGCGGGGCCTACGCAGCAGCAGCTCCGAGAGCAGGCACGCGCCCTGGGAGAAGCCGATGAGCACCGTGCGCTCCGGCGCGAAGCCCTCGACGCCCACGCGGTCGACGGCGGCCTCGACGGCCGCGAGCGCGTGGTCCAGGTGCGGTCGGTTCGCGGGCTCCGGGTCCATGAACCGGCCCGGGTACCAGCTGCGTCCGGCCGCGCGGGGCAGCAGGTACGCGACGTCGTCGACGCCCACCCGGTCCAGCACGGCGAGCATGTACTCGGGATCCTGGTCCCGGCCGTGCACCACCACCGCGGCGGCCCGTGCCGCGGCGGTCGGTGCGCCGGCGACCGTGAGCGGTTCCTGCAGGTGGAGGTTGCTCGTCGTGACCACGCTCGTCCTCCGCACCGGCTCGGGTGACGGCCACTGTGCCAGACGGCCCCGGGGCACGATCATGTCACGGTCCGTCTCACGGGCCGCCCCGTCGATCTCCCCGGTGCGAGGCTGCCGCCGACACACGGTGATCGACCCGGGGGTACACGATGCGACGGCCTGCGGAACTGTTCGTGATGCTGGCGCTCGGCCTGGCCGCGGCGGGATGCGGCTCCTCGGGCCCGACGACGGCCGGTACGCCGACCACCACCACCGCCCCGGCCACCGCGGCGACCACCACGGCGGCAGGCTCGGACACGGGTGGATGCCCGCTCGCGGCCGAGGACCTGTCGGCCGCCACCGGAATGGCCTTCGAGCTCGCGACCACCGAGCCGGACCGCGCGCTCGAGACGCTCGAGACGGTGAAGGCGATGGTGTGCGTCTTCAGCTCGGCGGACGAACCGCAGCCCGGGGGAGATCGTCTCGGGCTGCGCGTGGACACGGTCACCGGGGCGGACGCGGCGACCGTCACCGCCGAGTTCGAGAGGAGCTGCACGAGCAACGGCGGCACGCTGAACGACGTGACCGCCGACGACGACGCGCAGACCTGCACGAGCCGCGGCAGCACGATCGAGGGGAACATCGACACCGGGGACCGGACCGTGAACGTCTACTTCGTCAACGCGGACGAGGCGACGGCGGCCGCACTGACCCCGAACTTCGACAAGGTGCTGGACGCCGTCGACTAGGAGGGACCCGGCTCCGGCGGCTACGGCCGGATCCCGTCCACCGGCTCAGGCGGACGTGAGCTTCTGCGGCGCGTCCGGCGCGAGCGGCGTGTTCCCCAGGACCAGGTCCGCGGCCTTCTCCGCGACCATCATCGTGGGTGCGTAGGTGTTGCTGTTCGGCAGGTCCGGGATGATCGACGCGTCGACGACCCGGAGCCCGTCGACCCCGTGCACCCGCAGCGTGTCCGGGTCCGTGACCGCCTCCGCGTCCAGCCCCAGCCGGCAGGTGCCGGTCGGGTGCAGGCCCGTCTGGGCCCACGAACGCACCCACTCGGCGACCTGCGCGTCCGTTTGGACGGCCGGGCCGGGAAGCAGCTCGCCGCCCTCGTACCGGGAGAACGCCGGCTGCGCCAGGATGTCCCGGGCGACGTGGAAGGCCTCGACCCAGCGCCGCACGTCCTCGTCGTGGGTCAGGTAGCCGACCTCGAGCGCCGGCTTCCGCAGCGGGTCCCGGCTGGTGATCCTGACGGTGCCGCGGTTGTGCGAGCGCATGACGCTGAGGTGCACCTGGTAGCCGTGCCCGCGCAGCCGCTCCGAGTCCGCCCACTTCATCGCGACCGGCGCGAACAGCATCATCATGTCCGGGACGCCGTCGGAGGCCATCGCCGTGCAGGCGAAGCCGCCCGCCTCGAAGTGGTTGGTCGCCGCGGCGCCGGTGCCGTGGCGCAGCCACTCCGCGGCCATGCCGGGGACCTTGTGCGCCTTGCGCATCGGGCCGAGCGAGACCGGCTGGCTGCATGCGTGCTGCAGATGCACGTCGAGGTGGTCCTGCAGGTTCCGGCCGACGCCCGGGAGCTCGGCCTGCACCGGGATGCCGAGGCTTTCCAGGTGTCGCGGGTCCCCGATGCCGGAGAGCTGCAGGAGCTGCGGGGAGTTCACCGCGCCACCGGCGAGGATGACCTCCGCCGAGCGCACCTCGTGGACGGGCCCGTCGCCCTCGCGGTAGCGCACGCCGACCGCCCGGCCGCCCTCGAGGACCAGGCCGGTGACCATGGCGCGGGTCTTGATCGTCAACGTGGGCCGGCTCGCGACGATCGGGTGCAGGTAGGCGTCGGCGGCGGAGTAGCGGCGGCCGCGGTGGATCGTGCGGGTGGTCCGCGAGAATCCGCGCTGCCGCGGGCCGTTGACGTCGTCCAGGACGGCGTGCCCGGCCTGCCGGACGGCCTCGAAGAACGCGTCGTACAGCGGGCCCTCGGCATTGGCCTGCTCGAGCAGCTGCGGGCCGCCGGGCTCGCCGTCGACGAGCCGGTTCTCCAGCTTGCGGAAGTACGGCGAGCAGTGCGCCCAGCCCCAGTTCTCCAGGCCCTCGCGCTGCGCCCACACGTCGTAGTCCGCCGGGTTGCCCCGCTGGTAGACCATGCCGTTGATGGAGCTGGAGCCGCCGAGGAGCTTCCCGCGGGGAACGTGCAGGCTGCGCCCGTTGAGGCCGGGCTCGGCCTCGGACTCGTAACACCAGTCGTAGCGGGGGTTGCCCCAGCCGAAGGCGAGCGCCGCCGGGACCCGGACGATCGGGTCCCACCGGTGGTCCGGCCGGCCCGCCTCGAGCACGAGCACGCGCGTGCCCGGGTCGGTGCTCAGCCTGTTGGCCAGGACCAGTCCGGCGGAGCCGCCGCCGACGATCACGAAGTCGTACGACCCGCTGATGATGTCCTCCTCGATGCCGCGAACCCCGGAGATCCGGAGCTCAGGCCACGGTCGTGCGGGAGCGGCCCTCGTCCTGACGCGTCGCGCCGCCGCGGGGACGGGGGACCTCGCCCTCGGGCGCGCGGACCGGAGCGGGGGAGACGGTAGTCCCGGCCCGGCGGAACACGTCCAGCCGGACCCCGGAGCCGTCCGGCCCGAGGTCGGGGAGCGCCCGGGAGCGGTCGTGGACGAACCGGGCATCGGCCCCGACACGGACAGCGGCCGCGTGGTGCACCGCGTCCCCGCGGCCGGTGCCGCCCGTGTGGTGCAGCAGGACCAGCCGCCCGCCCGGGCGCAGCCGCGCGAGCAGGCGCTCGAGGCCACGGCGGAACAGCGCGGAGTTCAGGTGGTGCAGCGAGTCCGCGCAGACGATCAGGTCGAAGGTGCCGTCGAACCGGTCGAACGGCAGCGCTCGGCGTTCGACGCGGACCTGCGGGTTCTCGTGGAAACGGGCCGCCGCGCGGGCGACGGGCCCCTCCGCGGTGTCCACGGCCACGACGGCGTCCGCGGCGGGGGCGAGGCGTTCGGTGAGCAGGCCCTCGCCGCAGCCGATCTCGAGGACGCGGCCGGTGGGGCCGTCGCCGATCACGCGGAGGATCTCGTCGTGGGTCGTCCGCAGGTACTCGCCCGGGAGCGGGCCGCCGGCCTGCCACCGCAGGCTCAGGCGGGCGACGAGCGGCTCCAGGCCGGGGCGGACCGCGGCGGCGGCCGGCCGGATCGGGACGGTGCCGAGGCGCAGGGCGCGGTCCGCGGCGTTCCGGACGGCGCGCCGCGCACGGGCGGGAGGCAGCTCGTTCATCGGGACCCTTTCGGACTTTCCGGGAGCGGACGCGGTGTGCCCGGGGGATATCGGCACAGGGCACGCCCGGGTTACAGGCCGCAACCCCCGTTGCGCCGAACCTTAGCCCGATCGATCACCACCCCGGATGTGACCCCGTCCGTATGCGCTCCGGGCTCCGGGCGTCGTCAGGCCGGCTCCGCGGTCTCCTCGCCCGGCCGCCGCGCGCTCTCCTGCAGGATCGCGGACACCCGCTGCCGGCTGACGCCGAACAGCTTGCCGATCCGGGTGATGCTCACGTTCTCCCGCTGCAACGCGACGGCCTCGTCACGACGGAAGCGCCCGCCGACCGTACCGAGATCGTCCAGGGCCCGGGTCACGGCCTCGATGACGAGTGGGCGGGACTCGGCGGCGACGATCTCGTGCCAGGGGTGCCCCGCGGCCCGCAGCTCCAGGAGCTGGTCGACGCGTTCACGGGCGGCCTGCAGCTCGCCCAGCGTCCGATCCAGCTGCTCGCCGAGGAGCTCGAGGGACTCCACGGCCGGGTCCTGTCGATTGTGGGCCACTCGCGCCTTCCACCGGTCCGTCTCGGAAGGAGCGAGCAAACCACACGAACCCGACGAACCGCCCACCCCGGGTGGTGATCGTGACGCCCGCGCGAGGGTGCCGCGTGCTCCCGGTGATCTTCTCCAGGATCGGGACCACGCGGGCCCCGGCGCCGGGCGCCGGTCGTCGCACGTCCGGGCACGCTCGACGACCGGATCGCGGAACGCGACCTGCGCGGACACCCTCCGGAGCCGGGGCGGGGCGGCCTCGTGCAGGGCGGGTGACCTGCGACGACCGCCGGTCACGCGGTGTGACACGCCGTGACGGGCCCGTCCGTGCGCGGCCGTCACCCGTTTGAGACCTTGTCGGGTGCCCCCAGCACACGTACGAGCACAAGGAGGACCCGTGAAGGGATTCGGACGCGCCGTCGGCAGGTTCACCACCGGGATGGTCGAGGCCATCGGGATCCTCGGCGGCTGGAACCGCGGCCGACGCCGTCGCTGAGAGCTACAGTGCTGACGGCTACAGGGTCAGCCCGTCCAACCAGCGGACGAGGTCCGCGACGACCTCGTCCCGGTTGGTCTCGTTGAACATCTCGTGCCGGCCGTCGGGGTAGATCGACGTCGTGACGTCCACCCCGGCGGCCCGGTATCGCTCCACCAGCGGGTCCAGCCACTTCAGGCCCGCGTTGACCGGGTCCGCGGTCCCCGCCAGCACGTAGAGCGGGAACCCGTCCCGGATCGTGGCCAGCGCCGCGGGATCGGCCAGCCGCTGCGCGTTGGCCCACAGCCCGGCGGCGCTCGGGCCGTCCAGGCCGAACCCGCACAGCGGTTCGGCGACGTACTGGTCGACCTCCCCGGGGTCCCGGCTGAGCCAGTCGTACTCCGTGCGCGCCGGCTCGAACGGCGCGTTGAAGGCGGAGAGGTCGACGTCCGCCTCGGGATCCACGATCGTCGCGAGCAGGTCCAGCGCCCCGGTCCCGGAGAGGACGGCGGCCGACACCTGGTCCGAGTGCTCCAGCAGGTACTGCTGCACCGCCCAGGACCCCATGCTGTGCCCCAGCGCGATCACCGGCACGCCCACCTCGCCGAGCGTGCTGCGGACGGCGAGCGCGTAGTCCGCCACCAGCCCGTCCCAGCCGCGCGGCCCGAGATCGCCGAGTGCGCCGCCGGCGATGCCCGCGGTGCGCCCGTGCCCCCGGTGGTCGACGGCGAGCACGTCGTAGCCCGCGGCCGCCAGTGCGACGCCGAGCCGGTCGTAGCGCAGCGAGTGCTCGCCCATGCCGTGCGCGAGAACGACGGCCGCGCGTGGCGACCCGCTCTCGCACGACCACCGCTGTCCGACGAGGCGGGCGCCGTCCGACGCCCCGAGCATCAACGCTGAGCGAGCCATGCCGTGACCCTACGGGCTGCGGTGATCGGGGTCACGGCTGAAGCAGGCCGGCTCCTCGGGTACTGAGGCGCGGCTCCACGGCAACCGGACTCCTCCTTGATCGCCCGTCCGGCCTAGTGGTGTTACCAGCAGTTTTCCTATCCGGGACGAATTCGGGCACAGCGTTTCCGCTCGGCTCAGGGCCCTTGACAGGGGTGGCGATGGGGCCTCACCTTGTTGCGTGTCGTGCTCAGTGTTTCGCCCTGTGCTTCTCCGGGGGGGTGATCGCACTGGGCCTCGCCCCGGCCTCACCTAGGACGCGACATGATCTACGCCTGCCAGCTCGCCGACCTCCCGCGAGGCGGTTCCCTGCGGCTCACCGATGTCCCCGGCAGCCCACCCGTGGCGCTGTTCCACACCGAGGACGGTGAGCTCTACGCGGTCGACGACACCTGCACCCATCAGGACGCCTCGCTGGCCGACGGCTTCGTCGAGGACTGCGCGGTCGAGTGCCCGCTGCACGCGGCGATCTTCGACCTCCGCACCGGCGAGGCCGACGGGATGCTCGCGAGGTTCCCGATCCGCACCCACCGGGTGATGATCGAGGACGGCGCCGTGCACGTGCAGGTCTCCGAAGCCGTCCCGTACCTGCCGCCCGGAGCGCGCCGGACCGTCGCGTCATGACGCCGGTCGTGCGGATCCCGAGGGTCGTCGTCATCGGCTCCGGGGTCGTCGGGGCCGCGGTCGCCGACGAGCTCACCGAGCGCGGCTGGACGGACGTCACGGTTCTGGACCGCGGCGCCCTCTTCCTGCCGGGCGGCTCGTCGTCGCACGCGCCGGGCCTGGTGTTCCAGGCGAACCCGTCGCGGACGATGGCGCGGTTCGCCTCCTACACCGTGGAGAAGCTCTCCGGCCTCGACGTCGACGGCCGGTGGTGCTTCAACCCGGTCGGTGGGCTCGAGGTGGCCACCACCCCCGAGCGGATCGACGAGCTGCACCGCCGGCACGGCTTCCTGACCTCCGTCGGGGTCGAGTCCACCGTGCTGGGGGCGTCCGACGCGGCCGCCCTCCACCCCCTGCTCGGCGAGGAGAAGGTCCTCGGCGGGCTGCACATCCCGTCGGACGGGCTGGCCAAGGCGCCCCGCGCCGTCGAGGCCCAGGCGCGCCGCGCGATCTCCCGGGGCGCCCGGTTCCTCGGCGAGCAGCGCGTGGTCGAGGTGCTGCGGTCGCACGGCCGGGTCACCGGGGTCCGCACCGAGACCGACGAATTCCCGGCGGACGTCGTCGTGCAGTGCTCCGGCTTCTGGGGCCCGCTCACCGGCGCCCTGGTCGGGCTGCCGACACCGCTGCTGCCGATGGCCCACCAGTACGCGACCACGACGCCGCTCGGGGACCTGGCCGGGCGCAACGACCCGGTGCAGGAGGCCAGCGCCCCGATCCTGCGCCACCAGGACCGGGACCTGTACTTCCGCGAGCACGGCGACCGGATCGGCATCGGTTCCTACGCGCACCGGCCCATACCGGTGGATCCGGCGAACCTGCCGACGCACACTTCCATGCCCTCGTCACTGGACTTCACCCCGGAAGACTTCGCCCCGTCCTGGGACGACGCGCGGGCCCTGCTCCCGGCGCTGAACGGCACGGAGATCGCGGACGGCTTCAACGGCGTCTTCTCCTTCACCGCCGACGGCATGCCGCTGCTCGGCGAGCACCCGGACCTGCGCGGCTACTGGGTGGCCGAGGCGGTGTGGGTGACGCATTCCTGCGGGGTCGCCCGGGCGATGGCGCAGTGGCTGGTCGACGGCCACCCCGAGTTCGACGTCCACGGGTGCGACCTCAACCGCTTCACCGAGGCCCAGCGCAGCCCGGCCTACGTGGCCGAGCGGAGCGCGCGGAACTTCGTCGAGGTCTACGACATCCTGCATCCGCTGGACCCGCCCGCGTCGCCGCGCCCGCTGCGCGTCAGCCCGTTCCACGCGCGGCAGGTGGAGCTCGGCGCCGTCTTCGGCGAGGCCGCGGGCTGGGAGCGGCCGCTCTGGTTCGAGGCCAACGCCGCGCTGCCCGAGGTCGGGCGGATCCCCGGCCGGGGGGAGTGGGCTTCGCGCTGGTGGTCCCCGATCGCGGGGGCCGAGGCGCTGGCGACCCGGGAGCGGGTGGCCCTCTACGACATGACGCCGCTGACCCGCGTCGAGGTGTCCGGGCCCGGGGCGTGTGCCTTCCTGCAGGGCCTGACCTCGGGCGACGTCGACAAGTCGGTGGGCGCGGTCGTCTACACGCTGATGCTGACCGAGGCCGGGGGAGTGCTCTCCGACCTCACCGTGACCCGGCTCGCCGAGGAACGGTTCCAGGTCGGCGCCAACGGCGAGGTCGACGTCGACCGGTTGCGCCGGCACGCCCCGGCGGACGTGCACGTCGTGGACGTCACGGCGGGCACCTGCTGCCTGGGCCTCTGGGGCCCGCGGGCCCGGGACGTCCTCGCCGCTCTGACCGAGAGCGACCTGCGGTTCGGGTACTTCCGCTCCCGGCGGATCACCGTCGGCGCGGTCCCGGTGACGGCGCTGCGCGTGTCCTACGTGGGCGAGCTGGGCTGGGAGCTGTACACGACCGCGGACCTGGGGCTCGCCCTCTGGGACGCGCTCTGGACGGCCGGGCAGGAGCACGGGATCATCGCCGCCGGCCGCAGCGCCCTCACGAGCCTGCGGCTGGAGAAGGGCTACCGCGCGTCGGGGCTGGACATGTCGAGCGAGGACACGCCGGCGGAGGTCGGGATCGAGTTCGCGGTGAAGCCGGGCACGTACGTCGGATCCTCCTCGATCGGCGCGCCGCCGCGGAGAAGACTCGTTCCGGTCCTGCTCGACGACCCGCAGCACGTCGTCATGGGCGCCGAGCCGGTGTACTCCGGGGACACGCCCGTCGGGTACGTGACCAGCGCGGCGTACGGCTACTCGATCGACGCGAGCATCGCCTACGCCTGGCTCCCGCCCGCCCTGGCCGAGCCCGGCACGGCCGTGCAGATCGAGTACTTCGGCGAGAGGCTCCCCGGCGTCACCGCCGCCGAGCCGCTCTTCGATCCCGAGGGCAAACGCCTGCGCACCTGACCCTGTGCGCGGGAAACCTCGCTAGAACGAGGTTTCCCGCGCACAGGGGTATCCGACCTGTGGAAACACCGAATCACCCAGCACTCGAACCACCCGGCACTCGAACCACCCAGCGCCTGCGGAGACGCCATGACCACGCTCGACCCGGCCCCCGCGCCCGGCAGCCCCGCCCCCGGCCCACCCCTCACCTCGAGCCTCGTCCCGACGCTGAGCGGCCGCTGGTACACCGACCCCGAGATCTTCGCCGCGGAGCAGGACCGCATCCTCGAACGGAGCTGGACCTGCGTCGCGCACTCCGGTGACCTCGCCGCCCCCGGCGCCTACCGGACGGTGACCGTCGGCCGTGAGTCGATCGTCCTGGTCAGAGGCCGGGACCAGGCCGTCCGCGCCTTCTACAACGTGTGCCGGCACCGCGGCGCACGGCTCTGCGCGGAGCCCGAGGGGCAGGTGCGGCGCAGCCTGCAGTGCCCGTACCACGCCTGGACCTACGACCTGTCCGGCAAGCTCGTCGCCGCCCCCAACCTGACGTCGATGCCGGACGTCGACCGGGTCGCGAACGGCCTCGCGCCCGTCGCCGTGCGGGAGTGGATCGGCTACGCCTGGGTCTGCCTCGCGCCCGAGCCGCCGTCGTTCGAGATGGACGTGATCGGCTCGGTGGTCAGCCGGCTCGGCGACGTCGAGTCGATCGAGCACTACGGGATCGAGGACCTCGCCCTCGGCCGCCGGATCTCCTACGACGTCGCGGCGAACTGGAAGCTGATCGTCGAGAACTTCATGGAGTGCTACCACTGCGCGACGATCCATCCCGAGCTCACCGAGGTCCTGCCGGAGTTCGCGGACGGCTACGCCGCCCAGTACTACGTGGGCCACGGCGCGGAGTTCGGTGAGGACGTAGCGGGGTTCACCGTCGACGGGTCCGCCGGGCATCCGCGCATCCCGGGAGTCGAGGCGGGCCAGGACCGCCGCTACTACGCGATCACGATCCGGCCCCAGGTGTTCGTGAACCTCGTGCCGGACCACGTGATCGTGCACCGGATGACCCCGCTCGCGACGGACCTCACGCGCGTCGAGGTCGACTGGCTGTTCCTGCCGGAGGTCATCGCCTCCGGCGCGGACATCGACCGCTCCGTCGAGCTGTTCCACCGGGTCAACGTCCAGGACTTCGACGCCTGCGAGCGCACCCAGCCCGGGATGTCCAGCCGGGTCTACGCGGCGGGCGGGTCGCTCGTACCGAGCGAGCACCACATCGCCGAGTTCCACAGGTGGGTCCAGGACCGGCTGGCCTGAGATCAACATCGCGAATCGAGATCATCACACCGCGGATTCGCTCGAACGCCCACGGTGAGCACCTCCGCCGGGCGACCATCCGTGTGTGGCTAGTACGGAGCCCCGCTGGGGTGTGTTCGGATGGCCGGCGGCGTTCCGCGGGTCGGCGGCGGTGCAGGCGGGTCTCCTCGCCCAGCGGGACCTGCGGGGACCGCGGTTCCGGCGCGTCCATCCGGACGTCTACGTCCGCGCGGCGGACGAGTTCGGTCCGGAGCTGGTCGCCCTGGCCGCAGCCGCGCTCGTCGAGGGCAGGGGGGTCGTGTCCGGCTACTCGGCGGCGACCCTGCTCGGCGCGGACTGCACCCCGAGCGGCGCCCCCGCCGAGATCACCCTGACCGGCGGCGCGGACGGGCGCGGCGGGATCCGGGCGCATCCGGGGCTGGTGGTGCACTCCGACGCGACCGCGCCCCGGGAGGTCACGCAGGTCGCGGACGCGCTGGTCACCACCGCCCTGCGCACGGCCTACGACATCGCACGCTGGATCACGGACCTCACCGAGGCGGTCGTGGCGACGGACGCCCTGGCGAGGGTCGGGCCGTTCGCCCCGGAGCAGGTTTTGGAGCTCTCCGAGCGGTATCCGCGAGCGCGCGGGCGGGCCCGGCTGCCGCGGGTGGTCGCGCTCGCGGACCCGCGCTCCGGTTCGCCGATGCAGAGCCGGCTGCGGCTGCTGCTGGTGCTCGGCGGGCTGCCCGCACCGGAGGTGCGCCCGGCCGTCCCGGACCCGGCCGGCGGGGCCGCGGTCCGGCTCGACCTCGCCTACCCGGAGCAGCGGATCGGAATCGAGTACTCGGACCTCGGCCGGGCGGACCGGGTGCTGCGCGACGCCGGACGCCTGGTCTCCCTGGTCGACGACGGCTGGCGGATCGTCCGGGTCACCCGGCACGACCTGTGGGTGCCCGAACGGGTCGTCGACACCGTCCGGCACGCGCTGGCGATGGCCCGGTGAGGTCGCGCCGAGCGGCTCAGCCCGGGAACCAGCCCAATCGCCGCGAGATCTCGTCCGCCGCGTCGACGACCGCCGGCGCCATGTCCGTCAGGCGCCCGACCGGCAGCCGGTAGGCGGGGCCGGACACCGAGAGCGCGGCGGCCACCGCGCCGGTCTGGTCGCGGATCGGGGCGCCGACGGCGTTGAGCCCGACCTCGTACTCCTCCTCGACGAGCGCGTACCCCAGCTCGCGGACCCGGTGGAGGTCCGCCTCGATGTCCTCGAGGGTCATGCGGGTGTGCTCGGTGAACCGTTCCGTCGCGGCGACCAGGTCCTTGAGCAGGTGCCCCAGCTCCGCCGGGTCCAGCCAGGCGATCAGCGCCTTCCCGCTCGACGTGCAGTGCAGCGGCGTGATCCGGCCGATCCAGTTGTAGGTCAGGACGGTGGACGGCCCGCGCGCCTGGTGCACGTTCACCGCGTACCGCTCCTGCAGGACGGCGAGGTTGACCGTCTCGGCGAACTCGACCGCGAGCCGCTCGCACAGCTCACGGCCGAGCCGGGTCACGTCGAGCCGTCCGGACACCGCCCCTGCGAGCGGGATCAGCCCGAAGCCGAGGGTGTACTTGCCGCGGTCCACGGTCTGCTCGACCAGCCCCCGCGTCTCCAGGGCCCCGAGCAGCCGGAACGCCGTGGACTTGTGCACGTCGAGCTCGAGGGCGACCTCGCTGACGCCCGCCTCGCCGTGCCGCGCCAGGATCTCGAGCACCGAGATCGCCCGGTCCACGGACTGCACCCCTGAGTCACGGGCCCGCTCCGTGTTGCTCATGACGAAACTATAGGTGTCGTCCGCACCCGTGCGCTTGACCTGATCTAGTCCGCCGGAGGAACCTCACGCCGTGCCGAGCCTCTACATCGACGGTTCCTGGACCGCGGGATCCGCCGGATGCGCGCCCGTGATCAACCCCTTCGACGCGAGCGTGGTGCAGGAGGTGGACCAGGCCGGGCCGGACGAGGTGGACCGTGCCGTCGCCGCCGCCCGGGCGGCGTTCGACACCGGCCCGTGGCGCGCCACCTCCGCCGCCGACCGCGGCGCGCTCCTGCGGCGGATCGCGGACCTCCTGATGCGGGACAAGGAGGACATCGCGCACACGGAGACCCTGGACACCGGAAAGACGCTGGTCGAGAGCCGAATCGACGTCGACGACGTCGCGGCCGTCTTCCGCTACTACGCGGACCTCGCGGACAAGGACGCCGGCCGGCTGGTCGACACCGGCCAGGCGAACGTCGTGTCCAGGATCGTGCACGAGCCCGTCGGCGTCTGCGTCCTGATCACCCCCTGGAACTACCCGCTGCTGCAGCTGTCCTGGAAGGTCGCGCCCGCGCTGGCCGCCGGGAACACCATCGTGATCAAGCCCAGCGAGGTCACCCCGCTCACCACGATCAAGCTCGTGGAGCTGATGGCCGAGCTGGAGCTCCCGAGCGGCGTGGTCAACCTGCTGCTCGGGGACGGCCGCAGCGTCGGCGCCCCGCTCACCGAGCACCCGGACGTCGACATGGTGTCGTTCACCGGCGGCCTGAACACCGGGCGGTCGATCATCCGCGCCAGCGCGGAGACCGTGAAGAAGCTCGCCGTGGAGCTCGGCGGCAAGAACGCCAACATCGTCTTCGCGGACACGGACTTCGAGACCGTCGTGGACTACGCGCTGCTCGCGGTGTTCCTGCACGGCGGGCAGGTCTGCTCCGCGGGGGCCCGGCTGCTCGTCGAGGACTCGCTGCACGACCGGCTCGTCGAGGAGATCGGCCGCCGCGCCGAGCTGATCCGGTTGGGCAACGGCCTGGACCCCGGGAGCGAGTCGGGCCCGCTGGTGTCGGCGGCCCAGCTCGCGAAGATCGAGGACTTCGTGAAGTCGGCGCTCGACGAGGGCGCCCGGCTGGTCGCGGGCGGGCGCCGCCCGGACGACCCCGAGCTGCAGAACGGGTACTTCTACCGGCCCACCGTCCTGGCGGACTGCCACCCGGAGATGCGGGTGGTTCGCGAGGAGACCTTCGGGCCCATCCTGACCGTCGAGCGGTTCACCACCGAGGAGGAGGCGCTCGCCCTCGGCAACGACACCGAGTACGGGCTGGCGGGCGCGGTCTGGACGAACGACATCGGGCGCGCGCACCGGGTCGCGAACGGGCTGCGGCACGGCACGATCTGGATCAACGACTTCCACCCCTACGTGCCCGGCGCCGAATGGGGCGGGATGAAGCGGTCCGGCAACGGCCGCGAGCTCGGGCCCACCGGGCTGGCCGAGTACCAGGAGATCAAGCACATCTGGCAGAACACGGCGCCGGTGCCGTCGCGGTGGTTCAAGGGCTGATCGGCCCGGCGCATATGTCATGTTCCCGCTTTCCCTTCCAGCAGGCGGAGGTAGCCGGAGATGAGCAGGACCGAGAACAGCACGGATACGGGTGAGAGCGAGCACGGGCTCTCGGAGTTCGGGTACAACCAGTCCCTCGAGAGATCCATCGGGAAGTTCGCCAGCTTCGCGGCGGGTGTCAGCTACATCTCGATCCTGACGGGCACGTTCCAGCTCTTCTACTTCGGCTTCTCCTTCGGCGGCCCCGCCTACTGGTGGTCCTGGCCGATGGTGTTCGCCGGCCAGCTCATGGTCGCGCTGAGCTTCGCGGAACTGGCCGCCCGCTACCCGGTCGCCGGATCGGTCTACAACTGGTCCAAACGCCTCGCCGGCCCGACCACGTCCTGGATGGCCGGCTGGATGATGCTGATCGCCTCGATCGTCAGCATCTCGGCCACGGCGCTCGCCTACCAGATCACGCTGCCGCAGATCTGGTCCGGCCTACAGCTCGTCGGCGACGGCAGCGGCGAGTACGACTTCGCGGTCAACGCGGTCATCCTCGGAACCGTGCTCATCGCGTTCACCACGGTGATCAACGCCCTCGGGGTCAAGCTGATGGCCCGGATCAACAGCACCGGCGTGTTCATCGAGCTGATCGCCGCGGTGGTGATCGTCGTGCTGCTGGCGATCAACATCAACAACCCGCCGACCGTCTTGTTCGACACGCAGGACAAGGGCGCGGGGATGTCGCTCGGCTACTTCGGCGCCTTCCTGATCGCGGCGCTCGCGTCCGCCTACGTCATGTACGGCTTCGACACGGCGGCCTCGCTCGGCGAGGAGACGGTCGATCCCCGGCGCACCGCGCCGAGGGCCATCCTGCGCGCGATCGTGGCCTCGTTCGTGCTGGGCGGACTGATCCTGATGTTCGGCATCCTCGCCGCACCCGACCTCGCCGACCCGAGGATCGGGGAGAAGGACGGCGGGTTGCAGTACATCGTCCTGCTGGTGCTCGGGGGCACGCTCGGCAAGGTGGTGCTGGTCTGCATCGCCATCGCCATCACGGTGTGCGTGCTCGCGGTGCACACCGCGGCGATCCGGATGATGTTCGCGATGGCCAGGGACAACGCGCTGCCCGCCGGGGCGACGCTGGCGAAGATCGACCCGAGACACAAGACCCCGATCGTGCCCGCCGTGCTGATCGGTGCGGTCGCGGTTCTGATCCTGGTGGTCAACATCCGCACGCCGGAGATCTTCACGGCGGTCACCAGCGTCGCGATCATCATGGTCTACCTGGCGTACCTGCTGGTCACCCTGCCCATGCTGATCAGCAGGCTGCGTGGCAGGTGGCCGGTCCCGGACACGAGCGGCAGGCGCTACTTCTCGCTGGGCCGGTGGGGTCTGCCGGTCAACGTGCTCGCGGTGCTGTGGGGATCGCTGATGGCGCTCAACCTCGCCTGGCCCCGCTCGGAGGTCTACGGGGACGGCCCCTGGTACCTGCGGTGGATCGCCTTCGTCTTCGTCGGGATCGTCGCGCTGGCGGGCCTGCTGTGGTACCGGTTGCGCGGGCGGCACCACGTCGGCGTCCTGCCGGAGCACATGGCCGAGGCGCTCGCCGTCGATCCCACCGTCCCCCGGGAGCACACGTGACCGAGGCGATCTTCGACTACGTCGTCGTCGGCGGCGGGTCGGCCGGCTGCGCGCTGGCCGCCCGGCTGTCCGAGGACCCGGCCGTGACCGTGTGCCTGCTGGAGGCCGGCCCGTCCGACGTGGGGGACCCGGCGATCCTGCGGCTCGAGGACTGGATGGAGCTCCTCGACTCCGGCTACGACTGGGACTACCTCGTCGAACCGCAGGAGCGCGGCAACAGCTTCCTGCGCCACGCCCGCGCGAAGGTCCTCGGCGGCTGCTCCTCGCACAACTCGTGCATCGCGTTCTGGACCCCGCGCGAGGACCTCGACGAGTGGGCGGCGCAGGGCTGCGCCGGCTGGAGCGCCGACGAGTGCTGGCCGCTCATCCGACGGCTGGAGACCAACGACGGACCGTGGGAGGGCCATGGTCGCTCCGGCCCGGTGAACCTGCGCCAGATCCCGCCCGACGACCCCTGCGGGGTGGCGGTGCTGGAGGCGGCCGCCGGCCTGGGCCTGCCGACCGTGCGGTTCAACGAGGGCGTCACGATCGTCGAGGGTGCCGGGTTCTTCCAGATCAACGCCTCACCGGACAACGTCCGGATGTCGTCGTCGCACGCCTACCTGCACCCGATCCTGGGGACCCGGCACAACCTGGAGATCCGCACCGCGGCGTGGGCCTCGCGCGTGCTCTTCGACGCGGACCGGACGGCGACCGGTGTCGAGTACCAGGAGGGGATCGGGCCGGGCCGGATGCGGGTGGACGCGCGCCGCGAGGTCGTCCTCTCCGCCGGCGCCATCGACAGTCCGAAGCTGCTGATGCTCTCCGGCATCGGCCCGGCCGAGCACCTGCGGGAGTTCGGGATCGACGTCCTGGTCGACGCCCCCGGCGTCGGCTCCAACCTCGACGACCATGTCGAGGGCCTCGTGATGTGGGAGGCCGCGCGGCCGATGGTCGACCACTCGACGCAGTGGTGGGAGATCGGGCTGTTCAGCCGGACGACCCCGGACCTCGACCGGCCGGACCTGATGATGCACTACGGCTCGGTGCCCTTCGACCTGAACACGGTGCGCTGGGGCTACCCGACCACGGACAACGGCTTCTGCCTGACACCGAACGTGACCCGCGGACGCTCGCGGGGCACCGTGCGGCTGCGCAGCCGGGACTTCCGGGACCGGGCCAAGGTCGACCCGCGCTACTTCACCGACCCCGAGGATCACGACATGGGCGTGATGCTCGCCGGGGTCAAGCTCGCCCGGAGGATCGGCGAGCAGCCCGCGCTGAAGGACTGGATCGCCCGCGAGCTCGCCCCGGGACCCGACGCGGTGACCGACGACGAGCTGATCGACTACATCCTCAAGACCCACAACACCGTCTACCACCCGGCGTGCACGGTGAAGATGGGCCCGGCGACGGACCCGGGGGCCCCGCTGGACCCGCAGCTGCGGGTCCGGGGGGTCGAGGGGCTACGGGTCGCGGACGCGTCCGTGCTGCCGTTCCTGCCCGCGATCAACCCGAACATCACCACGATGATGGTCGGCGAGAAGTGCGCGGACATGATGAAGGCCGAGGCTCCCTAGGCCGGCCTACGACCTGGGGATCGGCGCGTTCCAGCCTCGCCAGAGCGCGACGACCCGCAGGCCCGCGACCACCGCCGCGGCCACCAGGGTGACGGCCACGGGGGTGATCCCGAGCCGCGTCCCGATCACCACGAGCGTGGCGCCGACGAGCGCCGCGATCGCGTAGATCTCTCGCCGCAGGACCTGCGGGATCTCGTTGAGCAGCACGTCCCGCAGCACACCCCCGCCGACCCCGGTGATCACGCCGACGATCGCGGACGTGATTCCCGGGGCGCCCGTGGCGAGGCCCGTCGAGGTCGCGGTGGTCACGAACAGGGCCAGGCCCAGGGCGTCGGCGAGCTGGGTGCCGCGGCGCAGCCGGGCGACCGCGGGATGGAACCGGAACACCACCAGCGCGACGACGACCGGGGTCACCAGGTACTGCCAGTGCCGCAACGTGGTGGGCGGGTCGATGCCGAGCAGCAGGTCCCGCACCACTCCGCCACCCAGGGCCGTCACGCAGGCCAGGACGAGGACGCCGAACACGTCGAGGCGGGCGTACACGGCCGCGAGCGCCCCGGAGACGGCGAAGACGGCGACCCCGATCAGGTCCAGGACGACGAGCATCCGCGCACGATCCCATGCTCGCGTCCCGGAGGCTCCGCTCGCGTCCGGACCCGTGCGGAGCCGCCGGAACACGAGCGTCAGGTCACAGGCTCAGCGCGTTCAGCGAGCGCGGCCGGTTGAGTGCGGGGTGTCCGACCGCCCTCCGACGACGGCCCGCCGGACAAGACGTCCGTGTCGCGCTGATCGCACCAACGCCGCGGGCAGCACCCGCGCCGCCTCGACGAGGCTCGGGCCGTACCAGGTGAGGAGCCGCCCGCTGACGAGCACGGCGGGGGCGTCCGGGAACGCCTCGGGCCCGTCGTCCGCCGTGAACAGGTAGGGCTCGTCCGGGAGGACCGCGAGGTCGTGCTCCGGGAGGTCCTTCGGGTCGATCCTCGGGTAGCGCTCGGGGTCGTCGGCGAGCACGTTGTCGACGCCGAGCCGGTGCAGGACCGCGCCGGTGAAGGTGTCCGAGCCCACGGCCATCCAGGGCTTCCGCCAGATCGGCACGACCGCGCGCCGCCGGGGTTCGAGGGGCGTGACGGCGGCCCAGGCGTCCCGTGCCTCGCGGAGCCAGCCGGGCTCGGCGAGCCCGCAGGCGTCGAGCATCCGTCCCAGGGACGCCACGGCGCCGTCGACGGTCCGGATGTCCGTCACGTACACGGCGACGCCGGCCGCACGCAGGGCGTCCAGATCGGGGAGCCGGTTCTCCTCCTGGTTGGCCAGGACGAGGTCCGGCGCCAGCTCCAGGATCGCGGCGACGTCCGGGTTCTTGGTGCCCCGGATCCGGGCGACGTCCAGGTCCGCAGGGTGCGTGCACCAGTCCGTCGCCCCGACGAGAAGCCCCGGCCCCGTCGCCGCGACCGCCTCGGTGAGCGACGGGACGAGCGACACCACCCGCCGCACCTCGGCGGGCACCCGTACGGTGCGGCCCTCGTCGTCCGTGACCTCCCTGACCCCTGCGACCTCCCTGATCATGGCGTCACCCTATCCGCGAAGAGCGGCCGGCGACGGCGTCGCACGAAGTCCCGCAACGCCCGCGTGGGCGCGCTCGCCGCCCGGTTGCGGGCCCAGACCAGCCCGATCACGCGGCTGGTCCGCGGGGTGCTCACCGGCAGCTCGACGACGCCCGGCGGCGGCTCCCGGTGCGACACCGGCAGCAGCGCCACCCCCAGCCCGGCCCCGACGAACCCCCTCAACGTCGCCGTGTCCCCGCCCTCGAACGCGAGCCGCGGGGTGAACCCCGCCTCCCGGCACCAGGCGTCGACGGTGCCGCGCAGCCCGTAGCCCGGCAGGAACCCGACGAACGCCTCGCCCGCGGCGTCGGCGAGCGGCAGCCCGTCCACCCGGTCCGCCAGCGGATGCCCGGCCGGGACCGCGAGCCGGAGCTCCTCCTCGCCGAGCGCGTGCGCGGCGAGCGCGGCCTCGTCCGGGAGGGGAGAGGTCAGCGCGAGATCCGCCTCGCCGGAACGCACCCGAGCCAGCAGCACGCTGTGCGCGTCCTGGATGAGGTCGAAGCGGATGCCTGGATGGCGGCCGCGGAACTCGCTGAGCAGGTGCGGGACGACGTCGGTGCCGAGCGTGGGCAGGAACGCGAGGCTGATCCGCCCGCGCAGCCGGTCCGCGTCCCCGGCCAGGTCCCGCGCCCCGGTGGCGAGCTCGGCGAGGGAGCGCTCGGTGGCGCGCAGCAGGGTGCGGCCCTCGCGGGTGAGCCGCAACGACCGGCCGGCCCGGACGAACAGCGCCACGCCGAGCTCCTCCTCGAGCCTGGCGATGCCGCGGCTCAGCGTGGACTGTGGCACCCCCAGCTCGTCCGCCGCCCGGGTCATGTGTTCGGCCCGGCCGACGGCGGCGAACCAGCGCAGCCGGGGAGCGAGCGCGGCCAGCACGGTCGTTTCATCCACATCTGCATCATGCCGAACAAGCTCATGCATTGGACGCATGGAACATCGGCTCGTACGGTCGTTGGCGATGACAACGACCTCGCCGGCTCCCGTCGCCACCGCCCCGTCCGGCCACGAGCGCGGCAGCCCCGGCTACCGCCGCCTCGGCGCGGCGCTGTGGTGTGCCGGCCTGGCGACGTTCGTGCTGGTCTACGCCGCGCAGGGACTGCTCCCCGCGCTGGCCGACGAGTTCGGTGTCTCGTCGTCGACGTCGAGCCTCGCGCTGTCCGCGACCACCGGGATGCTCGCGCTGGCCATCGTGCCGCTGTCCGCCGTCGCGGAGTCCTGGGGCCGCGCGCGGGTGATGACCGTCGCGCTCGCGGCGTCCGCCGTGCTCGGTCTGCTCGCCCCGCTGGCGCCCACGTTCTGGCTGCTGGTCGTCCTCCGCGGGCTGCAGGGCGTCGCGCTCGCCGCGCTCCCGGCGCTGGCCATGTCGCACGTGACGCGCGAGGTGAACCCGCGCTGGCTCGGTGGCGCGGTCGGCATGCTGATCGCGGGCAACACCCTCGGCGGCATGTCCGGACGGCTGATCGCCGGGCTGGTCGCGGACCTCGGCGGCTGGCGGGCCGGCCTGTTCGTGATCGGACTGGTCTCGATGCTCTGCACCGTCGCCTTCCGGCTGCTCCTGCCGCCGTCGGTCGCCCCGGACCCGCCGAAGGTCCGCGTGCGGGAGCTCGGTGGGCCGATCCGGCGGCACCTGCGGGACCCGGGCCTGCTGTGCCTGTTCGGCATCGGTTTCCTGTTGATGGCGGCATTCGTGACGGTCTACAACTACCTCGGCTTCCGACTACTGCGCGAGCCCTTCGCGCTGGCCCCGGCGCTGGTCGGGTTGATCTTCCTGGGCTACCTGGCCGGCACCTGGGCGTCGACGACGGCGGGTCGGCTCGGGGACCGCTACGGCCGGCGGACCGTGCTCTGGATCGGCGAGGCGGTCGCCCTGGCCGGCGCATGGATCACGCTGCCGGACTGGCTGCCGAGCGTGCTCGTCGGGCTGGTGCTGGTGACCGTCGGGTTCTTCGCCGGGCACTCGGTGGCCAGCAGCTTCGTCGGGCGGCGCTCGTCCATGCTGCCGGGCGGGTCGCCGGGCCTGGCGTCGTCGCTGTACCTGTTCGGCTACTACGCGGGCAGCAGCATCGGCGGGTCCGTCGGCGGGGTCGCCTACGACCTGGGTGGCTGGCCCGGGCTCGTCGGCTACATCAGCGTGCTGCTGCTCGGGGCCCTCGGCCTCGCGCTGGCGCTCCGCCGGATCCCGACGCCTCAGACCGCGGCCCTCACCGCCACCCCGTGACCACGAACGGCACTTTCGCTCGTGCCTAGTGTGCGAAAGTGCCGTTCGTGAACATGAACGGGGCTACATGTTGCGCCGGTACTGGCCGCCCACCTCGAAGAACGCGTCCGTGAGCTGGCCCAGGGAGCAGACCCTGGCGGCCTTCATCAGCTCGTCGAAGACGTTGCCCTCGCCCGTCGCGACGTCCTGAAGCTTCCGGATCGCCTGCTCGGCGTCGGTCCTGTGCCGCTCCTGGAAGCCCGCGAGCCGGTCCAGCTGGCTCTTCTTCTCCGCCTCGGTGCCGCGCGCGAGCTCGATCTCCAGCGGCTCGTCCTCGTCCACGTCCGGGCGGACGAACGTGTTGACGCCGACGATCGGCAGCGTCCCGTCGTGCTTGCGGTGCTCATAGAGCATCGACTCGTCCTGGATCTTGCCGCGCTGGTAGCCGGTCTCCATCGCGCCCAGAACACCGCCGCGCTCCGCGATCGAGTCGAACTCCTTGAGTACGGCCTCCTCGACCAGGTCCGTCAGCTCGTCGATGACGAACGAGCCCTGCAGCGGGTTCTCGTTCATCGACAGGCCCCACTCGCGGTTGATGATCAGCTGGATCGCCATCGCCCGGCGCACCGACGCCTCGGTCGGCGTGGTGATCGCCTCGTCGTAGGCGTTGGTGTGCAACGAGTTCGCGTTGTCGTAGAGAGCGCAGAGGGCCTGCAGGGTGGTGCGGATGTCGTTGAAGTTCATCTCCTGCGCGTGCAGGGACCGGCCCGAGGTCTGCACGTGGTACTTCAGCTTCTGCGACCGCTCGCCCGCGCCGAACTTCTCCTTCATCGCGACCGCCCAGATGCGGCGGG
>NZ_JAODNI010000065.1 GCF_025465255.1 Pseudonocardia sp.
GTCGTCGCGACGAGCAGCACCGGGTGCCCGGCCGCGGCCGCGGTCCGGCCCATGCGCGCGAGCGCGTCGGGGTCGCCGACGGCGGCACCGCGCGGCACGATCGCCACGACCGCAGGCCCGGCGCCCGCCCGCTCCGTCCGGGGGAGCCGGGCGGCGAGCTCGGCCTCGTCGGCCGCGGTCACCTCGACGACGCGCGGACCGGCCGAGCGGGGGACGTCGGCGCCGTCGGCCAGCCACGGTGCGACCCCGGCGCGGGCAGCCGGCCCGCGGGGGCGGACCAGCGCGAGGTGCCGGCCGTGCCGGAACAGGGCAGTGAGCGCATGCGGATCGGCGGGGCCGGCCGGGGCGGCTGACGCCGGCGCGGGCGCCACCGCGGCGGGAACGGTGGCCGGCGCCTGCGGTGCTGCCACGGGTGCCCCGTTCGTAGCGGCCCCGTTCACGGCCGGGACCGCGGCCAGCCGGCGCGAGAACTCCTGCACGAAGGCCTCGGTGATCTGGTCGGCCTTCTTGACGACCACGGCCTGGCCGAACTGGCCCAGCTTTCCGGAGATCGTCACGTCGGTGTGCACGTCGAGCCGGGACTCCTCCGCGGAGCTCTCCACCACCGCGATGAGCATGTCCCCGACGACCTCGCCGCCGATCCGGCGGTCGCTGCCCTGCAGCCGCAGCACCGCGGTGCGCGCCTGCGCGTCGGACTCGAGGATCGAGACGGTGCCCTGCAGGCTCACCGAGACGGGTCCGACCTTGATGCCGAACCGGCCGCGGTAGGTCCCGGGCCCGTCGGGCTCGACGTCTCGGGCGCCGGGCAGGCAGGCCCCGACGAACGGGATGTCGACGCACCGCCCGAACGTCTCGTCCGGCGGCGCCGCGATCCGGATGCTCCGGTCGACGATCACAGCACTGCTCCTTCTCGCTGGTCGTTCGTGGTGTGTTCCGCGGCGCGCCGGGCGGCGTGGACGGCCCGGCGCACCCAGACCTGCACCATCTCCCGGCGGTACCAAGCCGATCCGCGGACATCGGCGACCGGGTCCACGCGCTCGGCGTAGGCGGTCGCCACCGCCTCGACGGCCGCGTCGTCGAGCGGGCTGCCCACGGCGCCCGCCTCGACGTCGACCAGCCGTAGGGGCCGGTCGCAGGCGGCGCCGACCGCGACTCGCAGGTCCCGGCACGTGCCGTCGCCGTCGCTACGGACGACCGCGGCGACCCCGACACAGGGCCGGTCCTCGTGGGAGCGGGAGGTGTGCTTCAGGTAGGCCGAGCCCGCCGTCGGCGGCAGGGCCGGCACGTCGACGCGCGTCACGATCTCCTCGGGGGCGAGCGTGGTCTGGTAGAAGCCGACCAGGAACTCTGCGATCGGCATCCGCCGCTCGCCCCCCGGGCCGACCGCGAGCACCTCCGCGTCGAGCGCGAGCAGTGCCGCGGGCGGGTCGGAGGCATAGTCGGCCTCGGCGAGTACCCCGCCGACGGTAGCCGCAGCGCGCACCTGCGCGTTGCCCACCAGCGAGAACGCGGTGGCGGCCACCGGCAGGTGGGCCCGCACGAGCGCGTGCCGGGCGGCCTGCGTGTGGGTGACCAGTGCGCCGAGGCGCACCACTCCGCCCTCGACGGACGTGCCGCCCAGCCCGGGCACGTCACGCAGCGAGACCAGGGCCTCGGGGGAGACGAGCCGCTGCTGGAGCATCAGGGTCAGCGCCGTGCCGCCTGCCACCAGCTTGGCCGAACCGTCGTAGGCGTCGAGCAGTTCGACGGCCTCGGCCACCGTGCGTGGGAAGAACACCGCGGGGGCGCTCATGCCCGCTCCCGCGTCTCGACGGCCGCGACGTCAAGCGCTGTGCCGATGCCCGCGACCTCACGCGCGGCGGCCATGATCCGGGAGTAGCTGCCGCACCGGCAGATGTGCCCGCTGAATGCCTCGCGCACGGCGGCCTCGTCCGGCTCGGGGTCGGCGGCGAGCAACGCCTCGAGCGCGAGCACGAAGCCAGAGGTGCAGTAGGAGCACTGGAACGCGCGGTGGCGCAGGAACGCCTCCGGCACGGGGCTCAGCGTGCCGTCCCGGGCCTCGAGGCCCTCGACGGTGCGCACCTGCCGGCCGTCGCACAGCGCGGCCATGGTCAGGCAGCCGCTCACGGCCTGCTCGTCAATGATCACCGTGCAGGCCCCGCACATGCCTACGCCGCAGCCGCTGCGCGCACCGTGCAGGCGCAACTGCTCGCGCAGCGCGTCGAGCAGCGTCTGCGTCGGGTGGACGCGCAGCGTCCGGGCCCGACCGTTGACGTCCAGGCGCACGGGGACGCGACCGTCGTCGTCGGGCAGCTTCACCTGGGACAGATCGTCGCTCACGAGTGCACCTCCACCGTCTCGTCGGCCACCGTCTCGTCACGCCGGGCGGCGTCGCGGCGCTCCCGCAGCCCGCGCAGGACCTTCTCCGGGCTGATCGGCAGGCTGTGCAGCCGCACGCCGGTGGCCCGGTACACGGCGTTGCCGATCGCGGGGGCGATCGGCGGCAGCGCCGGCTCGCCGAGCCCGTGCACGTCGCCCTGCTCGCGGTCCTCGACCAGTTCGAAGTCGTGGGAGGCGGGCATGTCCTCCAGCGCGGGCACCATGTAGTCGGCGAGGCTGCCGTTCACGAGCTGGCCCTGGTCGAACACCAGCTCCTCGAGTAGCGCGTTGCCCACGCCGAACACCAGGCAGCCCTCGCACTGGTGCTGGGCGCCGACCGGGTCGATCACCTCACCGGCGAAGACGCCCCCGGCGTAGCGCAGCACCGTCACCCGGCCGGTGGCCAGGTCGACCTCGACCTCGGCCGCGCCGACCGACTGGTGCCAGTGCACAGAGCCGATGCCCTGGCCCGTGAACGGGTCGAGGCCACCCTCGGTGACCAGGGTGCCCTCGCCCAGGACGTTGCCGACGCGGCTGCGCGCGACGACGTCGCCGATCGGGATGCCGTCGCCCTCGATACCGGCGACGTGCGCCCTGCCGTTGGTCACGACGACGTCGGCCGGGTCGGCCTCCAGCAGGTCCGCGGCCAGCTCGCGGACCTGGCCGAGCACGTCGTCGGCGGCGCGTCCGGTGGCTCCGCCCATGGAGTACATCGAGCGGCTGGCTGTGGTTTGCTGATCGTAGGGCGTCAGGTCGGTGTCCACGTAGGACACCTGCACGAGCTCGGGGTCGACGCCGAGACGCCGGGCGACCGCACCCGCGAGTGCGGGCCGGATGCCCTGGCCCATCTCCACCGAGCTGGTGAGCACGTCGACGCTGCCGTCGGGGTTGAGCCGGACGGCCGCGGTGGACGTGGACGGCGTGATCGTGCCCTCGATGACGCAGCTGACGCCCTTGGCGCGCACCACGTCGCCGACCTGCACCGGGTCCTCCGTGCCCCAGCCGATGCGCTCGGCGGCGGAGTCGAGCAGCTCGGTGAAGCGCAGGTGGTGCAGCTTCTCGCCGGTACAGAACTCGTCGCCGTCACGCAGCAGGTTGATGCGCCGAATCTCCACGGGATCGAGGCCGAGCCGCTCGGCAATCTCGTCGAGCTGGTTCTCGTACGCCCATGCGCACTGGTTGATCGCGAAGCCGCGGTAGGCCCCGGCCGGAGGGGTGTTGGTGAGCACGGCGTGAGCCTCCGTGCGCACGTTTGGGATGGCGTACGGGCCGTTGAGGCCGTAGGCACCGAACATGACCTTGCGTGGGCTGATGACCGCGTAGGCGCCGGCGTTGTAGATCGCCGTGGCCTCCCGAGCGACGATCCGGCCGTCGCGCATCACGCCGGTGCGCAGCCGCACCCGCATCGCGTGCTTGGTCATGGTCACGAACTCCTCCTCGCGTGTGAGGTGGAGTCGCACCGGAGCGCCGACGACGCGCGACAGTGCCGCCGCGATCGGCTCGACGGTGGCGTAGGCCTTGGCGCCGAAGCCGCCGCCCAGCGCGGGCACGATCACCCGCACCCGGTTGAGCGGCAGCCCGAACATCAACGCGAGCTGCCGCCGGGTGATGTAGGGCGTCTGCGTCGAGGACCAGACGGTGAGCCGGTCCGGGCGCGCGTCGGCCACCACCGCGTGGGTCTCCAGCGGGACCGCCCCGGCAGCAGGGCTCTCGTAGACGTCGTCGACGACCAGTTCCGCCGCCGCGAACCCGGCCTCGACGTCGCCCCGCACCACGGTGAACGTGTTGCACACGTTGCGCTCGTGGTCGGCCCGCAGCGTGACGTCGGCGAAGGAGGGGTCGCGCTCGGGCGCCTCCGGGAACAGCAGCGGCGCCCCCGGTGCGAACGCCTCGTCGGCGTCGAAGACGGCGGCCTTGTGCTCATAGTCGACCTCGACCAGCGCCGCGGCGCGCTCGGCGGCAGCGGGGTCCTCGGCTACGACGGCCGCGACCGGCTCGCCGATGTAGCGCACGACGTCGACGGCGAGCACGGGCTGGTCGAGCAGCACCGGTCCGAACAGCATCGCCATGTCGCCGCGGGCGGTCAGGTCGGCGCCCGTGACCACGGCGACCACGCCGCGCTGCGCGGCCGCCTCCGCGGTCCGCACCGCCCGGACCGCGGCGTGCGCCGCGGTCGAGCGGACGAGGCGGCAGTGCAGCATTCCCGGTACCTCGTGGTTGATCACGAATGGCGTCCGCCCGGTCACCCGGTCGCGCGCGTCCAGCACCTCATGCCTCCCTCCGTCAGTAGTTGAAGCGTCACGAACAACGTCAGGCCGTGCGTCCCACCGTCGCCCGGCCGTCCGTGACCTCAGTGTCGAGATCAGTCCGGAAGGTCTCCCGCACCAGGTACACCGAGACGAACGCGAGCACCGCACCCAGCAGCACGTACGCCGCCACCGGCCACGAGCTGCCACTGGACCAGCCGAGCAGCGCGGTCGCGATGAGCGGTGCCGGTGCCGCCGCAAGCATGGACGAGATGTTGTAGCTGATCGAGGTACCGCTCATCCTGATCCGTGTGGGGAACATCTCGGTGAGCAGTGCTGCCGACGTCGCATAGGTGGGGGCATGGCCGCCGATGAGCATCAGCACGATGGCCACCCAGATCGCCGGTGCGCTCCCGGTGTCGACGAGCCAGAAGAACGGGAACGCGAACAGGACGGCGAACCCCGCCCCGCCGAGGAACACGGGCCGGCGGCCGACCCGGTCGGACAGCGTGGCCATCAGCGGCATGACGGCCAGTTCGAGCGTGCTGCCGATGATGACGCCGGTCAGGACGACGCTGCGCGGCAACCCGAGGGTCCCTGTCGCGTAGCTCAGGACGAACACCGTGACGATGTAGAAGATCAGGGTGTCGGAGAAGCGCGCGCCGATCGCGAGCGCGACGTTGCGCGGGTAGTTGCGCAGCACCTCGGTGATGGGCAGCTTCGCGATGTCGTCCTTGGCCTTGACCAGCTCGAATGACGGTGATTCGACCAGCCGCAGCCGGATGATCAGTCCGACGGCCACCAGGACGGCGCTCAGCAGGAACGGGATGCGCCAGCCCCACGTCCCGAACGCGTCCCCGGTCGTCGCCGACACGATCGCGAAGGTCGCCGTCGCGAGCAGCGAACCGGCAGGCACCCCGATCTGGGGCCAGCTGCCGTAGAGGCCGCGCTTCCCCGCCGGGGCGTGCTCGGTGGCCATCAGCACCGCGCCGCTCCACTCGGCCCCGAGGCCGAGGCCCTGCACGACGCGCAGCAGCGTGAGCAGGATCGGCGCCCACACCCCGATCGTCTCGTAGCTGGGCAGCAGGCCGATCAGGAGTGTGCCGACGCCCATGAGCATGAGGCTGCCGACCAGAATGGACTTGCGGCCGACCCGGTCGCCGATATGGCCTGCGATCAGCGCCCCGACCGGGCGAGCCACGAACGCCACACCGAACGTCGCGAACGCCGCGACTGTGCCGACCAGTGGGTCGGTCGACGGGAAGAACAGCTTGCCGAGCACCAGCGCGGCGGCAGTGCCGTAGATGAAGAAGTCGTACCACTC
>NZ_JAODNI010000225.1 GCF_025465255.1 Pseudonocardia sp.
CGGCCCCGCCGCCACGGCCTCCGCCGCTGCCGCCCCGGCGGCCGCCGGCCCCGCCTCCGGGTCCGCCCCCGCTGCTGTCGCCGCGGTTCCGGTCCGGTCGTTCGTCCGCGCTCACGCGGTGTGTCCCTTCGTAGGTCGTGCAGAGGGGGACGCTCAGGCGAGCGTCTCACCCGTCTCGATCCGCATCCCGCGAGCCCAGTCCGCCGCGGGCATCGCGCGCTTCCCGACGGGCCGCACCTCGCCGAGCTCGACGGGCACGGTCGCCGTGCCGGCGAGCACCCGCTTCTTCTCGACGTGCAGGACGCCGGGCTTGAGGTCGAGCTCCCCGGTCCGCACCGGCGTGACCGGCCCGATCCCGAGCCGCGCCTCACGGAAGGTGCACCACGCGCCGGGCTCGGGCGTCACCGCCCGGACCAGCCGATCCAGGGCGACGGCGTTCGCGGACCAGTCCAGCCGCGCGTCGTCGACGGTGATCTTGGGGGCGTGCGAGACGCCGTCCGCCGGCTGCGGGACGGCGCGCAGGGTGCCGTCCTCGATGCCGTCCATGGTCGCCGTGAGCAGCTGCGCCCCGGAGCGCGCGAGCCGCTCCAGCAGCGCGCCCGCGATGTCCCGGGCGCCGATCGGCTCCGTGACGACCCCGTAGGTCGGGCCGGTGTCCAGGCCCTCCTCCAGCAGGAACGTCGTGGCGCCGGTGACGTCGTCGCCGTGCAGGATCGCGGCCTGCACCGGCGCCGCCCCGCGCCAGGCGGGGAGCAGCGAGAAGTGCAGGTTGACCCAGCCGTGCGTGGGAATGTCCAGCGCGACCCGCGGGATCAGCGCCCCGTACGCGACGACGGGCGCGCAGTCCGGCGCCAGCTCCCGCAGCGCGTCGAGGAACTCCGGCTCCTCCGGCCGCCGCGGGGTGAACACCGGGATCCCGGCCTCGGCCGCGAGGGCGCCGACCGGTGAGCGGGCGAGCTTGCGGCCACGCCCGGACGGGGCGTCCGGCCTGGTCAGGACCCCGACGACCTCGTGCCGTGGCGAGTCGAGCAGCGCCTGCAGCGCGGGTACCGCCGGCGCTGGGGTCCCGGCGAAGAGCAGCCTCACCGGGCCTTCCCGAACATGGGGTGCGGGCTGGCCTTGACGATCGGCTCCGGCCGGCCGAACCACTCCGCGGCCCGGATCTCGGCCATCGCCAGCTTGCGGGTCTCGACGTCGAGCCGGTCCACGAACAGCACGCCGTCCAGGTGGTCCGTCTCGTGCTGGATGCAGCGGGCCACCCGCTCGGTGCCCTCGATCGTGACCGGCTCGCCGTGCATGTCCCAGCCGCGCCCGACGACGGCCAGCTTGCGCCGGCAGTCCCAGCCGAGGCCGGGGATGGACAGGCAGCCCTCGGGGCCGAACTGGTCCTCGTCCCCCACCGGCTCCCAGGAGGGGTTGATCAGGTGCCCGGCGGCGCCGTCGACGTCGTAGGTGAAGACCCGCAGGCCCACGCCGATCTGCGGGGCCGCGAGCCCGGCACCGCCCTCGTCGTGCATGGTGTCGGTGAGGTCGGCGACCAGCTTGCGCAGCTCGGCGTCGAACGTGGTGACCTCGGTGGCACGGCTGCGCAGCACCGGGTCTCCGAAGAGCCGGACGGGCTGGACGGACACGGATCTCCCTGGAGCAGTACGGACGGGGACGACCGTCGATTGTGCCACGCGGGTGCCGGGCCTCCCGAGGCGCCGATCCCTCAGCCGATTTCCGAGGGGTCCAGCCGCACGCGCACGGGATCCGGGGCCTTCCGGGACGCCCGCGTGGCCTGTGCCGCCGCGAGGGCGGCGGCAAGCGCGCGGCCCCCGGTGCGCGGCACCCGGAGCAGCGCGCGTTCCTTGACCTCCTTCCCGTCCTCCCCCGGTCCGGGTTCCACCTCCACCGGTCCCAGCAGCTCGACGGCCGACGCGACCCGCTCGTCCGCGAGCACCGCCTCGTACACGTCCGCGACCGCCCCGGGGCTGCCCTCGACCGCCGCCATCCGCACCGCGGGCGGGAACCCGACCTCGGTGCGGGAGGCCAGCTCGTCTGCGGCGAAACCGGCCGGATCCCACCGGACCAGCGCCTGGACCACGGGGATCGCCGAGTCCGCGACGACGACCACGCGCCCGCCGTCGGTGTGCGGCACGACGAGCCCGGCCGCGCCGAGCCAGCGGCGGAAGGCCTCCTCCATCACGCGCAGGTCCGGCCGGGACAGCATCGCCCAGCCGTCGAGCAGCAGTGCCGCGCCGTAGCCGCCCTCCGCGGGGGGTTCGGCGCCCGGCGTGGCGACGACGATCTCCGGTTTGCCGGGCACGGACGCCAGCACCGGCGCTCCCCCGCCGGAGGTCCGCACCGTCGTCCCGGGGAAGGCCCGGCCCAGCTCCTCCGCGGTGCGCCGGGACCCGACGACCCCGGCCCGCAGCCGGCGGGATCCGCAGGCGCCGCAGCGGAACGCCGTCTCCGCACGGCCGCACCACCGGCACGTCGGCAGGCCCGGGTCGTGCTCGGTGCCGCCGCGGGGCAGGCCGAGGGGGCCCGCGCAGTGCCGGCAGCGCGCGGTGTCCCGGCAGGTGGCGCAGGAGAGCCACGGCAGGTAGCCGGACCGCGGCACCTGCACCAGCACCGGTCTGCCCGCGGTCAGCGCGCCCCGGGCGGCCTCGAACGCGACGCCCGGGACGCGGGCGGCGCGGGCGTTCGGGTCCCGGGCCAGTTGGGTGTCCGTCTCCCCGATCGCCGTGACGCGGGGCGCGGCCTCGCGCACGGTCGCCCGTTCGGCCACGATCGCCGCCGCCCAGCGGGACTCGACGAGCAGGTGCGCCTCCGCCGTCCGCGCGTACCCGCCGATCAGCAGCGCCGCCCCGGCGGCGTGCGCCCGGAGCACCAGCACGTCCCGGACCTGCGGATACGGGGAGCGGGGCTCGGAGTGGAGGTCGTCCCCGTCGTCCCAGACCGCGAGCAGGCCGAGATCGGCGACGGGAGCGAAGGACGCCGACCGCGTCCCGACGACCACGGGGACCTGGCCGCGCCGGACCGCCAGCCAGCGCCGGTATCGCTCGGCGGGCCCGAGATCCGCGCTGAGCGCCACGACCGCGTCCGCCCCGAGCCGCCCGACACAGGCCGCGTGCAGGGCGTCGACGTCGCGCTGGTCCGGCAGCACGAGCAGGGCACCGCGGCCCGCGGCGACCGTGGCGGCGGCCGCCTCGGCGAGGCGCTCCGGCCAGTCCTCCCCCGGCAGGGCCTGCCAGACGGCGTGCGCGGCCCGACCGGCCCGCAGCGCCTCCAGGTAGGCGCCGCCGCGGGTGTAGCGCTCCCAGCCGGTGTGCGCGGGCACCTCGGGCGGGACGATCTCGCGGGGCTTCGGTTCCTCGGCCTCGACGCGGGCGTGCCGGCCGGGGATCGCGAGGCGCAGGACGTCCGCCATCACCCCGGCGTAGCGGTCCGCGACCGTCCGGCACAACGTCGCGACCTCGGGGGTGAGGACGGGCTCGGCGGAGACGACCTTCTCGATCCAGGCCAGCTTCCCCACGTGCGCGGTCTCGTCCACGCGCTCGAGGAGATAGCCGTCGACGAGCCGGCCGGCGAAGCGGACGCGCACCCGCACGCCCGGCGCCGCCTGCTCGTCCAGCTGGGCGGGGACGCGATAGTCGAAGGGCCGGTCCAGGTGCGCCAACGGCACGTCGACGGCGACCCGCGCCACCGAGAGCGCGGGCGCCGCCTGCCACTCCCCGCGGGCACCACCGCCCTTCGGGACCGACCTGGACGTCGTCACGCTCTCGTCCTACCAGTCCGCACCGACACTCCCCCGAGCCCCGTGGCCGGGGTGGTCAAAGGTAGGGGTCAGGCGCCGGCGGCGGACTTCAGGTCGGCGGCGCGGGAGGTGTCCTCCCACGGCAGCGTGATGTCCCGGCGGCCGAAGTGGCCGTAGGCCGCGGTCGGCGCGTAGATCGGGCGCAGCAGGTCCAGGTCCCGGATGATCGCGGCCGGGCGCAGGTCGAAGACCTCGGTGATCGCGGTCTGGATCTTGGCCGGGTCCACGTGCTCGGTGCCGAAGGTCTCGACGAACAGGCCGACGGGGGCAGCCTTGCCGATCGCGTACGCGACCTGGACCTCGATGCGCTCGGCCAGGCCGGCGGCGACGGCGGTCTTGGCGACCCACCGCATCGCGTAGGCGGCGGAGCGGTCGACCTTCGACGGGTCCTTGCCGGAGAACGCGCCGCCACCGTGCCGGGCGAAGCCGCCGTAGGTGTCGACGATGATCTTGCGGCCGGTGAGGCCGGCGTCGCCCATCGGGCCGCCGACGACGAAGCGGCCGGTCGGGTTGACCAGCAGGCGCATGTCCGAGGTGTCGATGCCCAGGCCCGCGACCTCGGGCTTCACGACCATCTCGAGCAGGTCCGGGGACAGCATGCCGTCCAGGTCCACGTCCGCCGCGTGCTGCGACGACACCACGACGGTGTCCAGGCGGACCGCCTTGTCCCCGTCGTACTCGATGGTGACCTGGGTCTTGCCGTCCGGACGCAGGTACGGCAGCACGCCGGTCTTGCGGACCTCGGTGAGCCTGCGGGCGAGCCGGTGCGCGAGCGCGATCGGCAGCGGCATCAGCTCGTCGGTGTCCGTGTTCGCGTAGCCGAACATCAGGCCCTGGTCACCGGCACCCTGGCGGGCGATCTCGTCCTCGCTGAGCTCGACCCGGCTCTCGTAGGCGGTGTCCACGCCCTGCGCGATGTCCGCGGACTGCGCCCCGATCGCGACGTTCACGCCGCAGGAGTTGCCGTCGAAGCCCTTGGCCGACGAGTCGTAGCCGATCTCGAGGATCTTCTCCCGCACCAGGGTGGGGATGTCCGCGTACGCGGACGTCGTCACCTCACCGGCGACGTGGACCTGACCGGTGGTGACCATGGTCTCCACCGCGACCCGACTCCGGGGGTCCTGCGCCAGCAGGGCGTCCAGCACGGAGTCGCTGATGGCGTCGCACATCTTGTCCGGGTGACCCTCGGTCACAGACTCGCTGGTGAACAACCGCCGACCCACGTTCGACACGCAGTGCTCCGTCCGCTCTCGGATCCCACGGCCGGCTCGGCGCGAGGGACGTCCCCGGGTGATTGCTGACTTCCGAGACTAGTCGACCAGCAGGTTCGGTCCGTTAGCACGGTGGCGCCGGACCGCATTCTCACGCTCCGTGACGGATTGGAGCGACGCACCGTGTCGCGTCACCGCTTCGGCTGACATTCGCCAGGATTGCGAATCGGTCACGGAACGACTCGTTGGGCCCCATGACGTCCCGCTCACCGCGAGGACCCGAAGAGAGACGTTCCCCACGGAGGTAGCACCCATGACGACGTTGCAACGACCTGGCCGCGCGGCCGCGGTGGTCGGCGGGATGGTCGCGGTCGGCGCGGCCACGATGATGGCCCTGCTGTCCGGCACCGCATCGGCCGCCACCGCCGGTACCTGCACCGACAACGTGAACGTCCGCTCCGAGCCGAGCACCACCTCCGAGATCGTGGCGGTCTGCGACCGCGGCACGACGGTGCAGATGGGCCAGACCCAGAACGGGTTCGTCAAGCTGGAGAACCTCGACGGCTGGGCGTCCGCGGAGTACGTCAAGGCCAACGCGGACGAGGGCACGACCTCGTCCGGCACGGACCGACGCACGCCGTCCACCACCACCAAGCCCGCCCCGGCCGCCGCCGGGGACGAGGACACCGCCGCGACGGCGACGACCACGGCGAAGCCGAGCAACACCGCCGGGGACGAGTCCGGCGCCCCGGCCGAGGAGCCGCAGCCGCGCGGTCTGCTGGGCTGATCGCCGCGCACGCGGGACGCCCCGTGGGGCGCGGACCGCTCCGGGTTCCCCGAGACCCGTCGAGCGCCGGTCCCACGGAGTGAGGAAAGAAGCGAGGGGGACGTGCCACCCGGCACGTCCCCCTCGTGTTTCCTAGAGCCGTTCGGCGACGGCGTCCCAGACGCGGGAGGCGAGCAGCGCCTTGGAGCCGTTCGCCAGCTCCGTCTCGCCGCCGTCCGCGCCGAGCAGCCAGCCCGCGTTGTCCGGGACCTCGAAGGCCTTGCCCTCCCCGACCGCGTTGACGACGAGCAGGTCGCAGCCCTTGCGGGCGAGCTTCTGCCGGCCGAACTCCAGGGCGTCCGTGTGCTCGTCGCCCGTCTCCGCGGCGAACCCGACGACCAGCTGCCCGGGTTTCCGCGCCCCGACGAGCTCGACGAGGATGTCCGGGTTCGTGGTGAGCCGCACCGGCTCGGGCTCGTTCCCGCCCTTCTTGATCTTGTGGGCGGCCAGCGACACGGGGCGGAAGTCCGCCACGGCGGCCGCCATCACCACGGCGTCCGCGTCCGCGACGGCGGTGTGCATCGCGTCCCGCATCTCCAGGGCGGACCCGACCTTCACCACGTCCACGGCGGCGGGGTCCGCCAGGTCCGCGGTGTGCCCGGCGACGAGCGTCACCCGCGCCCCGCGCTGCGCGGCGACCCGGGCGAGCGCATACCCCTGCCGGCCCGACGAACGGTTGCCGAGGTACCGGACGGGGTCCAGCGGCTCCCGGGTCCCGCCCGCGGAGACGACGACCCGGCGTCCCTCGAGGTCCCGGGGCAGCGCGTCCGGCCGTTCGAGCAGGAGCCGGGCGAACTCCGCGATCTCCGCGGGGTCCGGCAGGCGGCCGGGACCGGTGTCCTTGCCGGTGAGCCGCCCGGAGGCGGGTTCGAGCACGACGACGCCGCGGGAGCGCAGCAGCGCCACGTTGTCCCGGGTGGCAGGGTGCTCCCACATCTCGGTGTGCATCGCCGGGGCGAAGAGCACCGGGCACCGCGCCGTGAGCAGCGAGCCGGTGAGCAGGTCGTCCGCCCGGCCCTGGACCGCGCGGGCCAGGAGGTCCGCGGTGGCCGGGGCGACGACGACGAGGTCCGCCTCCTGGCCGAGCTTCACGTGCTGGACCGACGGGACGTCGCTGAACACGCCGACGTTCACCGGCTGCCCGGACAGCGCCTCGAAGGTCGCGGCCCCGACGAAGTTGAGCGCGGAGGCCGTCGGCAGGACCCGGACCGAATGACCGGTCTCGGTGAGCCTGCGCAACAGCTCCGCGCTCTTGTAGGCCGCGATCCCGCCGGCCACTCCCAGCAGGACCTTGGGCCCGGCTGCGTTCATGAGGACTACTGCTCGCCCTCGGTGTGCTCCAGCAGGCCCGCCTGGATCTCGCGCATGGCGATCGAGAGGGGCTTCTCCCGCGGGCCCGGCTCGACCAGCGGCCCGACGTACTCGAGCAGGCCCTCGCCGAGCTGCGAGTAGTAGTCGTTGATCTGCCGTGCGCGCTTGGCGGCGTAGATCACCAGCGCGTACTTGGAACTGACCTTGTCCAGCAGGTCGTCGATGGGCGGGTTGGTGATGCCCTCGGGGATAGATCCGGCGACCGCGCCGGTCAGCGGCATGCTCACTCAGGTACTCCAGTACAGGGTTCGGGGTCCCGCAGTTCGTCGGTGCGGCTCCGGGCCGGCCAGTACGTCAGGGCGTACCAGGGGCTTCAGGGCGTACCAGGTACTCCAGGACGTACTAGGCGCCGGCGGTCACGCCGCGGTCGACACTGCGATCCACCAGCAACTCTACCAACCGCTCGACGGCGGCGTTCACCTCGTCGTTGACCACGGCCACGTCGAACTCGTCGCGAGCCGCCATCTCCTCGACGGCGGTGCGCAGCCGGCGTTCGCGCTGCTCGACCGACTCGGTGCCCCGGTTCGTGAGCCGGCGGACCAGCTCCTCGAACGACGGGGGCTCCAGGAACACGGTGGTCGACTCCGGCATGACGCGCTTGACCTCGCGCGCGCCCTGCAGGTCCACCTCCACGAGCACCGGCCGCCCGAGGGCCAGCGCGTGCTCGACGGGTTCGCGCGGGGTGCCCGACCGTTGCAGGCCGCCGTGCACCTCCGCCCACTCCAGCAGCTCGCCGCGCCCGATCAGCGCGTCGAACTCCGCCGGGGTGACGAAGTGGTAGTCCCGGCCCTCAACCTCGCCCACGCGCGGGGCACGGGTGGTGGCCGAGACGCTGAAGTGGAGCTCGGGGAGCACCTCGCGGAGCCGCTCGACCACCTTGCTCTTGCCCACCCCGGACGGGCCGGCCAGCACGAGCAGCCGGCCGCGGCCGCGATGGCGCGGGGCCGGGGTCGTTCCCCGGCCGCCGCTCATCGTCACGCCTCGAAGTCGGCGAGCAGAGCCTTGCGCTGCCGCTCACCGAGGCCGCGAAGACGCCGGCTCGGGGCGATCTCCAGGCGCTCCATGATCTGGGCGGCGCGAACCTTGCCGACGCCCGGCATGGCCTCGAGCAGCGCCGAGACCTTCATCTTGCCCAGGATCTCGTCGGTGTCCGACTGCTTCAGCACCTCGCCGATCGTCGTACCACCGCGCTTGAGCCGGTCCTTCAGCTCTGCCCGGACCCGGCGGGCGGCCGCGGCCTTCTCCAACGCGGCAGCACGCTGTTCCTCGGTCAGCTGGGGAAGGGCCACGGTCGTCCTCCGTCTTTCTTTTTCTGCAGTTCCGGCAGCGCGCGCGACGTGTGCGAACGCCGTCCCGCGGGCTTGCCCGCGGGGTCGGAAGCGAACGTACCCACGACCGGGTCACGCATGCCAACGGGGGTACCACCTGTGGGTTTGATGCCACAGGCCCTCGACGCGCCACCCGTCCGGGCGATATCACGGACGGCCGCGCGAATGCGTGACCGAACCGCCCGTTCGGCGACGAGTCCTGGCCTGTCGCCCCAATCCGGGCGGGCCCGACGTCCGGCGCGCGGCCGATCGGCGACGGGTGAACGGCCGGTGACGCTCCGCGGTCGGAGCGGCGACGCGACCGAGATCACGGGGGGATCTCCCGGCCGCCGTGCTGATGCCGCAGGTGCGTCGTCCGGGGACGCGAGGGCCCGCAGCCGCGCAGGCGTCAGGTCCTTCCTTGTGGATGTAGGCGGCCGCGCCGCAGTCCGTGGCGTCCGCCGGCAGGTCGTCGACCGCGTAGGTGGACAGCACGACGACCGTGGTGCCCGGTTCGGCGGCGACGCGCTACCCGGCCACCAGCCCGACGACGGTGCGCGGCACCGTCCGGAAGGGGCGCTGGTCGTCCACGATCAGGACGTCCACCACCGGCTCACCTCCCCGACTTCCCGCGGGGCGCCCCCACGGCCGTGCCGTTCAGCGCGCCGGGCCCGGCGCGGGCGACCAGCGTCGCCGCCGGCCGATCCCGTCGCCAGGTGCCACCATCCCCACCGTTCGCGTGAGCGTCCGCGGCCCCGGCGTTGCGCTGAACGGCTCAACGACTCGGGCAGGGCTCAGCGGGCGGCGGAGAAGGCCTGGTCCAGGTCGTCGCGGGTCACGGCCGCGGCCGCCCGGATCGCCGAGGGCTGCGGGCCCGCCTTCAGCAGCGAACGCGAGGCCGCGGGCAGGACGAGCCCGGAGACGCCCGCGAAACACCGCGCGACGTCCTCCGCGGTGGCACCCTGGGCCCCGAGGCCCGGGGCCAGCACCGCGCCGTTCAGGGCCTGCAGGGACAGCCCGTGGTCCGCCGTCGCACCGACCACCACCCCCACGTCGCCGAGCGGCTCGGCACCGGCGTTGCGGGCCGACGCGCCGTCGACCACGGCCTGGGCCACCGAGCGCTCCGCGAGGGTCGCCTGCTGGACCTCCGCGCCCTCGGGGTTCGAGGTGCGGGCGAGCACGAAGACCCCGCGTCCGGCGTCCCGGGCCCGGCGCAGCGCCGGGTCCAGGGAGCCGAAGCCGAGGTACGGCGACAGCGTCACCGCGTCCGCGCCGAGCGGCGCACCGATGCCCAGGTACGCGTCCGCGTAGCCGTCCATCGTCGAGCCGATGTCCCCGCGCTTGACGTCCAGCAGGCTCAGCGTGCGGGTCCCGGCCAGGTCCGCGAGCAGTCGCTCGAGGACCGCGATCCCCCGCGAGCCGTGCCGTTCGAAGAACGCCGACTGCGGCTTCACGATCGCGACGTGCCCGGCGAACGCCTCGACGCAGGCGTCGGCGAAGCGGGCGAGCCCGTCCGCGTCGTCGGTGAGCCCCCACTCGGCCAGCAGGCCGGGGTGCGGGTCGATACCCGCACAGAGGGGCCCGAGCTCCCGGACGGCGGCGGCCAGCCGGGTCCCGAAGGAGCTCACGGCCGGTCCTTCCCGCCCACCGGCGCCGTCCGGCTCTTCTTGGCCACCGGCGACGTCCGGCTCTTCTCGGCCACCGGCGACGTCCGGCTCTTCTGGGCCACCGGCGACGTCCGGCTCTTCTGCAGCGCCGCGTGGGCGTCCTGCAGCGACCGGACCCCGATCGAGCCCTTGATCATCGCCTCGATGCCCTGCACGGCCGCGGCCGCGCCCTGCACCGTCGTGATGCACGGGACACCCCGGGACACCGCGGCGGCGCGGATCTCGTAGCCGTCCACGCGCGGGCCGGAGTTGCCGTACGGGGTGTTCACGATGATGTCGACGTCGCCCGCGAGGATCCGGTCCACGATCGTCGGGCCCTCGCCCCTCTCGCTGTGCTTGCGCACCACCGTCGTCGTGATCCCGTGCCGGCGCAGGACGTCCGCGGTGCCGGCGGTGGCCAGCACCTCGAAGCCGAGGTCCGCGAGCCGGCGCACGGGGAAGACCATGGCCCGCTTGTCCCGGTCCGCCATGGACACGAAGACGCGCCCCTCCTTCGGCAGCGAGCCGTAGGCGGCGGCCTGGGACTTGGCGAAGGCCGGGCCGAACGAGGCGTCGATGCCCATGACCTCGCCGGTGGACTTCATCTCCGGGCCGAGCAGCGGGTCCACGCCGAGGCCGCTCGTGGTGCGGAACCGGTTGAACGGCAGCACCGCCTCCTTGACGGCGACGGGCGCGTCGGTCGGGAACTCCCCGCCGTCCCCGGAGGCGGGCAGCATGCCCTCCTCGCGGAGCTCGGAGATGCTGGTGCCCAACATGATCCGTGCCGCAGCCTTGGCCAGCGGCACCGCCGTCGCCTTGGACACGAACGGCACGGTGCGCGACGCCCGGGGGTTCGCCTCGAGCACGTAGAGCGTCTCGCCGTGCAGGGCGTACTGGACGTTGAGCAGCCCGCGCACCCCGACTCCGTGCGCGATGGCCTCGGTGGACCGCCGCACCTCCTCGAGGACGCTGCGCCCCAACGTGATCGGCGGCAGCGTGCAGGACGAGTCGCCGGAGTGGACGCCCGCCTCCTCGATGTGCTCCATCACACCGCCGAGGTAGACCTCGGTGCCGTCACACAGGGCGTCGACGTCGATCTCGATGGCGTCGTCGAGGAACCGGTCGACGAGCACCGGGCGCTCCTGGCTGATCGCGGTGGCCCGGGCGATGTAGCCGGCCAGCGTCGCGTCGTCGTAGACGATCTCCATACCGCGGCCGCCGAGCACGTAGGACGGCCGGACGAGGACCGGGTAGCCGATCCGCGCGGCGATGTCGCGCGCCTGGTCGAACGACGTGGCCATGCCGAACGCGGGGGCCGGCAGCTTGGCCCTGCGCAGCACCTCGCCGAACGCCCCGCGGTCCTCCGCGAGGTCGATCGCCGCCGCGCTCGTCCCGACGACCGGGACGCCGGCCGCGGTGAGCCGCTGCGCGAGCCCGAGCGGCGTCTGCCCGCCGAGCTGCACGATGACGCCCGCGATGGTGCCGGACTGCTGCTCCGCGTGCACGACCTCGAGGACGTCCTCGAAGGTCAGCGGCTCGAAGTAGAGCCGATCCGCCGTGTCGTAGTCCGTGGAGACCGTCTCCGGGTTGCAGTTGACCATGACGGTCTCGAACCCGGCCTCGCGCAGCGCCATGACGGCGTGCACGCAGGAGTAGTCGAACTCGATGCCCTGCCCGATGCGGTTCGGCCCTGAGCCGAGGATGAGCACCTTCGGCTTCTCGGTCTGCGGGGCGATCTCGGACTCCGCGGCGGGATCGGTCTCGTAGGCGCTGTAGTGGTACGGCGTCCGCGCGGCGAACTCCGCGGCGCAGGTGTCGACGGTCTTGTAGACCGGCCGGATCCCGAGCCGGTGCCGCAGCGCGCGGATGCCGTCCTCGCCGGCGAACTCCGAGCGGATCGCGGCGAGCTGCCGGTCCGACAGGCCCGCCCGCTTCGCCTTGCGCAGCAACGCCGCGTCGAGCACGGGGGCCGCCTCGATCTCGGCGCGCAGCTCGACCAGCGCCTGGATCTGGTCCAGGAACCACGGGTCGATCCCGGACTTCGCCGCGACGTCCTCGATCGAAGCCCCGCGCCGCAGCGCCCGCTCGACGGCCAGGATGCGGCCGTCCGTCGGGGTCGCGACGTCCGGCTCGCCGGCCGGGTCGGGGGTCGTCCAGAAGCCCGTGGAGGTGGTCTCCATGGAGCGCAGCGCCTTGCCGAAGGCCTCGGAGAACGAGCGGCCCATCGCCATGGCCTCGCCGACGCTCTTCATCGTCGTCGTCAGCTCGGTGTCCGCGCCGGGGAACTTCTCGAACGCGAACCGCGGGACCTTGACGACGACGTAGTCCAGCGTCGGCTCGAAGGCCGCCGGGGTCTCGCCGGTGATGTCGTTGCGGATCTCGTCGAGGGTGTAGCCGATGGCGAGCTTCGCCGCGATCTTCGCGATCGGGAAGCCGGTGGCCTTCGACGCCAGCGCCGACGACCGGGAGACGCGCGGGTTCATCTCGATCACGACGAGCCGCCCGGTCTCCGGGTGGATCGCGAACTGGATGTTGCAGCCGCCGGTGTCCACGCCGACCGCGCGGAGCACGGCGATGCCGACGTCCCGCATGTTCTGGTACTCGCGGTCCGTCAACGTCATCGCCGGCGCGACGGTGATCGAGTCCCCGGTGTGCACGCCCATCGGGTCGAGGTTCTCGATGGAGCAGACGACCACGACGTTGTCGTGGTTGTCCCGCATCAACTCGAGCTCGTACTCCTTCCAGCCGAGCACGGACTCCTCGATGAGCACCTCGGTGACCGGGGACGCGGCGAGGCCGGCGCCCGCGAGCCGCTCGAGGTCCTCCGGGTTGTGCGCAATGCCCGAACCGAGTCCGCCCATGGTGAACGACGGCCGGATGACGACCGGGAGCCCGAGCTCGCCGGCGGCGGCCCGGACCTCCTCCATGGAGTGGCACACCGCGCTGCGCGGCACGTCGCCGCCGAGGCCCAGCACGATCTCCTTGAACTTCAGCCGGTCCTCGCCGCGCTGGATGGCGTCGATGTCCGCGCCGATCAGCTCCACGCCGTAGCGCTCGAGCACACCGTTCTCGTGCAGCGCGACCGCCGTGTTGAGGGCGGTCTGCCCGCCGAGGGTGGCCAGGATCGCGTCCGGCCGCTCCGCGGCGATGACCTGCTCGACGTACTCCGGCGTCACCGGCTCGATGTAGGTGGCGTCCGCGAACTCCGGGTCGGTCATGATCGTCGCCGGGTTGGAGTTCACCAGCGAGACGCGCAGGCCCTCGGCCCGCAGCACGCGGCAGGCCTGCGTGCCGGAGTAGTCGAACTCGGCGGCCTGGCCGATGACGATCGGCCCGGAGCCGATCACCATGACGTGCCGGATGTCCTCGCGGCGCGGCATCAGACGTTCTCCCCGGTGCTGTCGGTGCTGGTGGTCTCGGCGCTGGTGTGGGTGCCGGTGTCGGTGTCGGTGTCGGTGTCGGGGATGCTCGACGGGTTCGTGTCGGGCAGCTCGACCACGGCCTCGCCGAGCAGGCGGTGCCGGCCCCCGCCGTCCGGCTCCGGGTCGTGGGTGACCGGGTGGTCCGCCATGAGCTGGACGAACCGGTCGAAGAGGTCCGCGGCGTCGTGCGGGCCCGCGGCGGCCTCGGGGTGGTACTGGACGCTGAACGCCGGGAACTCCAGGCCCGCCAGGCCCTCGACGCAGCCGTCGTTCGGGCAGGTGTGGCTGATCACGGCCCGGCCGTACGGGGTCGCGAACTCCTCCCCCGCCGTGCCCTCGACCGCGAAGCCGTGGTTCTGCGAGGTGATCGCCACCTTGCCGGTGGCGTGCTCGATCACCGGGACGTTGATGCCGCGGTGGCCGTAGCGGAGCTTGTAGGTGCCGCGGCCCAGCGCGCGGCCGAGGATCTGGTTGCCGAAGCAGATGCCGAACAGCGGGATCCGCAGGTTCAGGATCTCCTGGGTCAGCGCGACCGGGACGTCGGCCGTCGCCGGGTCCCCGGGGCCGTTGGAAAGGAACACGCCGTCGGGGCGCACCGCCAGGACGTCGCTCAGCGCGGAGTCCGCGGGCAGCACGTGCACCTCGATGCCGCGGGCCGCGAGCATCCGCGGGGTGTTCGACTTGATCCCGACGTCCAGCGCGGCGACGGTGAACCTCTTGTCCCCCACCGCCTCGATGACGTAGGGCTGCCTCGTGGTGACGGCGCCGTAGAGGTCCGCGCCCTCCATGCCCGGGCTCTCCCGCACCTTCTCGACCAGCACGTCGTCCGCGGCCAGGGCCTCCCCGGAGAACACCCCGGCGCGCATCGCGCCGCGCTCGCGCAGGTGGCGCACCAGCGCGCGGGTGTCGATCCCGGCGACGCCGACCACCCCGTTGTCGCGCAGCGCGTCCTCGAGCGAACCCGTTGCGCGCCAGTTGGAGGAGCGACGGGCGGGGTCCCGCACCGCGTACCCGGCGACCTGGATCCGCCCGGACTCGTCGTCCTCGTCGTTCCAGCCGGTGTTGCCGATCTGCGGCGCCGTCTGCACCACGATCTGGCGGTGGTACGACGGGTCGGTCAGGGTCTCCTGGTATCCGGTCATGCCGGTGGTGAAGACGGCCTCGCCGAGGGTCTCGCCGGTCGCGCCGTACGCCTCGCCCCGGAAGATCCGCCCGTCCTCGAGGACGAGCACCGCCTCGTTGGTCACAGCGTCGCCATTCACAGGGCAACCTTTCCGTCCCGGGCCGTGATCCGGCCACGGAGAATCGTCGCGACCACCGCACCGGGCAGCCGCATTCCTTCGTACGGCGTGTTCGCCGCCTTGCTCGCCAGCGCGGCGCCGCGGACCGTCCACTGCGCGTCCGGGTCCACCAGCGCGAACGTCGCGGGCTCGCCCACCGCGATCGGCCGGCCCTGGTCCGGCAGCGACCCGATCTCCGCGGGCCGCTCGGACAGCACCCGCGCGACGCCGTGCCAGTCCAGCAGGCCCGGCTCGACCATGGTGTGGACCAGGACCGAGAACGCGGTCTGCAGGCCCAGCATGCCCGGCTTGGCCGCGGCCCACTCGGTGTCCTTGTACTGCGACGCGTGCGGCGCGTGGTCCGTGGCGACGACGTCGATCACGCCCTCGGCCAGCGCCTCGCGCATCGCCTGCGTGTCCCCGGCCGTGCGCAGCGGCGGGTTGACCTTGTTGACGGGGTCGTAGCTGGTCAACCGGCCGTCGGTGAGCAGCAGGTGGTGCGGGGTGACCTCGGCGCTGACCCGCACGCCAGCCGCCTTCGCCGCTCGCAGCACCGCGATCGTGTGCGCCGACGAGACGTGGCAGACGTGCAGTGCGGCCCCGGCCTCGCGGGCCAGCGCGCAGTCCCGGGCGACCACGGTCTCCTCGGCGGTCGCGGGCCAGCCGGTCAGGCCCAGCCGGGACGCGACGGCGCCCTCGTGCGCCTGGGCGCCACCGGTCAGCCGGTGGTCCTCGGCGTGCTGCGCGACGACGACGTCCAGCGAGGACGCGTACTCCAACGCGCGCCGCATGATCAGCGGGTCGTTCACGCAGCGGCCGTCGTCGGAGAACATCCGGACCCGGGCGCGGGAGCGGGCCATCGTGCCGAGCTCGGCGAGCTTCTCGCCCTTCAGCCCCACGGTGACGGCGCCGACCGGGTGGACGTCGACGAGGCCGATCTCCTCGCCGCGCCGCCGGACATGCTCGACGACGACCTCGGTGTCCGCCACCGGGTCCGTGTTCGGCATGGCGAAGACGGCGGTGAAACCGCCCAGCGCCGCCGCGTGCGAGCCGGTCTCGATGGTCTCGGACTCCTCGCCGCCCGGCTCGCGCAGGTGCACGTGCAGGTCGACGAAGCCGGGCAGCAGGACGTGCCCGCCGGCGTCGAACGTCTCGGTCCCCGCGGGGGCGGTGAGCCCGGTGCCGATCTCGGTGACGACGCCGTCGGAGACCAGCAGGTCCGTCGCGTCCTCCCCGTACGGCCTGGCATTTCTGATCAACAGGTTGTCGGTGGTCTGGGTCATTCGGGAGCTCCGGCAAGCAGGTGGTAGAGGACGGCCATCCGCACGTGCACGCCGTTGCGCACCTGGGCGAGGACCGCGGAGGACGGCGAGTCCGCCACGGCGGGGGCGATCTCCATGCCGCGCACCATCGGCCCGGGGTGCAGCACGGGGGCGTTCTCCGGCAGCAGCGCCTGGCGCGCCTCGGAGAGCCCGTAGCCCACCGCGTACTCGCGGGCGGAGGGGAAGAAGCCGCCGTGCATGCGCTCGGCCTGCACGCGCAGCATCATCACGGCGTCCAGGGCGGGCAGCTCGGCGTCGAGCTCGTGGGAGACCCGGCAGGGCCATTCGCGCACGCCGACGGGCAGCAGCGTGGGCGGCGCGATCAGCACCACCTCGGCGCCCAGCGTGGCGAGCAGGAGCACGTTGGAGCGGGCGACCCGGCTGTGCAGGACGTCGCCGACGATCCCGATCCGCCGGCCCGCCACCGACCCGAGGCGCTCGCGCAGCGTCGCGGCGTCGAGCAGCGCCTGGGTGGGGTGCTCGTGGGTGCCGTCGCCTGCGTTGACCACCGACGTCGACGTCCCCGTCGTGCCGGCGTCCCGGTCCGCCCAGCCCGCGATCCGGTGCGCCGCACCGGAGGCCGGGTGCCGGACGATCACGCAGTCCGCGCCCATCGAGGACAGGGTGCGGGAGGTGTCCCGCAGCGACTCGCCCTTGGAGACCGACGAGCCCTTGGCGCTGACGTTGATCGTGTCCGCGCTCATCCACTTGCCTGCGATCTCGAAGGAGACGCGGGTGCGGGTGGAGTCCTCGTAGAACAACGTGACGACCGTGCGTCCGCGCAGCGTGGGCAGCTTGCGGACCTCGCGGCCGAGCAGAGCCTGCTTGAGGCGGTCCGCCGTGTCCAGCAGGCCGGTGGCCGCGGCCGCGTCGAGGTCGGCGACGGAGAGCAGATGCCTCACGCCGGGTCGGCTCCTTCCGTGAATTCGGTGTCCCCGACGACCGGGCGCTCCTCGCCCGGGGCCCGCGCGATCTGCACGGCGTCGCGCCCGTCGTGCTCGGCGAGCAGGACGTGGATCGCCTCGGCGCGGGCGGTGGGGACGTTCTTGCCGACGTAGTCCGCCCGGATGGGCAGCTCGCGGTGCCCGCGGTCGACCAGGACGGCGAGCTGGACCGCTCGCGGGCGACCCTCGTCCCGCAGGGCGTCCAGCGCGGCGCGGGTGGTGCGGCCGGACATCAGGACGTCGTCGACGAGCACGACGAGCTTGTCGTCCACCCCGCCCTCGGGCACCGCGGTGTCCTCGAGCGCACGGGCGGGCCGGCGGCGCAGGTCGTCGCGGTAGAGGGTCGCGTCGACGGAGCCGACCGCGGGGGCGGCGCCGCTGAACTCGGTGATCGCTGCCGCGAGACGACGGGCCAGGATGGCGCCGCGGGTGGGGATGCCGAGCAGGACGAGGTCCTCGGCGTTCGCCGGACCGAAGGCCGTCTTCTCGATGATCTGGTGCGCGATCCGCGCGATGGTGCGGGTGACGTCCGCGGCGCTGAGCAGTTCCCGGACGGGAGGCTGCGCGCCCTCGGCGTCCCCGCGGCGGGCTGTCGCCACGAGGTGTGCTCCTTCCCCGCCTCACCGGACGGGCCTTAAAGGATGTGTCTGCCGTGTTTCCGTTCGCGACTCTAGCAAGGCGCCCGACCCGGCCCGGCGCCGGTCCGTGATCACGGGCCCGTCACGATCGGGCAACGCCCGTGCGTCGGTCTGCGGGGGCCCGACGGGGCGGCGAGGCGATGATCACGCCTACGGTGCGGCGTCGGGAGGACGTCCCGGGACTGCGTCACACCCACTCGTGCCCCGTTCGTCACAGCGTTGCCGCAGATAGTCGCGGTTCTCGGCGTAGCGCGTGATCCGTACCGCCGTCGAGGGACAAGGGCTCATCCTTCTGAGTGGAGTACGGCGTGTTGACCCCCGTACGGGGTGGCCCGGCTTGACCTGCGGCGCTGCTGCAGCGGAGGATTACTCTCCGTATTGAAAGCCGGTGACGAGGTGGCCGCGGCAGCGGGGGGCACCGCCTTCGTCGACACCTCTCGCACGGACCGGTCCGCCGCACCGGCGGCCGGTGCCCGCGATTCGCACGACACGGTCCGGTCGGCCCGCGACCGGACGACAAGAATGAGGAGATCGCCAGATGGGCGACTACGCCAAGGCGCTCGGGAGCAAGCTCCGGGCCATCCGGCAGCAGCAGGGGCTGTCGCTGCACGGCGTCGAGCAGAAGTCGGGGGGCCGCTGGAAGGCGGTCGTCGTCGGCTCCTACGAGCGCGGCGACCGGGCAGTCACCGTACAGAAGCTGGCCGAGCTGGCCGACTTCTACGGCGTGCCGGTCGCCGAGCTCCTGCCCGAGGGCCGCGTGCCCTCCGGCTCCGAGCCGGCCACCAAGATCGTGATCAACCTGGAGCGGCTGCAACAGCTCCCCGCCGACAAGGTGGGCCCGCTGGCCCGCTACGCGGCCGCCATCCAGAGCCAGCGCGGCGACTACAACGGCAAGGTCCTGTCCATCAGGGCCGAGGACCTGCGGTCGCTCGCGATCATCTACGACATGACACCCGGTGAGCTTACCGACCAGCTCATCGACTGGGGCGTCCTGCCCCCCGAGGCCCGACCGGTCCACCGGGCCGAGTAGCCACGGAACGGCCGCGCTCCTGGGGAAGGGTGGCGCGACCCGCAGCAGGAATCGACGAACGGCGGTGGTCCCCCGGGACCACCGCCGTTCGTCGTGTCAGCGCTCCTTGCGGAACAACGTCTCCTGGGTGAGGCTCGCGCCGATCCGCCCGCCCCGGTCCCGCACGGTGCCGGTGTACCAGCCGCGGCCCGCGGAGACGGTGTGCGGCACCAGGTCCACCAGCGCCCAGTCGTCGAGCCGGATCGGCCGGTGGAACCAGACGGCGTGGTCCAGGCTCGACCCCGTGCGCCACGTGCCGTCGTGCAGCGGGGCCAGCCCGGTGAGGATGTCCGAGAGGTAGGTCAGCACGCAGGCCTGGGTCAGCGGGTCCGGCGGGAGGTCCTGGGTGCACCGGGCCCAGAACCGCGTCGGCCACTGGACGCCCGGGAACGGCTGCTTCGGCAGCCGGCCCTCCATCGAGAACAGCCGGGGCGGCGTAAAGGCCTGCTGCTCGCGCGGGTCCCCGGCGTCGATCGGGGGGTCGAACTGCCGGTCCAGCCCCTCCTCGGCGACGTGGAACGAGGCGGACATGTTGAAGATGACCTCGCCGTTCTGGATCGCGACCACCCGGCGGGCGGAGAACGACCGGCCGTCCCGGTCCCGGTAGACGCGGAAGAGCGTGGGCCGCGACGCGTCGCCGCCGCGCAGGTAGTAGCCGTGCAGCGAGTGCGGCGACCGGTCCTCGTCGACCGTCCGGCCGGCGGCCAGCAGCGCCTGCGCCGCCACCTGTCCGCCGTAGAGCGCCCACTGCTCCTCGAAGACGGTGGTGGCCCGGAAGAGGTCCCGCTCGAGCGGTTCGAGGGTCAGCAGGTCCAGCAGGGTGGGATCGGCGACCGCCTCCGCGGGCGGGTGCGTCGGTGGGTACGTCATCACCGGGACACCGTCGCATCCGGACGCGCCGCGTGGGAGTGCTGCCAGTCACCCAACAGGGTACGCAGCCCCGTGACCAGCGCGATGGGGTTGTCGATCATCACGTGATGGGCGGCCGTCGGGATCTCCACCACCGGTACCCCGCGGCCCAGCTTGTCCACGATCATCTCGCCCATGTCCGCCGGGACCAGCCCGTGCTCCGCCCGGAAGAGCGCGACCCGGCACCCGGGGACGTCCAGGTCCCCGGGCTCCAGCGGGCGCCGGTTGAAGACCACCGGGTCGAACTTCCAGGCCCAGCCGTCGTCGAGCCGCCGGACGGAGTGCTCGGCGATGTGCGCGGTCACGTACGGCAGCGCGACCTCCTGTGCGGGGACCGCCCGGAACCGCGCGACCGCCTCCTCACGGGTGGCGTACCGCTTCAGCGGACCGAACGCCCGCCGCTCGCGGGCCGCGATGTCCTCGGGCGGCTGGTCCCGCACCGGCGTGTCGATCGCGACCGCACCGGCGAGACGGTCGCCGAACCGCTGTGCGGCGACGAGGGCGACCATCCCGCCCATGCTGTGCCCCACGACCACCGGCCGCGTCCCGGCCCCGGCCGCGTCCGCAGCGGCCAGGGTCTCCTCCGCCCAGACGTCGAGCGTGTAGTGCGGCCGGCGCCCGGAGTCTCCGTGCCCGGTGAGGTCCAGCGCGACGACGCGGCGCCCGGCCGGCTCGGCGAGCAGCGGCGCGACGTGGTCCCACCAGCGTGAATGCGCGGCACCGCCGTGGACCAGCACCAGGCCGTCGCCGGGCGGACCCCACGCGCGGAAGCGCACGGGGGCGCCGGAGACCCGGACCTCGCCGACGTCCGCCTCGGCTTCCAGGGCGGCACGGAACCAGGCGGGGGTGGTGGCCACGGGTGGTGTCCTCCTCGGGAGCGATCACGCGGACGCGTTCGGGCGCGGACGTTACGGCAACGGCGTGCTCCGGCAGGTGCTGACGAACCGTCCTCTCCCGCAGGGTCGGCGTCCGTCCCGCGCGGCGAGAACACGCGGGTCCTTCCGCACGTGTGGCCCACCGGACGGGATCGGTGGTAGGACGTCGCCATGAGCCCCTCGACGGAGTCCCGCGCCGGGGTGCCCCTGAGCAGCCTGGACTCCCCGCTCTTCGACGGCGCGGACGCCACCAAACGGGATCTCGTCAACTATCTGGAGGCGGTCGCGGACCGGATCCTGCCGGGCCTGCGGGACCGCCCGCTGTCGGTGATCCGGGTGCGGCCCGGGCAGCAGCCGTTCATGCAGAAGAACCTGCCGGCGTCCGCGCCGGACTGGATCCGCACGACGACGGTCTGGGCCGAGTCGTCGAAACGGGAGGTCCGCTACGCCCTGTGCGACGACCTGCCGACGCTGCTGTGGTTCGCCAACCAGCGGGCCGTCGAGTACCACCCGGCGCTCGTCCCCCTCGGCCCGCCGCGGGCGACCCAGCTGGTCCTGGACCTCGACCCGCCGGAGGGCGACGCGTTCGGGCACGTGGTGCGCGCCGCCGAACTCGTCCGGCAGGCGCTCGCCGACGCCGGGCTCGCCGGCGCGGTGAAGACCAGCGGCGCGAAGGGCCTCCACGTCGTCGTCCCGCTCGCGGACGGGACCACGATCGAGGACGGGTCCGCCGCGACCCGCGCCCTCGCCGCGCGCGCCGAACGCCTCGGCCCGGACGTCGCCACCACCGCGTTCCTCCGCGACGACCGGGAGGGGAAGGTCTTCCTGGACCCGACCCGGGTGGGCGGCGCGACGATGGCCGCCGTCTACAGCCCGCGGATCCGCCCGGGGGTCCCGGTGTCCTTCCCGGTCTCCTGGGACGAGCTGGACCGGGTGTCGCCCGTGGACTTCACGATCCACACGGCGGTCGGCCTGCTCGGGGACGCCGACCCGTGGCGGGACGCGCTGCCTGCGCCGCAGCGGCTGCCCGCGGACCTGGTCGAGGAGGGGCACGCCATCCCGGTCCCGCGGGTGCAGGCGATGCACGAAGGCAAGCGCCGGGCGCGGGCCCGCCGCGCGCAGTAACGGCGTCCCGCTACCCGGCGGGACGGATCACACCCGTGTGACCGCCCGCGAACGTGCCGTCGGCCGAGACCCGATCGAGTGGCGGCCTCGCTACCAGCGGGCGCGCGCCGAGTGGTCCGTCAGGTCCGGCCAATGGTCGTTGCGCTGTTGGGGTGACGAACGGTGAACGGATGAATGACTCTTGGTGAACGCCCGGTGCCCGGAGTAGGTCTTATGGCTCCACTTCGCACACCGGAGGCGTTCCAACGTGGAACCGATCGATCGCCGTGCCCGAGCAGGCTCCGTCGACGCCGCGACCGCCGCCGGACAGGTCGCCCGCAGCATCCCCTCCCAGCGCGGCAACCCGGCCCGGGGCGCCATCCCGGCCCAACGCGGCCCCGGGGGCCCCCGGCCCGCCCGGCACAGCTCCGCCGAGCCCGGCGGTGGCGAACCGTCCACCGTGGACCGGCAGATGGTGTCGGTCGGAGCCCTGCTGCGCCGCGAGGGTCGCGCCCGGCACGCGGTGGACCGGCCCCTCCGGCCGCGGGCCGCGCACCGGGCGGAGATCGAGGCGGCGCAGGAGGCCGCCGGGGGCGACGCGACCACCTCCGGCGGCGCGCCGCTCGGGGGTGTCCGGCGCAGTGTCGTCGCGGGTGGGGCGTTGCTGATCGCGGGGTCGGTGCTCGGCGTCGCGATCCTCACAAATCCCTCCGGCGGGCCCTCGGACGCCGAGCAGGCTCTCGGCGGCAGCTTCCCCGGGCAGAGCCTCCCCGACGGCGGCCGGGCGTCGCTCGGCGAGGGAGGGACGCTCGACGCGGGACAGGCCGCGCCGTCGTCCTGGATGACGGTCGCGTTCCCGTCCGTGCTGGTCACGGCCGACCCGCATGCCGCCGCCCCGTCGGCCGAGCGGATCCGGTTCGCGTCCACACCGGTCGCCGGCGCGGCCTCGGCCGGGCCGCCGCCCTCCGTGCTGGACCCGACGCCGCCCGCCGGCGCTCCGGGCGGTGTCGTTCCCGGCGGGACGACGCCCGGTGGCCCGATCCCGGTCGTCCCGATCCCGGTCGTCCCGGCCCAGGGAGGCACGGGTACCGGTGGACCGGGGACCGGGACGGGCGGATCCGGCGGGACGTCACCCGTCGTGACCGACCCGGGCAGCGGGGGCGGGATCGGCGGCGGGGGCGTTCTCGCCCAGGTCCTCGAGAACCCCGTGGTCACGCCGATCATGCAACTCCCCGGCGAGGTCGCGCCCGTGCTGGGCCCGGTGCTCGGAACCGTCGTGACCGACGCCTCGACGGTCACCGCGCCGCTGAAGCCGGTCCTCGGGGCGGTCGGGGACACGGTCACCGACACCATCACCCCGCTCGTCCCCGTGACGACCGTCGTGGGTGGCGGGATCACCACCGTGACTGCTCCGCTGGCCCCGGTCGTGGAGGACCTCGGGGACGACGTGACGACGGTGACGGCCCCGCTGGTCCCGCTCGTCGAGCAGGCTGGTGGCGCGGTGTCCGGTGTCGTGACGCCCGTGGTCGACGCCGTCGTCACGCCGGTCGGCGAGGTGGCCACGCCCATCGTCGAGACGGTCGTCCCCCCGGTCACGCAGGGCGTCGTCGGCCCGGTCGCCCGGACCGCCGCCGAGTTCGTGGGCCCGGTTGCGCAGACCGCCGGCGAGGCGCTCGGCGCCGTGGCCGAGCCCGTCGTCGACGACGTGCTGGTCCCCGCCGCGGAGACGATCGTCCCGGCCGTGGGCGCCGTCGCTGCCCCGGTCGTCGAGCCGCTCGCGACCGCGGTCGCGTCGACGGCGGAACCCCTGGTCACCGCGGCCGCGCCCGCCGCCGCGGTCGTCGCGCCGGTCGCGGACGTCGCCGCCCCGGCCCTCGACGTGGCCGGCCCGGTGGTGTCAGCGACCGCCCCGGTCGTCGAGGCGGCCGCGCCGCTGGTGGAGACGGCGGCACCGCTCGTCACGGCGGTGGAGCCCCTCGCGAAGGCGGCGGCACCCGTCGTCGAGGCCGCGAGGCCCGCGGTCGAAGTGGTGGAGCCCGTCGTCGAGGCGGCCGAGCCCGTGGTCTCGGCGGCGGCGCCGGTCGGCGAGAAGGCCGCCGCGCCGGTCCTCGAGGTCGCCGAGCCGGTGCTCGACGTGGCGGTCGCGGACACCACGAGCTCCGCCCTCGGGGGCCTCGTCCGCCGCGGCTGATCCCCGGCCCGGTCACCCGTAGCCCCTCCACACCGGGCGGAGTGCGGTCTGACGACGTTTCCGGGGTGCAACCGTGGTGCAACCCTTCCCGATCGCGCCGGAACCCCGTTGTCTTGTCCCAGGACGCCGTCACCGACGACGGCGTCCCTGTGTTGCCGAGCAAGGCAGGGATCACGGACAGGGAGGTCCTCACATGACCCAGACCCTCGAACCGGTGCCGGGGCAGGAGCGGCCGACGCCGGCGCGCGAGCGGGTCGACACGTGGCTCGCGGACTTCGAGGCGGCGCTGGCCGACCGGGACGCCGAGCGCGCGGCCGGACTGTTCGCGACCACCTCGTTCTGGCGCGATCTCGTGGCGTTCACCTGGAACCTCAAGACCGTGGAGAACCGGGAGGGCGTCGCGGACCTGCTGCGCGCCACCATGGACACGACGGACGCGCGGGGCTTCCACACCACCGAGGAGCCCACCGAGGCGGACGGCGTCGTCGACGCCTGGATCGGGTTCGAGACGGCGGTCGGGCGGGCCCGCGGGCACCTGCGACTCAACGACGAGGGCGCCTGGACCCTCCTCACCACGCTCTACGAGCTCAAGGGGCACGAGGAGCCGCAGGGCGACAACCGCCCGATGGGCGCCGAGCACGGCGCCAACCGCGGCCGGGTGACGTGGAGCGAGGCGCGGGAGGCCGAGCTGACCGAGATGGGCCGGACCCGCCAGCCGTACGTCGTCGTGATCGGCGGCGGCCAGGGCGGCATCGCGCTCGGCGCCCGGCTGAAGCAGCTCGGGGTGCCGCACGTCGTCGTCGACCGGTACGCCCGGCCCGGGGACCAGTGGCGCGGCCGTTACAAGTCGCTGTGCCTGCACGATCCCGTCTGGTACGACCACCTGCCGTACCTGGACTTCCCGCGCAACTGGCCGGTCTTCGCGCCGAAGGACAAGATCGCGGACTGGCTCGAGTTCTACACGAAGGTCATGGAGGTCAACTACTGGCCCTCCACCACCTGCACGTCCGCGACGTACGACGAGACCACCAAGGAGTGGACCGTCGTCCTGGACCGCGACGGCGAGGAGGTCGTCCTCACCCCGAAGCAGCTCGTGCTGGCCACCGGCATGTCCGGCAAGCCGAACGTGCCCGAGCTCCCCGGCCAGGACGTCTTCGAGGGCGAGCAGCACCACAGCTCCGCGCACCCCGGCCCGGACGCCTACAAGGGCAGGAAGGTCGTGGTCGTCGGGTCGAACAACTCGGCGTTCGACATCTGCGGGGCACTCTGGGAGGTGGGCGCGGACGTCACGATGGTGCAGCGCTCGTCGACGCACATCGTGAAGTCGGACTCGCTGATGGACCTCGGGCTCGGCGACCTCTACTCGGAGCGCGCCGTCGCGTCGGGGGTGACGACGCAGAAGGCGGACCTGATCTTCGCGTCGCTGCCGTACCGGATCATGCACACGTTCCAGCAGCCGGTGTACGCGGCGATCAAGGAACGGGACCAGGAGTTCTACGACCGGCTCGAGGGCGCCGGCTTCCGGCACGACTGGGGCGACGACGACTCCGGCCTGTTCATGAAGTACCTGCGCCGCGGCTCGGGCTACTACATCGACGTCGGTGCCGCGGACCTCGTCGCGAACGGGGACGTCCGGCTGATACAGGGTCAGGTCGCCGAGCTGACCCCGCGCACGGTCAGGCTCACCGACGGCACGGAGCTGGAGGCGGACCTCGTCGTCTACGCCACCGGCTACGGGTCCATGAACGGCTGGGCGGCGGACCTGATCAGCCAGGAGGTCGCGGACAAGGTCGGCAAGGTGTGGGGCCTCGGCTCGGACACCACCAAGGACCCGGGCCCCTGGGAGGGCGAACAGCGCAACATGTGGAAGCCCACCCGGCAGGAGGGCCTCTGGTTCCACGGCGGGAACCTGCACCAGTCCCGCCACTACTCGCTCTACCTCGCCCTGCAGCTCAAGGCCCGCGCCGAGGGCATCGACACCCCGGTCTACGGCCTCCAGGAGGTCCACCACACGTCCTGAGGGCACCCGACGCCGCTCACGCACACGTTCGCGGGTCCGCGCACAGGTTCCGACCTGTGCGCCGGCACGTCAGCCCGTGCGTGAGCGGTGGTCCTCGGAGCGGGCACGATTTCCGTGCGCAGGCGCCGAAGGCGCAACCTGGCACGCATGGCAGCCACCCGTGAACGATCCGCGTCGAGACGATCCCTCTGGTGGTTGCTCGGCCCACCCGTGATGTTCTGCGGGCTGCTCCCGTTCACGAACCGCGTCGATCCGGTCGTGCTCGGGATGCCGTTCCTGTTGTTCTGGCTGCTCCTCGCGACGCTGCTGGCGCCGGTGTTCGTCCGGCTGGCGGCGAAGGGCGACCCGGTCTGGGCGGCGGCGCGAAGGCGTGAACAGGGCAGACAGCGGGGGCGGGACGCGCGGTGAACGCCGTTGTCTCCGTCGGGATCCTGGCACTGTTCATGGTCGCCGCCTGCGTGCTCGGCGTCCGGGCCGGCCGCGGCCGGGACAGGAAGGACCTCGCCGAGTGGTCGATCGGCGGCCGGAGCCTCGGGCTCGTCATGACCCTGGTGCTGATGGCCGGCGAGACCTACACGACCTTCAGCTACCTCGGCGCGGCGGGCTGGTCGTATGCGCACGGGGTCTCGGCGCTCTACGTCGTCGCCTACCTGACGATCGGGATGGCGGCGAGCTACGTCGTGGGGCCGCTGCTGTGGAACTACGCGCACCGCCACGGTCTGCACAACATCACCGACATCGTCTCCCACCGGTTCGGCGCGCCCTGGCTGGGCGCGCTGCTCACCGTCGCCGCCACCGTCTTCCTGCTCCCCTACATCCAGCTGCAGATCACCGGCATGGGCACGGTCGTCGCGAGCGTGAGCTACGGAGCCATCGGGCTCGGCGTCGCGTACCTCGTCGCCTTCGTCGTGTCGGAGGTCTTCATCCTGGCCGGCGGGCTGCGCGGGAGCGCCTGGGTGTCCGTGCTCAAGGACGTGACCGTCGGGGTCACGCTCGCCGTCGTCTTCGTCTACGTGCCGCTGCGCTTCTTCGGCGGCTACGGCGGGCTGTTCGCGCGCGTCGCCTCCGAACGCACCGACTGGCTCACGATGCCCGGCCCGAACTCCGCGACCTACGGCCTCGCCTGGTTCATCTCGACCGCGCTCCTCAACGGGGCCGTCTACAGTGTCCTGCCGACGACGGTCGCCGGCTTCCTCGGCGCCCGCTCGGCCCAGACGCTGCGCCGCAACGCCGTCATCCTGCCCGTCTACCAGGTGCTGCTGTTCGTGCCGGTGCTGTTGGGCCTGGCCGCGACGTTCGTCGTCCCGGGCCTGAGGGATTCCAATCTCGCGATGTTCGAGATGATCCGGACGACGATGCCGGCGTGGCTGCTGGGGATCGTCGGGGCCGCCGGCGCGCTGTCCGCGATCGTGCCGATGGCGGTGTTCATGCTGGTGATCGGCACCATGTGGGGCCGCTCGGTGTTCAGCCTGCACCACCGCACCGCGAGCCGGCCCCGGCAGCTCTCGCAGGTCGTCACGCTCGTCGCGGGCGGTCTGGCGCTCGGCATGACCTACCTCTTCCCGAACGCACTGGTCCGCTTGTCGGTGATCTCCTACGAGGGGCTCGCGCAGCTGCTCCCCCTCGTCGTGATTGCACTGGTGTGGCGGCGGATGTCGCTGGTGGGCGGGGTCGCCGGGATGGCCGTCGGGATCCTCGTCGTGGTGGTACTGATGGTCACGGGGAACGACCCGTGGAACGGGATCAACGCCGGAGCGCTCGCGCTGGCGGTGAACCTCGCGCTCACGGGCGTGGTCTCGCTGGCGCGGCCCGGGGACGCCCCGCCGGATCGTCTGGCCGTCTCGGAGCTCGCCGAGCCCGAACCCGTCGCAGCCCGTTGAGCAGGAGGTACCGGTGTCCGTAGCCGCCGATCTCACCGCTCGCGAACTGCTCGACGGCTACCGTGCCCGCACGCTGTCCCCCACCGAGGTGCTCGACTCGGTCCTCGAGCGGATGGCCGCCGACGAGCCGAGGCTGCGCGCGACCTACGCCCCGGATCCGGAGGGTGCCCGAACCGCCGCGCGGGAGTCCGAGAAGCGCTGGGCGGACGGTGCACCGATCGGCGCCCTCGACGGCGTGCCCGTGACGATCAAGGAGAACATCGCCACCCGCGGCACGCCGTCCCCGCTCGGAACCGCCGCCACCGTCCTGCAGCCGGCCGCAGCCGACGCCCCGGCGGCCGCCCGGCTCCGCGAGGCGGGTGCCGTGATCGTGACCAAGACGACCATGCCGGACTACGGCATGCTCGGCTCCAGCCAGTCGTCCTTCCACCCGGTCACCCGCAACCCCTGGGACCTCACCCGCACGCCCGGCGGCTCCAGCTCCGGGGCCGCCGCGGCCGCGGCGGGGTATGGACCGCTGCACCTCGGCACAGACCTCGGCGGCTCGGTCCGGCAGCCGTCAGGATGGAACGGGATCGTCGGGCTGAAGCCGACGTTCGGCCGGGTGCCCGTCGATCCGCCCTACATCGGCCGCGTGATCGGCCCGATGTGCCGGACGGCGGCGGACGCGTCGCTGCTGATGTCCGTGATCGGGGTGCCGGACCCGCGCGACCACACCGCGCTGCCCGCCGCCGAGATCGACTGGCCGGACTCCCCCGGCGACGTCCGCGGCCTGCGGATCGGGCTGCTCTCGTCCGTGGGGACGGCGTTGGACACCGACCCCGAGATTCGCGCCGCCGTCGAGGCCGCCGCCCGCGTGTTCGAGGCCGCGGGCGCCGTCGTCACCCCGGCGGAGCCGTTCATGACCCGCGACATGCTCGACGGGATCGACCGCTTCTGGCGCGCCCGCGCCTTCGCCGACCTGGCGAAGCTCCCCGAGCGCTGCCGCGCCGTCCTGCCCGCGATCACCGAATGGGCCGCGAGCGGCGAGACGATGACCGGCGCCGAGGTCTTCCACGGCTTCGGCCAGATCGACGCGATGGCCGTCGCCGCGAACCGCGCCCTGGCGGAGCTGGATCACCTGCTCCTGCCCACGGCCCCCATCCCGCCGTTCCCGGTGGAGTACGGGTCCGTCTTCGACGACCCGCAGCGCCCCTTCGAGCACATCGCCACCAGCCTGCCGTTCAACATGTCCGGGCAGCCCGCCGTCTCGGTGAACTGTGGCTACACCGCGGGCGGCCTCCCGATCGGCCTGCAGATCGTCGGAAGGCGCTTCGACGACGCCGGCGTGCTGGCTGCCGCCCTGGCCTACGAGAAGCTGCGCCCGGCCCAGCGCGCCTGGCCCTCGGTGTGACACGGGTTACCCGCGGGTACCCACGAAAGTCGCCTCGCGTCGGGCGACCGAGGGTGGTGGCCGCAGACGATCTCCCCCGCGACACTGGGTACGGCCTTCACGGCGGTGCCACGCCGTGATCGCCGCCGGCAGTGCGCTCGCCGACGAGGTGGGGGGCGGCACGAACGGGCCGATGCGGAGCCCGATCAGCAGTGCGGTAAGCTGATCGAGCCCCGCTGGGGGCGGCTCGGGACGTGGCGCAGCTTGGTAGCGCACTTGACTGGGGGTCAAGGGGTCGCAGGTTCAAATCCTGTCGTCCCGACGCAAGTCGGAGGCCGGTACCGTTCGACGGGGTACCGGCCTCCGGCGTTTCTACCAGCGGATACGCCCCGAGCATGCTCCACGGCCAACGATCGAAGTCGATCAAGCCATGATCACGCGCAGAGATCATTTGGGACCGCTTTGGGACCACAACGATCTTCACCTGCCGCCGACGCTCGACCTTCGGATCCAGCGTCGGCACTCGGGCTCAGCCCAGCTGCCCCTCCCCTCAGCTGACGAACACCATCACCGATCGTGGCAAAAGCACTCCCCATCGAGGAGCTCGGAGCGACGCGTTCCCTGTTGTGCAGCACGGCAGGGAACGAACAAGGCGCAAGGATCATCCCCACCCGCCAGCTCAAACCATGGGCGGTGTGGCACAGATGCTCAGCCCTCGCCGCCCTCGAACTCGTCGATCTGAGATGGCGTCCTGCACGGGCCGGCTGGGCGTAGGAACGACCCCGCACCAGAGGTCGCGATCCTGGGATCGAACCAGTGACCGCTTCGGTGTGAACTATGGGCGGCGAGGTTGATGGAGGTATATCAGCAGGTTAGAAGGCTGATCGAGGTTGGTGACGGTAGTCAACAGCAGCTGGCGTAGCTGTACTTCCGAGCTGTACAGCCGCCGAGGGCGCACACCCTGGTCGGTGCGGGTGCCGCCGAGGGCGCGATCGACGCGGCGTCGACCCTGAAGCCGATGCTGGCCCGCGGCGAGCTGCAGACCATCGGCGCGGGCTCGTCCCTGCCGGGCCGAGGGGTGGGGTGCAAGGTACGTCTTCCCGCCTTGTGCCCCACCCCTCGGGCTGGCAGCCGTCTCGGCGCGCGTGAGGAGATCACCACCCACCGCACTCCCCCTGATCTCTGAGCGGTTCCGGGTTCGGGCGGAGCCCGGTTCCTGTTCGGGGCGTTGAGTGGAGGCGCTCCGGAAATCCTGCCGCCCGAGGCTGCAGGGCGCGATGTCTCGCATGGCTGTGGACACGCGGCAGCTGGTGCTGCGGCATCTACGGTTGTGAAGCCGGGGGGACGGCGGACTGTGGCCCGGCGCAATGGAGGGGACGAGCGCATGGCGGATCACGTCAGGTCCGGTGCGGTGTTGCGGGTTGAATCCGGCGACCACATCTGCGCGCTGGTGGACGGCCGAACTCAACGCGATGCCGTGTTGCGGGCCTTCCTCGGCGAGGGGCTGGCCGCCGGCCACAACTGCCTGGTCGGTATGGAGGAGCAAGAGCCCTGGGCGGCTGTGCGTTCGATCCTCCCGACGCTAGATCTGGAGCGCGTGCAGGCGGGGGGCCAGCTGACCGTCCTCGGGGCGGGTGATCCGCAGTTTTCCCCGGACTACTTCTCCGTCCCGGCCATGCTGACGTTCTGGTCCGATGTCATCGCCGAAGCGCACGACCGGGGATACGACTTCTCGCGGCTCGCCGCGGAGGCCCGCTGGTGGAGCCCCCAGCTACCGGGCAGTGACGCGCTGGTCGAGTACGAGATCTCACTCAACGCTTACGCCGAGAGGCGACCTGCGGCGATCTTGTGTGTCTACGACTTCGAGGAGTACGGCTGGATGTTGGTCGACCTCGTGAAGACCCACCCGCGTGTTCTGATCGACGACGTCGAGTTCACCAACCAGTACCCCATCGGCCCGGATAGGGCGGCAACCGACGCTGAGCCCCGGGGACGTACCGACCCAGATGGCGGCACGTTCTCGGGTGTTCGGCCACAGGGGCCTGATGGAGGGACCGGGCTCGCGTCGCGGCCGGACGCCTACATTCAGCGTTGGCTGGGCCCGCTGATCGCCCATGACGTCGAGTATGGTGGGGAGCTGGTGCGCACCCTCGCGACCTACCTGCGCAGCGCCGACGACATGAACATGACCGCGCAGAGGCTCAGTATTCATCCCAGCAGCCTCCGGTACCGGCTCTACAACATCCGTCGGCTCACCGGACTGGACCTGCGCGACCCGGGCAGCCGTCTCGGCTTGATGAGAGCCACCGCGCTGTGGCTGCGCCGTGCCGGCTCCTGAGTTTCGGCGGCATCTGCAGAGGTCTGACGTACGCTCGTGGATCGGCGTCGATCTAGGGTGGCGGCCGGGTAGCTCGACGCCGGCCGCACGCGGGCCGGAGGCAGGAGCGGGCGAGCCGAGCGGGGCCGGCGTGGCCGGCCCGCGCCGCCGGAGGCGGCAGCCCGATGCTCGTGTCAAGCCGCGGCAGCGTGTTCGGAGTCGTTGGGTTGTCGGGTGCGCAGGATGGCGTGCAGGACGTTGATCCGCCGTCGAGCCAGAGCAAAGACGGCCTGGTGGTGGCTCTTCCCCTCGCTGCGTTTGCGCTTGTAGAACGCCTTGCTGGTCGGGTCGAGACGATGACTCGCAGGTCATCACGCATCCGATCTGGTCGGCGATCACCCGCGCATCGCGTGGATCGCTCTTGTTCTCCCCGCCACGTGTCGCCCGCCGGGCCCGGTTGACCGCCAGCCCCGGCACAGGCACGCACCGGAAGCCGGCCGAGGTCAGCATCGCGGTGATTAAGCCTGCGATGCCGCCCAGCACGTCGATCCCGACCGTCACGGCACCATGAACCCTCAACGCCTCCAGCTCCCAGATCAGCTCGGCGATCGCCGGTGCGGAGTTGTCCAGCTTCCGGTTCAGCACGGTGATCCCGTCGGCAGTGCGCGCCACCACCCAGTGCACCTGCTTCGCCAGATCGATACCGTCGCCGGGGCGTGTGCCTCTCCCGTAGACGGGTCGAGCGACTGATGCGCGAGGCCGGGCTGCAGGGCGCGTTCCTGCGCAAGAAGTGGCGGACCTCCTCGACCAGGCAGAACGTGGCCGCAACCCCGGCGCCGGACCTGGTCAACCGGGACTGAGGAACCCCCTCCGGCCCACCCTCCGGGGGGATGGGCCGCGTCCCCCGCGGCGCCAGGCTGGCGGCACGACCCCCCGATGCTCCGACTGCAGGGAGAACGTCATGCTGGCCGACCGGACGACGCTCACACGGTTCCTCATCGAGGAGCGCCGCCGATACCCCTCCATGTGCGGCGACCTGAACTCGCTGATCCTCAACGTGGCGTTGGCCTGTAAGGCAATCGCCCGGCGGGTGTCGTACGGCGCGCTCGACGGCGTGCTCGGCGCCGAGGCGAGCACCAACGTGCAGGGCGAGACCCAGCAGCGGCTCGATGTCATCGCGAACGACCTGTTCTTGCGCGCCAACGAGTGGGGAGGGATGGTCGCGGGGCTGGTCAGCGAGGAGCTGGAGGCCCCGCACCCGATTCCCGCCCGCTTCTCGCGCGGCAAGTACCTGCTGGCCTTCGACCCGCTCGATGGCTCGTCCAACATCGACGTCAATGTCTCGGTCGGCAGCATCTTCTCGATCCTGCGCGCGCCGGATCTCGCCGGGGCGGACCCGACGGAGAAGGCGTTCCTGCAGCCCGGTACCGAGCAGGTCTGCGCCGGGTACGCGATCTACGGCCCGTCGACGATGCTCGTGCTCACCGTGGGTACGGGGGTGCACGGGTTCACCCTCGACCCGCAGCTGGGCGAATTCGTCCTGACCCGGCAGCAGATCCGCATTCCGCCGACAGCGACCGAGTTCGCCATCAACGCATCGAACCGGCGCTTCTGGGAGCCGGCGGTGCGGCGCTACGTCGACGAGTGCCTCGCCGGGCGAGCCGGCCCGCGTGGCACGGACTTCAACATGCGGGGGGTCGCCTCGCTCGTCGCCGAGGCGCACCGCATCCTCACCCGCGGTGGGGTGTTTCTGTACCCGCGGGACTCCGAGGACCCGGCACGGCCCGGCCGGCTGCGACTGCTCTACGAGGCCAACCCGGTGGCGTTGCTGGTCGAGCAGGCCGGTGGGCGTGCCAGCACCGGGCGGGACCGCCTCCTGAAGGTCGTGCCGACCGGCCTTCACCAGCGCGTCCCGTTCATCTTCGGGGCGGCCGACGAGGTCGGACGGATCGAGACCTACCACCGCGAACCGCTCGACGGCGGGCTCGACGCGCCGCTGTACGGCACCCGCGGGCTCTTCCGCGTGTCCGCCTGAGGAGAGGGCCCACGATGTCGACCCAGCACCCGATCATCGCCGTGACCGGTGCCTCCGGCGCCGGGACGACCTCCGTCATGCGCGCCTTCGAGCAGATCTTCCGCCGTGAGAAGATCAACGCCGCGACCGTCGAGGGCGACAGCTTCCACCGCTTCGACCGCATCGAGATGAAGGCCCGCATGGCCGAGGCGGAGGAGCGGGGGGACCATAGCTTCAGCCACTTCGGCCCGGACTCGAACCTGTTCGAGGAGCTCGAGGACCTCTTCCGGACCTACGGCGGGGCCGGTAGCGGACGCGTCCGCAGCTACCTGCACGACGACGCCGAAGCAGCGCCACACGGGCAGCCCGCCGGCACGTTCACCCCGTGGACCGACCTGCCAGCGGGCTCGCACCTGCTGTTTTACGAGGGCCTGCACGGCGCGATCGTCACCGACAAGGTCGACGTCGCCCAGCACGCCGACCTGCTCATCGGCGTCGTCCCGGTGATCAACCTCGAGTGGATCCAGAAGCTGCGCAGGGACCACGCCGAACGGGGGTACAGCCCGGAGGCGGTGACCGAGACCATCCTGCGGCGCATGCCCGACTACGTGAACTACATCTGCCCGCAGTTCTCCCGCACCCATGTCAACTTCCAGCGGGTGCCGATGGTCGACACGTCCAACCCGTTCATAGCCCGCACGATCCCGACCGCTGACGAGTCGATGCTCATCATCCGGTTCGCCGATCCGCGCGGGATCGACTTCTCCTACCTCCTCGCGATGCTGCATGACTCGTTCATGTCCCGGGCGAACACGATCGTGTGCCCCGGCGGCAAGATGGACCTCGCGATGCAGCTGATCTTCACGCCGATGATCTGGCGGTTGATGGAGCGCCGCACGCAGGGCGTCGGCGCCGCCTGACGACCCACATCTGTCCCCGTGAGGACGCTGCCCGGCCTACCGCCTGGTCGGTCGGTCCCAGAATCGCGGCGCCCGGCCACCGATGGCGTCACCGACCCCCGCGACGACGCGGCGGCCGATCCCGTCCGTGGTCAGGTCGGACGTGTCCCACGACGTCATGCGCCAGCGCGGGTCGCCCGTGCGACGGGTCGTGGCGTAGGTGGCGCGACCACAGCACCCGCGCGGCCGGGGCGGCACCCGAGCGGCAGTCCCGAGCGGCAGTCCCGGGTGGCCCCTGTTGGCCGCCTGCACGGCGTCGGCGGCGAGGAAGCGCAGGGGGTGGTGTCAGCAAGCTGGTCGAGGTCGCTGTCGGAGCTCGGCTGCGACGGCGGGCGCGGCGCTCATGCCGCCCTCGGGGTCGCGGCGGCACGCAGTGCCGCGGTCCGGTCGCGCATCGAGCCCGGTCCGGTAAACAGGGCCGAACCCGCTCAGAACACCGTTGCACCGGCCCAGGCGGCCGCCCTGATCGTGGCGGTACCGATTCCGCCGTCGACGTCGAGGCCTCGGCGGTCGATCTCCGCGCGGGGCCGCGATCTTGGGCTGCATGCTCGCGAGGTAGCGCTGCCCACCGAAGCCCGGTCGACCGTCATCACCAGCAGCAGGTCCACGAGGTCCCAGACGTGCTCGATGGCGCAGAGCGGGGTCGCCGTGTTCAGCGGCACCCCGGCACGTACCCCGGCCCCCGGATCCGGTCCAGCGTGCGGTGCAGGTGAGTCGTGGCCTCGGCGTGCACGATGACGATCCCGCAGCCTGCCTCGACCCACCAGGGCAGCACCGGGTCCGGGCGGCGGCCGTCAGGTGCGCCTCGAACCGCATGTCGACCAGCCCGCGGGTGGCGGCGATGATGTCCGGGCCGAAGGTCAGGTTCGGGACGAACCGGCCGTCCATCACGTCCCACTGGACGCGGTCGACCCCGGCCTACTCCGGCTCCTGGACCTGCCTTCCGAGGGCGGCGAAATCAGCGGGCTGCATCGATGCGACCAGCGTCGGATGCGTGGCGACGGGCGGGGGAACGACCACGGCACCTCCTCGACGGATGGTCCGCGACGGTAGGAGCCGGACCCGCGGGTGCGTTCCCCCGCGACGGAGGAAAGAGGGGGTGATCTCCGGGTCGAGGAGGCGTTGCAGCTATATCGTCGGGGCATGACCTCGACGGCTGCGGGACCGATCCGCCTCGTGCTGGTCGATGACCACGAGATGGTGGTCGCGGGGCTCAAGGCCATGCTCGCGCAGTTCCGCGGGCGGGTCCGGGTGGTCGGGGAGGCGATCGGCGCCGAGGAGGCGATGGTGGTGGTCGCCGGGCTCGACCCGGACATCGTGCTCTGCGACATCCGGATGCAGGGCGCCAGCGGGCTGGACCTGTGCCGGGCGCTGCGCGAGCGCCACCCCGCGTGCAAGGTCGTGCTGCTCTCGGTCTATGACGACGAGCAGTACCTGTTCCAGTCGCTACGGGCAGGAGCCTCGGGATACCTGCTGAAGAAGATCAGCGGGGAGCATCTGGTCCGCCAGCTGGAGCTCGCGCAGACCGGGGTGATCGTGATCGACGCGGGGCTGGCGGGGCGGGCCGTGGACACCGCGGCCAGGTTGCAGAGCGACGAGTTCTGGCCCGGTGCCCGCCAGGGCCTCACCCAGCGGGAGAGCGAGGTGCTGTCGCTGATGGTCACCGGCCTGTCGAACCGCGGGATCGCCGGGCGGCTCGTCGTCAGCGACGAGACGGTGAAGAGCCATCTGCGGGCGATCTACCGTAAGCTCGGGGTCAACGACCGGACCGGTGCCGTCGCGACCGCGTTGCGCGAGGGGATCTTCCAGTGACCGAGCGCCAGCCGGTGCTGGAGCCCGCCGACCCGGCGCGGGAGAACGCGTTGCTGCTCGACATCATCGAGGCAGCTTCCAGCGGTCCGTCCGTGGAGCCGCTCGCCGCGGCGGTGGCCCGGCTGATCACCGACTCCACTGCGACGGACGTCTGCTTCGTGCACGTGCTCGACGACACCGAACGCTCGCTCACCCTCGCCGGCGCGACGCCGCCCTTCGACCGGCAGGTCGGGCGTATCCAGCTTCCGATGGGCTCGGGGGTGACCGGCTGGGTCGCCCGCCACCGCGAGCCCGCGGTGATCGTCGAGCACAAGGAGTCCGATCCGCGCTACGTGCAGATCCCGGCACTGCGCGGTATCGACTTCACGTCGATGGCCTCCGTGCCGATGGCGTCGGCGGCCTCGGGGCTGGTCGGCGTGCTCAACGTGCACACCGTCGAGCGGCGTGAGTTCACCGAGCGCGACATCCGGCTGCTCATGGTGATCGGCGGGCTGGTGGCGGGCGCCTTGCACCAGGCCCGTATGCACCGCAGGCTGGCCGCCCGCGAACGCGCCCACGAGCGCTTCGCCGAGCAGGTGATCGGCGCGCAGGAGGCCGAGCGGCGGCGGCTCGCCGGGGACATCCACGACGGCATATCGCAGCGCCTGGTGACGCTGTCCTACCACCTGGACACGGTCGGGAACGTGCTGCGCGCGGACCCCGGCGAGGCGGCCCACCAGCTCGGGCTCGCCCGCGCGCTGGTCGACCTGACCCTGGACGAGGCGCGCGCCGCGATCGGCGGGCTGCGCCCGCCCGTGCTCGACGACCTGGGCCTGGCCGGTGGGCTGGCGAGCCTGGCCAGGTCCGTCCCCCAGCTGGAAATCGAGCTCGATCTGGCCGGCCTCCGGCTGCCCGAGCACATCGAGATCGCCCTCTACCGCATCGCGCAGGAGTGCCTGCAGAACATCATCAAACACGCACGCGCGAGCACGGCGAGCCTGCGGTTCGACCTGCACGGCGCGGCCGCGCGCCTGGAGGTCGCGGACGACGGCGTGGGCTTCGACCCCACGGGGACGGGTGACGAGCAGCCCGGCTACGGCATGCAGTCGATGACTGAGCGGGCCGAGTTGGTCGGCGGGTCGCTGCAGGTGCGGTCGCAGCCGGGTGCGGGCACCACCATCGTCGCGACCGTGCCGGTGCTGGACGCTGCGGCCGCAGGCAACGGTTGACCCTTCACAGCGGCTGCAGCCGCCTGCGGACCGCGTCGGCGTTCGCGGTCACCCGGTGGGCCAGCGCGGCCTGCCCGTCGGCGACGCGCTCCGGGTGGCCCGCCCACGCGAAGAGAGCCGGCTCGACCAGCGCGCGGCCGAACGAGAACGTCAGAGGCCACGGGGTGCGGTGGTCCTGCATCGCGGCCAGGTTCGCGGTGGCCCGTTCGGGGGCCTGCCCACCGGAGAGGAACGCGACTCCGGCGAGGTCGTCCGGCAGCGCGCGCAGCATGTCGGTCGTTGCGGTCGCCACCTCCTCCGGTGGGGACTGCGCCGGGTACTCGGTCCCCTCGATCACCATGTTCGGCTTGAGCACCATCCCGGCCGGGTCGACGGAGAACGCCGCGAGCTCGGCGATCACGGCAGCGTGCACCCGGGCGGTCACCTCCGCGCAGCGCTGCAGCGGGTGTGGACCGTCCATCAGAACCTCGGGCTCGACGATCGGGACGATCCCCGCCTCCTGGCAGGCCGCGGCGTACCGGGCGAGCGCGTGCGCGTTCGCCCGGATCCCCGCCGCGGTGGGCGCGTCGTCTGCGATCCGGAAGACCGCCCGCCATTTCGCGAACGCCGCGCCCATCCCGGCGTAGCCAGCCAGCCGGTCGGCCAGCCCGTCCAGCCCCTCGGTGATCTTCTCTCCGGGGAGACCGGGACAGTCCCGCGCACCCGTGTCGACCTTGATGCCGGGCAGGATGCCCAGCGCCAGCACGGCCTCGGGGAACGGGCGGCCGTCGGCGAACCGCTGGTTCAGCGTCTCGTCGCAGAAGATGATCCCGGACACCCCGGCCGCGAGGTCCGGGGTCGTGGCGAGCAGCTCGCGGTAGGTCCGGCGGTTCTCCGCGGTCGACTCCACTCCCGCCGTCACCAGCCGCGCGGACATCGTCGTGATGCTCTCGTCGGCCGCGAGAACGCCCTTGCCCGGCGCCACCGTCCGCGCCGCGATCTGCCTGCACGTGTTCATGGGCGCCACGCTAGGAAGGGCATCCGGCCGGCCGCCTCACCCGCATGGTGGATCGTCCGGGGGGCTATCGATACTTGGGAAATCTCCCAAGTGAATCCGCATAACTCTTGATAGACATGTTCATTGTTGCGCTGCACGATTGGGCTCATGACCGATCGCTGGAACGCTGGCGTCATCCCCTACGCCGAGATGGGCTACTGGCAGCCGGACTACGTCCCGAAGGACACCGACGTGCTGTGCGCCTTTCGGATCACGCCACAGGACGGGGTCCCGCCCGAGGAGGCGGGTGCCGCGGTCGCGGGCGAGTCCAGCACCGCCACCTGGACGGTCGTCTGGACCGACCGGCTCACCGACTACGCCCACTACCAAGCGAAGTGCTACAAGATCGAGGCGGTAGAACGCACGCCGGGCCAGTACATCGCCTACATCGCCTACGAGCTCGACCTGTTCGAGGAAGGCTCGATCGCCAACCTGACGAGCTCGATCATCGGCAACGTGTTCGGCTTCAAGCCGCTCAAAGCCCTGCGCCTCGAGGACATGCGGATCCCCACGCACTACGTGAAGACCTTCCAGGGCCCGCCACACGGGATCGTCATGGAGCGCGAGCACCTGAACAAGTTCGGCCGCCCGCTGTTGGGAGCCACCACCAAGCCCAAGCTCGGCCTATCGGCCAGCAACTACGGCCGTGTGGTGTACGAGGCGCTCCGCGGCGGACTCGACTTCACCAAGGACGACGAGAACATCAACTCCCAGCCGTTCATGCGCTGGCGCGACCGGTTCCTGTTCTGCATGGAGGCGGTCAACCGGGCGCAGGCCGCAACCGGCGAGATCAAGGGCCACTACCTCAACGTCACCGCGGGCACGATGGAGCAGATGTACGAGCGCGCGGAGTTCGCCCGCGAGCTCGGCAGCGTCGTCGTCATGATCGACCTCACCGTCGGCTACACGGCGATCCAGTCGATGGGCGAGTGGGCCCGGCGCAGCGGCATCCTGCTCCACCTGCACCGGGCGGGCCACGGTACCTACACCCGGCAGAAGACCCACGGCGTGAGCTTTCGGGTGATCTCCAAGTGGATGCGCCTCGCCGGTGTCGACCACATCCACGCCGGCACCGTCGTCGGCAAGCTCGAGGGCGACCCGAACAGCGTGCAGGGCTTCTACGACACGCTGCGGCTGGATTCCGTACCCGCGAACCCGGTGAAGGGCCTGTACTTCGACCAAGAGTGGGCGTCCATGCCCGGCGTCATGCCGGTGGCCTCCGGCGGGATCCACGCCGGGCAGATGCACCAGCTGATCCACTACCTCGGCGAGGACGTCGTCCTGCAGTTCGGCGGCGGCACCATCGGTCACCCCATGGGGATCGCGGCGGGCGCGGAGGCCAACCGCGTCGCCCTCGAAGCCATGATCAAAGCACGCAACGAGGGCGCCGACTACCTCGCCGAGGGCGAGCAGATCCTCCGCCGGGCCGCCCAGCGCAGCCGCGCGCTCGACGTCGCGCTGGCCACCTGGGGTGACATCACCTTCGACTACGAGTCCACCGACACCCCGGACGTCGTCGCGACGCCGACCACCGTCTAGGAGCTGCTATGCGCATCACCCAGGGCACCTTCTCCTACCTGCCCGACCTCACCGACGACGAGATCCTCGCCCAGATCACCTACGCTCTGGGCAACGGCTGGCCGCTGTCGGTGGAGTTCAGCGACGACCCACATCCCCGCAACAGCTTCTGGGAGATGTGGGGCCTGCCGATGTTCGACCTGCGCGACCCGGCGGGCGTCCTGATGGAGGTCAACGCCTGCCGCACCGCGCACCCGAACACCTACGTCAAGCTCAACGCCTACGACGCGCGGCTGGGCCGACAGACCACGGCGCTGTCGTTCATCGTGCAGCGCCCCGCCGACGAGCCGGGCTTCTGGCTCGAGCGCCAGGAGGGCCCCGACCGCACTATTCGCTACACAACGCACGCCTACGCCACGGGGCGCCCGGTCGGGGACCGCTACTGAGATGACGGACGCGCCGCGGACCGGGCGCCGCGCCTTCGGCAGCGGGTCCGTCGCATCGACGCCTCGGGAGGCCGCTGCGCAGGACGCATCGCCTCCGGGTCCACTCCCCGCCAACACGGTCGTCGACCTGGCCGAGGTCCGGCAGAACGCCGGCATCGACGACGTCCTCGCCACCCTGGACCGCGAGCTCGTCGGGCTCGCGCCGGTGAAGACCCGGATCGCCGAGATCGGCGCGCTGCTGCTCGTCGACCGCACCCGGGCTCGGTTCGGCGTCCACGCGCCGCCGCCCACCCTGCACATGAGCTTCACTGGCAGCCCCGGCACGGGGAAGACCACGGTCGCGCAGCGGATGGCTGACCTGCTGCACCGGCTCGGGTACCTCCGCACGGGGCACCTCGTGACGGTCACCCGCGACGACCTCGTCGGGCAGTACGTCGGGCACACCGCACCGAAGACCAAGGACGTGATCAAGCGGGCGATGGGCGGCGTGCTGTTCATCGATGAGGCGTATTACCTCTACAAGGCCGAGAACGAGCGCGACTACGGCGGCGAGTCGATCGAGATCCTGCTCCAGGTGATGGAGAACCATCGCGACGACCTCGTCGTCATCCTCGCCGGTTACGCCGACCGGATGGACGCGTTCTTCGCGGCCAACCCCGGCATGCAGAGCCGGATCGCCCATCACGTCACGTTCCCCGACTTCACCGTGGACGAGCTGGAGAGGATCGGGGTGCTGATGACCGGATCGCTGGGCTACCGCCTCTCGCCCGCGGCCCGGCGGGCACTGCGCGCCTACCTCGACCGGCGGGTCGGCCAGCCCTGGTTCGCGAACGCGCGCAGCGTGCGCAACGCGGTGGAGCGCGCACGGCTGCGCCAGGCGCTACGGCTGGTCGAGCAACCCGATCCACGGGTCGACCTCACTGCTCTGACCACGATCGAGGCGCCGGACCTGCTCGCCAGCCGCGTGTTCGACGCGGCGTCGGCCGGTGCGTCGGGCAGTGTGGGACGGTGACCACCCACGCGCGGCTGCGCGCCTTAGTCGAGCTGGCCGACACAGGCTCGATCCGCGCCGCCGCCAGCAGGTTGGTGGTGACCGAGTCCTCGGTGTCCTCGGCGATCGGCCTCTTGGCTGCGGAGGTCGGGGTGCCGCTCATCGCCCGGGACGGGCGGGGAGTCCGCCTCACGGCCGCGGGCAAGCGGTACGCCGACTACGCCCGTCGCATTCTTGGCTTGCACGCCGAGGCGATCGCCGCCGCCCGCGGCGAGGCGGACCCGGAGCACGGCACGGTCCGGCTCGCCGCCGTGACGACGGCGGGCGAGCACCTGCTTCCCGCGCTGCTCGCGTCGTTCCGCGCAGAGCATCCCGGGGTCGCGCTCGGCCTGGAGGTCGCGCCGCGCGGGCAGGTGTGGCCGATGCTCGCCCACCACGAGGTGGACCTCGTCGTCGCCGGACGACCGCCCATCGAGATGCAGGCACGGGTGCGAGCGCTCAGGCCGAACACGCTGGTGGTGGTCGGGCCGCCGGCGGCCGCGTCAGGCTTCGATCCCGCCCTGGCCACGTGGCTGCTGCGCGAGCCGGACTCGGGGATCCGGGCGACGACCGTGGCCCTGCTGAGCGGTCTGGAGACCGAGCCATCCCGGATGACGCTGGGATCGCACGGTGCCGCGGTGGCTGCGGCCGTGGCGGGCCTGGGCGTCACGGTCGTCCCGCGCCAGGCCGTCGCGACCCACCTCGAGTCCGGTGCGCTCGTCGAACTCCCGGTTCCCGGTACCCCGCTCGACCGGCCGTGGCATGTGGTGAGCCAGCCGGCCGCGGGGCCGAGCACCGAACTGCTGGTCGATCACATGCTGACCCACGACCACCTCGGCTGGCGGGCGCCGCCCGATCGGTAGGGGTTGTCATCGGATCCACACCCGGCCGCAACGCCCGAGCATCAGCGCAACGGCTGGTCAACGCCGCCCGCGTTCGCGAGCCCCGGCCTCGACGCGGCCTCGCACGTCCCGCCCGTGCCGACCCGGACCTGGTTCCGCACCGGCGTCCACGGCGGGGGCGGGCACGTGTCGGACTTCTACGCCGGGCTCCTCGACGAGCACGACTCAGGGGCGTACTACCGCCCGCCGGGCTACTCCGACGCGCAGGCGCGTGCGCAACGGCCTACAACCACTTCCCGACCAAGCACGCGCTGATCGGCGCTGTCTACCAGGCAGCCCGACGAAGCTCGCTCTCACCGTGCGGGTCGCCAGTCGGACCCCGCCGCGGTCTCGAAGCCATTCCCCTTGAAATCCTTGGGCATCTTTCGGCGTAGTCGGGCGAGTGCACGATGCTGGGCGACCCGGACGGCACCCGGGGTGGAACCGACCGCATCCGCCGTCTCCTCCGGGGAAAGGCCGACCACGACCCGCAACACGATGATCTCCCGTTGTTTCTCGGGGAGCTGGCCGAGCAGCCGGGCCATCTGGCCGGAGAGCTCGCCGCGCAGGGCGCGCTGCTCCGGGCCGTCGGAGCCGTCGAGGGCGTCCGGGACGTCCGCGACCGGCTCGGATCTGTCACGGGTCGCCGCCCGGTGCGCGTCGATCACCTTGTGCGACGCGATGCCGTACACGAACGCCAGGAACGGTCGCCCCTGGACGCGGTACCCGGGTAGGGCCGTCAGCACGGCCAGACACACCTCCTGCGCGACGTCGTCCG
>NZ_JAODNI010000226.1 GCF_025465255.1 Pseudonocardia sp.
CGTCGGCCGCCGCGGCGGCGTGCTGCTCGGCCATCCGGCGCGCGTTCTCCGCGGCGACGAGGCGCCGGCGCAGCTCCTGGACGTGGGACTCGACCTGGGCACGATCGTAGCCGCGGCGGACCACGTCGAAGCCGGGCTGGTCCTCGGGATCCCATGGAGCGGTCACACCCGGTAGTTTTCCTGGTCGAATCCCCGATGGCCTCGCCGGGTCGGCGGGTGACCGGCTGCCTGCGGTCGGCGGTCGCCTCCGGAGAGTGACGACCGTCGCCGGGTCGTGTCACCCGGTCACCGGGGCCCCGCGGTACGGGCCCGCTCGCTAGGGTCGTCGGCATCAGCACGATCACCCCACCTCCCGAGCCCGTCGACCGGTCCTGCGCCCGCACCCGCAGCTGGGTCGACGAGGCGGTGCGCCGCGTCGAGGCGGACGCCAACCGCTCCGCGGACACCCACCTGCACGTCTTCCCGCTCCCCGAGGACTGGGGCGTGGACGTCTACCTGAAGGACGAGTCCGTCCACCCGACCGGCAGCCTCAAGCACCGGCTGGCCCGCTCGCTCTTCCTCTACGCCCTGGTCAACGGCCACATCACGCCGACGACGACGGTCGTCGAGGCCAGCTCGGGCTCGACCGCGGTGTCCGAGGCGTACTTCGCGCGGCTCATCGGGGTGCCGTTCGTCGCGGTGATGCCGCGGGCCACCAGCCCGGAGAAGATCTCGCTCATCGAGCGGTACGGCGGGCGCTGCCACTTCGTCGACACGGCACCCGAGATGTACTCCGAGGCGGAGCGGCTGGCGCGCGAGTCCGGGGGCCACTACCTGGACCAGTTCACCCACGCCGAGCGGGCGACGGACTGGCGGGGCAACAACAACATCGCCGAGTCGATCGTCGCGCAGCTGGCGCTGGAGCCGCATCCCGTCCCGGACTGGGTGGTGGTCGGGGCGGGGACCGGCGGGACGTCGGCGACGATCGGCCGCTACCTGCGCTACCGGCGGATGCCGACCCGGCTCGCCGTCGTCGACCCCGAGGGCTCGGCGTTCTTCCCCGGCTGGGCGAGCGGCGCGCACGACTACCAGACCGGCCGCCCGTCGCGGATCGAGGGCATCGGCCGGCCGCGGATGGAGCCGAGCTTCGTGCCGAGCGTGATCGACCTGATGATCCCGGTCCCGGACGCCGCCAGCATCGCGGCGGCCCGGCACCTGCGCGCCGTGACCGGTCGGTGGGCGGGTGGATCCACCGGGACGAACCTGTGGGGCGTCTGGCAGCTCGTCGCACGGATGCTGCGCGAGGGCCGGCGCGGCAGCGTCGTCACCCTGATCTGCGACGGCGGCGAGCGCTACCGGCACAGCTACTACGACGACGCGTGGGTCGCGGCCCAGGGCCTGGACCTGGCTCCGTGCACGGCCACGCTGGACCGGTTCCTGGCCACCGGCGAGTGGGTCGGCTGACCACCACCATCGGGTCACCTTCGGCGGGTTCTGCGGCACTCGTCCGGGTCCGGATGGTGCACTGCCGGACATGATCGGAAGGGTTGCCGTGACCGAAGCGGCGGTACGGGCCGGGCGGTTCACCCGGCGCGGCTTCCTGCGCACCGCGGCGGCAGGCGCCGGGATCGTCCTGACGGGCAGCACCGACATGCTCCACACGGCCCCGGCCGCTGCGCCCGGGTACGGGCCGCTGCTCCGGGACCCGAAGGGCGTCCTGGACCTGCCCGCCGGCTTCTCCTACCGTGTCGTCACCCAGGCCGGACGGACGAAGCTGGAGGCCGGCGGGCCGACCCCGCGCAACCACGACGGCACGGGCGCGTTCCCGCGTCCCGGCGGCGGCACCGTCCTGGTCAACAACCACGAGATCCGCGAGCCCGAGGGCACGAAGAACCAGGTCCCGCACCTCGACGGCCTGGTCTACGACCCGGGTGCCGCCGGCGGCTGCACGGTGATCGAGACCGATGCCGTGGGGCGCCCCCTGCGGGAGTACGTCGGCATCGCGGGCACGTCGACGAACTGCGCGGGCGGCGTGACGCCGTGGAACACGTGGCTGACCGGCGAGGAGACCGAACAGCGTGCGGGCGGCAAGGGCTACGAACGCGACCACGGCTACGTCTTCGAGGTCGACCCGTTCGATCCGGCGGCCAACCGGGACCCCGCACCGATCCGGGCGCTGGGGCGGTACAGCCACGAGGCCTGCGCGGTGGACCCGCGGTCCGGGGAGATCTACCTCACCGAGGACGCGTCGGGCCCGAACGGCCTGCTCTACCGCTGGACCCCGCCCGCGGGCTTCCGCAGCGGGAAGGGCAGCCTGCGCGCGCTCGGCCCGGCGGACGGGGTGCTGGCCGCGATGCGGTGCACGGACGCGTCCGGCAAGCACGTCGACGACCTGTCGAGGGCCACGGACGTCGGCACCGAGTACGCGGTGGAGTGGGTGCCGATCGACGACCGCGAGGCGCGGAAGCAGTCCACGCGCAAGCAGCACGGGGACGACGACGTCACGCGCGCCCACAAGCTCGAAGGCTGCTGGTGGGACGGCAACGGCGTCCACGTCGTGTCCAGCTACGCCGGCGGGGAGAGCCCGGAGCGCCACGACGGACAGCTCTGGTTCTACGACGCGGCCCGCTCCCGGCTCACCCTCGGCCTGCTGCTGCAGGCCGGCGAGGAGGAGTTCGACAGGCCGGACAACATCAGCGTCTCACCGTACGGCGGCGTGATCCTCGCTCAGGACGGCAACGGCGACAACGGCCTGTTCGGGGTGACGGCAGCCGGCGACCCGTTCCCGCTGGCCCGCGCCTCCGGCTCCGAGTTCACCGGGCCGGTCTACTCCGCGGACGGCGCGGTGCTCTTCGCGAACATCCAGGAACCCGGGACCATGTTCGCGATCACCGGGCCCTGGCGGCGGAGCTGACCGGGCCGTTCAGGCCGTAGGACGCAGCGCTTCGGGGACGCCGTCCGCCACGTCGAACAGGGCGAGCAGGCCGGTGGCCTCCAGCGCCCGGGTGACGATCCGGGACCCGCAGACCAGCCGGAGCCGGTGACCGCGGCGCTCGGCGTCGTCCTTCGCGGCGACCAGGACGGCCAGCCCGGCCGAGCCCAGGAACGTGACCTGCGAGAGGTCCAGCACCACCAGGGGGACGGTGGGCAGGTGCTCGTCCAGCTCCCCGCGCAGCACCGGCGCGGTCAGCGTGTCGATCTCTCCGAGGACGTGTACGACCAGGGCGTCGTCGCCGTGACCGACCACCTCGAACCGCACGACCTCGCCGACGTCGCCCCCGGGGCTGTCGCCGGTTCCGACGGATGACTCACCGCTCATGCGCACCGTGCTCCTCGCGCCTTTCCGGACCTCTGGTGCGGACTGTCGTCTCAACCGCCCGCCAACCCTACGGCCGCCGGTGATTCGGACACAACAAACCCCTCGCGCGGCGTTTGAACGGGTGTGATGTAGGGCACCTACTGCTGACCGACCTGCCGGCGGCCGCGGTTGGACGCCCGCTCCGGTCGAGGAGGAAACCGTGTACCGAAGGACGTCCCGCGCCGACGTGACGCGTATCGGCCAGGTGCTCGACGGGATGGAGTTCCCGGCAGCCAAGTGGCAGCTCATCGCGCACGCCGACCACTACGGCGCCGACGCCGTGACCCGCTCCGAGCTGTGGGCGATGCCCGTCGCGGTCTATCCGGACCTGGTCTCGGTGCTGACGGCGATCGGCGTGCTGGGCCGCCCGGCCCCGTCCCGCGCCGTCCCGCCGCCACCGGCGGCGTACCGGAGCCAACCGGAGTTGCAGGCCGCGGCGCAGGAGCGCCGCGAGCGCTGAGTCCGCGTTCTCGTCGGTGCCTCGTGCGATGCTCCGGGCATGGGGCAGGAGATGTTCTCCGTGCAGGTCGGGGTCCGCAGCTACGAGACGGACGCCAACGGGCACGTCAACCACGCCGTCTACCACCACTACGGCGAGCACGCCCGGATGGAGCACTTCCGGGCTGCCGGCTGCTCCGCGCCACTGCTGCTGGAGCGGGGCTGGACCGTGGTCATCCTCGAGACGCACGCCCGGTTCCTGTCCGAGCTGCTGCTCGGTGAACAGGTGGAGGTGAGCTCCGAACTGCGGTTCGGCGAGGGCAAGTCCTTCGGCATGGAGCACGTGGTGCGGCGGCTGACGACCGCGGACGGGGAGGCCGTGGGCGGCACCGTCGCCTGCGAGATCAGCTGCCGGATGGGGGTGCTCGACACCACCGCCCGGCGCCTGGTGGCCGATCCGCGGGGCAAGCTGCTGTCGATGGCGACCCGGCCCGAGCTCATCGGCTGACCGGGCGATCCGCGGCGGGCGGCGGCGCCGTTCGTCCGGTCCGAGCGGTACCTCCGGCAGGGGCGCCTGGCGTGACGAAGGGTCGGCGTGACGAAGAGCGGCCCACCTGCGGCACGAAGCAGTAGCCCGACCCGGCACCGTCCACTTGGGCTCCATGTCCGCGAGTCGGCGCTTTCGATCGCCTGACATCTCAAAGTGAGATGTCGGGAGGCCGCCGCTGCCGGGCTCTGATGGTGACGGCACCCCGTCGACGATGACGGGCCCGATCCGAAGGACGGTCATCATGACGGCAACCCAGGAGTCCCCGGCGCCCACCGTGCCCGGGGAGAGGCCCAGCGCGGAGACCCTGATCGCCCGCGCCGAGGCACTCGTCCCCGTGCTCCGCGAGCGGGCGGAGCGCTGCGAGGAGCTCCGCCGGATCCCCGACGAGACGATCGTGGACCTCACCGAGGCCGGCCTGTTCGACCTCGTCGCCCCGTCCAGCGTCGGCGGGTACGGCTACGGGATGCGCGAGTTCGGCACGATCACCCGGATCCTCGCGCAAGGCTGCGCGTCGACCGCGTGGGTCTACTCGTTCCTCGTGGTGCACAACGTCTCGCTCGTCCAGGACACCCCGCACCTGCTCGGCGGCCGGGCGTTCGCCCCCTGCGCGCTGTCGGCCGGGTTCCAGGCGACCCCGTCGGGCACCGCGACGAAGGTCGACGGCGGGTGGCGACTCACCGGCAGGTGGCCCTTCGCCAGCGGGATCATGAACAGCGACTACTCGCTGCTCATCACCACCGAGGACCGCGCCGACGGCAGCGAGCCCGCGCTGCTCGGCCTGGTCGTCGACGTCGCGGACGTGACGATCCACGACGTCTGGCACATGTCCGGGATGAAGGGCACCGGCTCCAACACCTTCTCCTGCGACGACCTGTTCGTCCCCGCGGACCGGCAGTGGACGGTCTTCGGCCAGGAACCGATCCGCCCGCTCGACCACGGCGAGTTCCGTCCGCTCGAGGGGTTCTCCATGATCCGGATGTTCGACGTCCTTCTCGCGGCGGTCGCCGTCGGCAGCGCCGAGGCGTGCCTCGCGGACTACAAGCAGCGGATCCTCACCCGGACCGTCGGATTCGGGCTCGGCCCGCAGCGCGAGCACCCCGAGGCCTGGGTGCGCTACGGCGACGCCGTCACCAGGACCCGGATCGCGCGGCTGGTCTGGGACGAGACCCACCGCGTCGTCACCGACCTCGCGGACCGGCAGGAGAAGGCGACCCTCGAGCAGGCCGCGGTGCTGCGCATGGCGTCCCCGCGGATCTGCGCGCTGGCCCGGGATGCGATCGAGACGATGCTCGACGGCGCCGGGTCGAGCGTCAACGAGCTGCGCAGCCCGTTCCAGCGCTACAAGCGGGACGTCGACACCCTCAAGAGCCACTCCTACCTGCACTGGGACGGCGCGGCCGTGACCGCCGGCGCCGCGCTGCTGGGCGTCACGGACACGCCGGACGCGTTGTTGCTGGTCTGACCGACCTGTGAGTGGCGAAGAGCGTTCTAACGCTCTTCGCCACTCACAGGGGGTGTGATGGCGAAGCGGCGGACCTTGCGGTAGATCGTGGCCCGGGAGATCCCGAGGTCCGCGGCCGCGCGGTCCTTGTTCCAGCCCGCCCTCTGCAGCGCCGCGACGATCGTGTCCCGCTCGGTGCTCTCCAGCAGGGCGAGCCGGGGCCGGTCCGGCGGGCTGCGGTAGCCCTCGGGCAGGTGGTGCGTCGAGACGTCGAAGTGCATGCCGTTCACCAGCGCCGTCGCCAGCACCCGGCGCAGCTCCCGGACGTTGCCGGGCCAGGGGTGCGCCTTCAACGCCCCGAGCACGGACGCGGTGCAGCGTGGCCGGGTGCCGCCCTGGCTCAGCTCGTCCAGGAGTTCCTCGACGAGCACCGGCACGTCCTCGGCGCGGTCGCGCAGCGGCGGCACGGCGAGCGTCACCTCCGCGACGTCCAGCAGGTCGCCGCTGGGCGGGTCGACGCTGGTCAGCACCACGCGGGCCCGCGCGGCGCCGACGAGCGCGGCGACCGTCCCCGCGGCCTCCGGCGAGAGGTCCGTGACGCGGCGGAGCACCACGGTCGCCCGCGGGTCCTCGAGCGCGGAGCCGAGCTCGTCGAACCAGGCGTCGCCACGGTGCGGTTGGGTCCGGCAGTCCAGGATCCGCGCCGGCCCGCTTCCGCCGCGGGCGGCGTGCAGCCGCGACGCGAGCCGGGCCTTGCCGACGCCGGGCTCGCCGTGCAGTAGCACCGGGCCGTCGAGCTGGGCGACCCGGTCCACCTGCCGGAGCACCCGCCGCCACGCACCGCTGCCGGTCGGCTGCCGCGCGCCGCCGGGGGAGACCGGCACCATCGTGACGATCACCCCGGCGGGCCGGGCCGCACCGGAGTCGACGGGCGTGCAGCGCGCCTGCACGATGATCTCCCGGGTCAGGGTCAGCTCGCCGCTGACCTCCCGCCCGGATGCGATCGCCCCGCCCGCCCACTCCCACAGCAGGGCGTGGTCCGCGGGCTCGAACAGCTGCGCGGCCGCCGAGTTGGTGATCAGGAAGTCCTCGTTGAACGAGGCCACGGCGATGTCGCGGCGCCGCCGCGTCCGCTCGACGAACTCCTCGAACAGCGCCCGTTCCCGCGCGGTCGCCTGCTCGCGCAGCCGCAGCTGGATCTCCCGGACGGCCTCGGTGAGCAACGGCAGGAGCAGCTCGTTGGTGTCCCGCGAGCCACAGGTCAGGTCCAGGACGCCCTCGAGCCGGTTGCTCAGCGGGTCGACGATCGGCACCCCGACGCAGGTGAAGTCCTGCATCGCGTCCTGGTAGTGCTCGCCGCCGACGATCAGGGTCGGCCGCCGTTCCTCGACGACGGTGCCCAGGCCGTTGGTCCCGACGAGCTCCTCGCCCAGGCAGCAGCCCGGCGCCGCGGAGATCCGGTCCAGCCCGGTGAACAGGGCCCGCTCACCGGCCCCCCGCCACAGGATCCAGGCCTTGCTGTCCGCGAGGACGACCGCGGTCGTCGTCCCGGAGAGCTGCCCGACGAGCCGGTCCAGCACCGGTTCCGCGGCCCGCAGGAGGCGCGGCGCGGCCGGCCGGTCCGGGTCGAACCGGCCGTCCGGAACCCGGGTGGGGTCGACCCCGGAGAGCAGGGACCGCCGCCACGACGCGGCGATCTCGGGCCGGACCAGCTCGGGGCCGGACCCGCCCGGCCTGGCGCCCGCGGAGAGGATCTCCTCGCGCGCCCGCTGGACGCGCCGCTGCGCCTCGGCGCTCCAGCGCGCCCCCACGAAGGGCACCGTCCGCCCCATCCCGACCTCCTCGTCGGCAGGAACTGCTGCTCAACAGTGCCGAACGGCCGTCAGGTCCGGCAAGGCCCGACGACCGTTCGGTCCACCGCCGACCGCCGGCTGCTGCGCTCGATCTAGCCGCCCGCGGCCGCGCGCCGCTGGCGCGTGGTGCGGTGCTCCGGGTCGAGGTCGAACTTCGGGATGACGTAGTCGCCCATCAGGCGGATCATCCGCAGCGTCTCCTCCTTTGTCTTGACGCCGCGGAGCATGAGCAGCTGGTCCGCCCCCGTCGCCTCCCAGGCCTTGACCTGCTGGATGACGTCGTCGGGGTCGCCGACGATCGCCGCCCCGAGCCCGATGAACGCGTCGAGCATCTCCTCCGACAGCTCCGGCATCACCGCGGGCCACTGCGGGAAGCCCTCCGGCCGCGGGAACGTGTCGTGGTACCGGAAGACCTGCGACATCTGGTAGTTGTTGCCGCCGGCCAGGAAGTCCCGGCGGGCCTCTCCGCGGTCCTCGGCGATCGAGTTGAACCCGTTCGCGACGATCAGGTTGTCGTTCACCCACGCGCCGATCGGGTCGTCGCAGTTCGCGACGGCCCGCTTGTAGGCCTTGATCGCCGCGTCCGTCTTGGGCAGCTCGTCCAGGGAGAACCCGAGCGCGCCCATGCCGCGCCGTCCGCACATCTCGAAGCTCGATGTGTTGCCCGCCGCGTACCAGATCGCCGGGTGCAGCGGCCCGTACGGCTTGGGCAGGACCTTCCGGGCCGGCATGTCCCAGTACTCGCCGGAGAAGCCCGGGTACTCGTCCTGCATCCACATCTTCGCGAACTCGGGGACCGTCTCCTCGAAGATCCTCTTGGTCTCGTTGACGTCGGTGACCTCCGTGTGGAAGGCCTTGACCTCGTGGCTCCCGGCCCCGCGGCCGACGCCGAACTCGAAGCGGCCCTCGGTGAGGTGGTCCAGCATCGCGACGCGTTCGGCGACCGCCGCCGGATGGTGCACCTTCGGCAGCGGGTTGAAGATTCCGGAGCCGACGTGCGCGCGGGAGGTGAGCGCGCCCAGCGCGCCGAGGAACACGTCGTTCGACGAGATGTGGCTGTACTCGTCGAGGAAGTGGTGCTCGGAGATCCAGATGTACTTGAACCCGGCCTTCTCGGCGGCGAGGCAGACCTCGAGGTCGTCCATCAGCGTCCGGTGCTCGGCATCCGGGTCGGTGCGCCGGTCGGCGGGCAGGTAGCCCTGGGTGAGGAATCCGAACTCCATGATCGTCCCTTTCTCAGACGGCCGCGGTGGCGCGGGCGTGGGCCCGGACGAAGCCGCCGGCCCGGTCGACGGCGCGCTGCGCCTCGGGCAACCGGTCGGCGAACATCTGGAACACGTGGACCATCTCGTAGCCCACCTGGAGCGTCGCGTCCCCGCCCGCGGCCAGCACGCCGTCGACGACCCGGACCGCGTCGTCCTCGAGCACCTCGCTGCTGCCCACCTGCACGAGTAGCGGCGGCAGCCCGCCGAGCGGCGCGAGGAACGGGGAGACGCGGGGGTCGGCGGGATCGTGCCCGGCGAGGTAGCCCTCGGCCATCCCGGTCAGGACGGCCCGGCTGACCAGCGGGTCGACGCTCTCCCGCGCGGACATCGAGTCCCCGCTGAGGGTGAGGTCGGCCCAGGGGGACATCAGCACCCCGGCCGCGGGCAGCGCCTCGCCGCCGTCGCGTGCCGCGACCAGCGTCGCCAGCGCCAGTCCGCCGCCCGCCGAGTCACCGGAGACGACCAGGTCCGCCGGGTCGACGCCGTCGGCCAGCATCCCGCGGTACGCGGCGATCCCGTCCTCCCAGGCGGCGGGGAAGGGGTTCTCCGGGGCGAGCCGGTAGTCCGCGAGGAAGACACGGGCGCCGGCCGCACGGGCGATCCGGGCGGCGAGGTCGCGGTGGCTCGCGGGTGAACCGATCAGGTAGCCGCCCGCGTGGAAGTGCAGGATCGTCGTCGGCCCGGACTCGGGGACGCTCACCCACGAGCCCCGCACCCCGCCGACCGTGCCCTCCGTGATCGTCGCGTCGGCCGGTGGCTCGGGGCACATGCCGTCGAAGCCGACGCGCATCTCCTCCAGCGTGGCGTCCTCGCGCAACCACAGCCCGTAGGCCGCCGTGGCGAGCTCGTTCACCCGTGCCGAGACCATGGATCCTCCGTGCGGTCGGGGCGGGCCGCACTGCCCGCCTCTGCGGTGACGACACCAGGCCGCGGTCTCCCGGCGAGGTCTCACATTGAGACCTCGATGTCACGCCGTCGCGTCCCTACCGTCGAGACGGCCCGGCAACGCGGCCGGGTGTCGACGCGGAGGTGGATCCATGGGTCGGATGGACGGCAAGGTCGCGCTGGTCACGGGCGCGGCGCGGGGCCAGGGTCGCTCGCACGCGCTGCGGCTCGCCGAGGAGGGCGCGGAGATCGTCGCGGTCGACCTGTGCGCGCAGATCGACACCGTGCCCTACGGGATGGCGCGCCCGGAGGACCTCGCCGAGACGGCCAAGCTGATCGAGGAGCTGGACCGGCGCGTGCTCACGCGCGAGGCCGACGTCCGGGAGCAGAGCGCGCTGGACTCCGCGGTGGCCGACGGTCTCTCGGAGTTCGGGCACATCGACGTCGTCTGCGCCAACGCCGGCATCTTCAGCTACGCCCCGGCGTGGGAGATGACCGAGACGATGTGGGACGACATGCTGGCCGTGAACGTGACGGGGGTGTGGAAGACGCTGAAGGCGGCCCTGCCGTCGATGATCGAGCGGGGGAAGGGCGGCTCCCTCGTCCTGACGAGCTCGACGGCCGGTCTGCGCGGCTTCGCGAACATGGTCCACTACACCGCGGCCAAGCACGGCGTCGTCGGGGTGATGCGGACGATGGTGCAGGAGGTCTCGCAGTACGACATCCGGTGCAACACCGTCCACCCGACGGCCGTCGACACGGACATGATCCAGAACCGGCCGATGTACGAGCTGTTCCTCCCGGACGCGAAGCCGGAGGAGCTCACCCGCGAGCGCTACGGCGAGGCGTTCCAGGCCCTGCACACCATGCCGCACCCGTGGGTGGAGGCGCGGGACATCTCCAACGCCGTCCTCTGGCTCGCCTCGGACGAGTCCCGCTACGTGACGGGCCAGACGATCGCCGTCGACCTGGGGTTCCTCGAGAAGGTCTAGGGCTGCGATCATGGGTTCACACCGGCGCGCGCATGCCTCCGGGCGGGCGGGGTAGCCCGGGCCATGACCGAGCCACGGAACCAGGACCAGGACGAACCGGACCAGGACGCCGAGCCGACGATGACGGCGCCGCCGGAGGACCGCCCCGACGCGGGCGCGACGACCGGGGGCCGCGCGGACAGCCCGGACGTGGTCGACACCGACGACGCGCAGGGCGCCCCGCCCGGGCGGTGACGGCGCCGGTGTCGGCAGGGTGTCAGCGGTTCTGCAGGTACACGAGCACCGCGCTGACCCGGCGGTTCAGGTCCCTCTCCTCGGACAGCCCGAGCTTGGAGAAGATCGAGTTCGTGTGCTTCTCGATCGCCCGCTCGGACAGCACCAGGGCCGCGGCGATGGAGGTGTTGCTCTTGCCCTGGGCCATCTCGCCCAGCACCTCGACCTCGCGCGGGGTGAGCGAGTCCAGCTCCGAGGACTTCGCGCGGTCCGCCGCGACCAGGCCCTCGATGACGGTGGGGTCGATGACCGAACCGCCTTCGGTCACCCGGGGGATCGCCGCGGCCAGCTCGTCGCCGTCCGCGACACGTTCCTTGAGCAGGTAGCCGCGCCGCGCCGTGCCGTCGGCCAGGTCAGCGCGTACTGCGCCTCCGCGTACTGGCTGAGCAGGGTCACGCCGATGTCCGGCTTGCGGGTGCGCAGGTCCGCGGACCTGGCCGTACAGGTCTCCGACGCGGCGCAGAACCTGCCGCTCGCGGTCCTCATCGGCGCGATCGCGGGGTGGCGCGCCGGGTTCTTCCACTGGGCGTTCGCACTGCTGATCGTCGCGAGCAACGCCGTGATGCCGGTCGGCCAGTTCGGCACGCTGCTCGACATCGCCATCGGCGCGGCGCTCGGGCTGTTCATGGTGAGCGTCGGCGTCGCCGCCCTGCGGATGACGAACCGGGAGTGGGCCACCGGAGAGCGGCGCTGAGCGAGACACGGGGAAGGCCACCGTCCCGAGGGGCGGTGGCCTTCCGCATGCCAGGAACTAACGCAGGGCGATCGCGGGACGGGTCTGCCCGCCCCGCGGGCCGTCCTGGTCGCTGCAGCCCTGGTCCTGGGCCGCGACGAGCGGGGGGACCCGGCCGCCGGCGCGGCGCGCCTTGCGGCGGGCCTTCAGGTAGACGTACGGGCCGGCCAGCATGCCGCGCAGGCGCGTGCGGCCGGCGCCGCTCGGCATGGCGTCGCCGGCGCCGGCCTCGCGGTCCGCGATCCTGCCGAGCTGGCGGACGGCGGCCGGGATCCGGCGGAACGCGGCGGCGCGGCCCCGCGGGGACAGCGCGACCTTGGTCAGGAAGCCGGCGAGCCCGATGGCGTAGCCCTCGACCTGCTCGCGCAGCGCAGCGCTGTCCGGGCGGTGGTGGTGCCAGACGTACGCGCTGGGCTCGTAGCCGAGCACGTGCCCGGCGAGCACCAGCCGGACGAGGAACTCGCAGTCCTCGCCGGAGCGGGTGGCCGAGCCCGGGCCGAGGGCCTCGTCGAAGCCGCCGGAGATGCGGGCGACGTCCGCCCGCACCGCGAGGTTGGCGCCGATCCCGAACAGGCCGGGGGAGAAGGGGAAGATCGCCGAGTCCGGGGGCGGGTCCGCCAGGGAGAACGTCCGGGAGACGAAGCCCTTGTTCCAGCCCAGGGCCGCGTCCGCCGCGCGCTCCTCGTCCGAGCCGAGGCTCGCCGCCAGCACGGGCCCGCTGACGCAGACCAGATCGGGGTTCGCAGCGAACGCACCGGCCATCCGGCGGGCCCAGGAGGGGTCGACCTCGGTGTCGTCGTCGGTGAACGCGACGAGCCGGGTCCGGGCCTCGGCGAGGCCGCGGTTGCGCCCGGCCGACGCACCCCGGCGCGCCTCCCGCACGTACCGGACGCGCTCGTCGGCGATCGCCTCGACGGCGTGCCGGGTGAGCTCGTCCTCCGGGTCGTTGTCCACGACGAGCACGGTGACGGACGGGTGGTCCGAGCCCAGGATGCTGTGCACGCAGCGGCCGATGCTGTCCGGCCGTCCCCGGGTCGCGACGACGACGGTGATCGGTTCGACGGACGACGGCGCGGCCGGCGCGGTCGCGCTGCCGAAGCGGGCGTCGATCGCGGCGCGGACGTCCGCGGCACCGGCACGGCCGGCCCGCAGCGGGACGGTGACCTGGCCCAGCGGGGCACCGTCGGGCATGGTCACCAGCAGGCGGGCGGCGCCGAACCGGGCGTCGACGGCGATCTCCGTCGCGTCGGTCCGCTCGGCCCGGCCGACCCAGGTGGGCTCGCGCAGCGTCTCGTCCGGCATCAGTGGAGCGTCCTTCCCTCTGTCGCGGCGGCGGACCGGTGGGGTCATCGGGTCCGCCTGCCGCGGCGGTGCCGCCCTCTGGGGAAGAGCGACCGTTCGCGCTTGTCCTGACCAAGTCTCCGCATGCCCGCTGTGACGACACTGAGAAACGCTGAAGATCCAGGTCAGAGCGTTGTTTCCGGTGTGTTCGGACGAGCGGAGGAGAGCATAGCGTCACGCTCCGTGTCCTGCCTCACGGACGCACGGCGGCCGCCGGCGGCGGTACGGTCTCGACCATGGTCGAACGGGCTCCGGGGAAGCGGCCGCGCGCCGGCATCGTCGTCACCGGGAGCGAGCTGCTCACCGGCGCCGTGCGGGACGCGAACGGCCCGTTCGTGGCGACGGAGCTGGGGAATCTCGGGTTCGAGGTCTCCCACGTGCTGCTCGTCGGGGACCGCCCGGAGGACCTCGCGCAGGCCCTGCGGTTCGTCGCGGACTCCGGCGCCGAGCTCGTCGTCACCAGCGGGGGCCTCGGACCCACCGCGGACGACCTGACGGCGGAGATCGTCGCCGCCTTCGCGGGCCTCGAACTCCACCCGGACGAGGCGATGCGGGAGCTGATCGCGCGCCGCGTGGAGCGCTGGGCGGCCCGGACGGGATTCGGCGGTCCGGCGCTGGACGCCGCGACCGCCAAGCAGGCGAGGGTGCCCCGCGGCGCGACGGCCCTGGAGCCCGTCGGGACGGCGCCCGGGCTGGTGGTGCCCCGCGCCGGCGGCCCGCTCGTGCTCGTCCTGCCCGGGCCGCCGCGCGAGCTGCAGGGGATGTGGCCGAGCGCGCTGGCCGCCGCGCCGATGGCGGAGCTGCTCGCGACCGTGCCACATGCCGAACCGGTGCTGCTGCGGTTCCAGGGGCTGCCCGAGTCCGAGATCGCCGAGACGCTGCGGGTCCTGCCCGCCTACCCGGACGTCGAGGTCACCACGTGCCTGCGCCGCTCGGAGCTCGAGGTGGACCTGCACCCGTTCCCCGGCGGCGAGGCGGACGCGACCGCGCTCGCGGACGCGATCGTCGCCCGGCACGCGAAGAACCTGATCAGTGCGGACGGCACCACCACCGATGAACTCCTGGGCCGCGCGCTCGAGGCCTCCGGGCAGACCGTGGCGACGGGGGAGTCCTGCACCGGCGGCATGCTCGCGGCCCGGCTCGTCGACCGCGCGGGCTCGTCGTCGTACGTCCTCGGCGGGGTCGTCGCCTATTCCAACGAGGCGAAGACGGCCCTGCTGGACGTCCCGGCGGAGATGATCGAGGAGCACGGCGCGGTGTCACCGGAGGTCGCGCGAGCCCTGGCCGACGGCGCGCGGGCGAAGCTCGGCGCGTCGATCGGGGTCGGGATCACCGGCGTCGCCGGACCCGGCGGCGGGACGGAGGCCAAGCCCGTCGGCTACGTGTGCTTCTGCGTCACGACGGACGACGGCCGGGTCCTCGCCCGGGACCCGGTCCTGCCGGGCGGCCGCAACGACATCCGGGAGCGCTCCGTCGACCTCGCCATGCACCTGCTGCTCCGCGCCTCCGGAGCCCTCCCCGCCCGCTGACCTCCGCGAGTCGGCACTTCCGGCTGCCCGAGTGTGCGATCCCGGGTGTCCCGAAAATGCCGACTCGCGCGACCTGAAGTGCCGACTCGCGGGGAGCGGGGTCAGGCGGGGGTGATCAGGCCCGTGGTGGTGCGGGCGGCGTCGAAGCGGGCCTGGGCGTCGGCCCAGTTCACGACGTTCCACCAGGCCTTCACGTAGTCCGGCTTGACGTTCTTGTACTGCAGGTAGAAGGCGTGCTCCCACATGTCCAGCATGACGAGCGGGATCTGCCCGGCCGGTAGGTTGGCCTGCTGGTCGTAGAGCTGGTGGATCAGCAGTCGGCCGCCGAGGGCGTCCCAGGCGAGGATCGCCCAGCCGGAGCCCTGGATGGTCGTGGCGACGGCGGTGAAGTGCGCCCGGAACGCATCGAACGAGCCGAAGGCGCCGTCGATCGCCGCGGCGAGCTCGCCGGTCGGCTTGTCGCCGCCGTCCGGGGACAGGTTCTGCCAGAAGATCGAGTGGTTGACGTGCCCGCCGAGGTTGAAGGCGAGGGTCTTCTCGAGCCCGACGACTGCGTCGAAGTCACCACTCTCGCGGGCGGCGGCCAGCTTGTCCAGCACCGCGTTGAGCGCGGTCACGTAGGTGTTGTGGTGCTTGGAGTGGTGCAGCTCCATGATCTCGCCGGCGATGTGCGGGGCGAGTGCGCCGTAGTCGTAGGGCAGGTCGGGCAGGGCGTACGTGGCCATTATCGGGGCGCTCCTCTGCATAGTGCATATGACTGGCAACTGAGATCTTGACGCAACTGCCGGTCTGATGCCACTCTGGTGCGGCAGGTGGGGGCGCGTGGGTGATCGTTCTGGCAGCTCGGCACCGACGTGACGACGAGGGGCCGCACGGACACCCGTGCGGCCCCTCGTCACATCCGGGTGCGGCTGCTCAGCGCACCATCCGGAAGAACGTGCGCAGCTCGTCGACGAACGTCTCCGGCTGCTCCATCGACGCGAAGTGCCCGCCCGAGTCCGGGTAGGTCAGCCGCCGGAGGTCGACGAACCGGCGCTCCAGCCAGCTCCGCGGCATCCGGTTCATCTCCCGCGGGAAGATCGCCGCGCCGGTCGGGACCTCGACGGTGTCGTAGCGGGTCTTGCCGTAGCTCTCCCAGTACAGCCGCGCCGACGAGGTGGCGCTCGCGGTCAGCCAGTAGAGCGTCACGTTGTCCAGCAGCCGGTCCCGGCTGATCACGTTCTCCGGCGGGCCGGCCGAGTCCGTCCAGTCCCAGAACTTCTCGATGATCCACGCGCACTGTCCCGCGGGGGAGTCCGTGAGCCCGTACCCGAGCGTCTGCGGGCGCGTCGACTGCTCGGCCGAGTAGCCGGCGCCGAAGCGCCGGAACCTCTTGGCGTCCTGCCGCGCTTCCTTCTCGGTCTTCGTCAGCGCCTGCCGCTCGTCCTCCGGCGGCGCCTCGGCCAGCGGCATGGTCAGGTGGATCCCGACGACGGCCTCCGGCATCCCGGTGCCCAGGGCCGCGGTGATCATCGATCCCCAGTCCCCGCCCGCCGCGCCGTAGCGCTCGTAGCCGAGGCGGTCCATGAGCTGCGCCCACGCGGTCGCGATCCGCTCGACGCCCCAGCCCGCCGTCGTCGGCTTGCCGCTGTAGCCGTACCCGGGCAGCGACGGGATGACGAGGTGGAACGCGTCCGCGGCGTCGGAGGGATTGGTCAGCTCGTCGATCACGCCCAGGAACTCGACGACCGAGCCCGGCCAGCCGTGCGTGAGGATCAGCGGCAGCGCGTCCTCGTGGGGCGAGCGGACGTGCAGGAAGTGCACGTCGACGGAGTCGTCGCCACCGCCGTCGAGGCCGGTGACGAACTGCGGGTAGGCGTTGAGCCGGGCCTCGACCCGTCGCCAGTCGTAGCCGTTCGCCCAGTAGGCGCACAGGTCCTGGACGTAGTCCAGGGGGACGCCCTGGGTCCAGCCCTCCACGGTGGAGGGATCCGGCCACCGGGTACGGAGGAGCCGCTCGCGCAGGTCGTCGAGGTCGGCTTGCGGGGTCTCGATCCGGAAGTCGCGCACGGACCTACAGTTGCACGCCGCGGGTCAGGGCACCGTCGGCGACCAGGTTGGTCCCGCTGATCCGGCTGGCCCGCGGGCTGGCCAGCATGACGACGGCGTACGCGGTCTCCTCGGGCGTCCCCATCCGGCCGGTCGGGTTGAGCGCCAGCGCGGAGTCGAAGAACTCCTTGTTGTTCTGCTCCATGCCGTGCCAGACGCCGCCCTCGAAGTAGGTGTTGCCGGGGGAGACGGTGTTGGCGCGAATGCCCTTGGCGGCGAGGTCGAACGCGAGCCCGGCCATGTAGTGCGCGAGCGCCGCCTTCATGACGCCGTAGGAGCCCGTCGCGAAGTCCACCTCGCGCCCGGACACGCTGGACACCGCGACCACGGACGCGGCATCGCTCTGCTCGAGGTACGGCATCGCGGCCTCGACCATCCGGACGGTGTGCATGAGGTCGACCTCGAAGGCGGTCCGCCAGTTCTCCTCGCCCGGTCCGATCGCGAGCGCGCTGACGTTGGCCACCAGGATGTCGATCCCGCCCGCCTCCGTCGCCTCGTCGACCACCCAGGCAGCGAGCGCGCCTGCGTCCGCGACGTCCAGGGAGCGCCCCGCGACCTCGGCCCCCGTCGCGGCGAGCGCGTCGACGCGGGCGAGCACCTCGTCCTCGGAGCGGGCGCAGAACGCGACCCGCGCGCCCTCGGCCGCGAGCAGGTCGACGACGGCGCCGCCGATGCCCTTCGTGCCTCCGGTGACGAGCGCCTTGCGGCCCTTCAGCTGCAGGTCCATGGGAATTCTCCTTACAGTGAGCGGGCCTGCTCGCGCAGGTGGGAGTGCATCCCGCCGTACGCGGACCCGGTGGGGAGCAGTTTCTTCGCGATCTTGGTGACCGCGCTGTAGTTGGTGTCCACGACGTTCGCGAGCGGGGACTCGCTGATCTGCGTCAGGAGCTGGTAGGCGTCCAGCCGGTCCAGGCCGTAGAGCTCGCCGAGCCAGCCGATCATGCCGATCTGGCTGGCCCGCCACGCGTCCTCCAGGGGCCGCGAGGAGCCGACCACGACGTAGTGCGAGTCGCTCTCGATCCGCGGCCACACCGTGGGCCGTGCCTTGATCAGCTCGACCAGGATCGTCACGTCCATCGCGCCCTCGACGGCCGTCCCGCAGCTCTCGCCCTCGCCCTGCCGATAGTGTCCGTCGCCCACCGAGAACATCGCGCCCTCGACGTTGACGCCCAGGTAGCAGGTGACCCCGGGCTTCATCTCGGGGGTGTCCATGTTCCCGCCGAACACGTCCGGCACGAGGCTCGACCGCACCTCGCGGCCCGCGGGGGCCACGCCTACCGTGCCGAGCATCGGGTTCATCGGCAGCTCCAGGCGCAGGTCCGTGCTCTGCGCCTCGAACAGGACGGTCTCCTTCGCCCGGTCCAGCTGGTAGATCCAGGTGCGTTCGGGCAGGGGGTCGTGCAGCAGCGCGGTGCGGTCGGTGACCGAGAGCGCGCCGAAGAACGGGATCAGCGTCGACGCGCCCCAGTCCCGCGCCGGCGTCAGGTCCACGATGTGCAGGGCCAGAGTGTCCCCGGGCTCCGCGCCCTCCACGAAGAAGGGCCCGGTCTGCGGGTTGACCTCGGCCATGTTCAGCACCGCGCTCGGGCTGTCCGTGGTCCTGGTCAGCCGGCCGGAGAACGCGTCCTCGGTCCACAGCCGCAGGAGCGTGCCGGGGGAGATCCGGTGCGACGGGGCGACGCCGCCGAAGGTCCAGACGTACTGGTCGCGTTCGGGCCGGTACTCGACGACGTCCATGGTCGAATACTTGCGGGCTCAGCTACTCCTGGCAAGCGCCCGGCCGATGCCCCGCGCGGCCGCCCGGACCGCGGGGACGTAGGCGTGCGGGTTCCCCTCCGCCGGGACCACGATGGACAGCGCCGCCACGACCTCGCCGGACGGCCTGCGCACCGGCGCCCCGATCGACTGCGACACCATCTCGACCTGCCGGTCGCTGATCGCCACCCCGGTCCGCCGCACCTCGGCGAGCATCCGGCGCACGTCCTCGGGATCGCACAACGTCCTCGGGGTGAACCGCCGCAGCGGGGCCGCGAGCACCCGCTCCTGCAGCGCCGGATCGGCGAAGGCCAGCAGGGACAGCCCGACCGCGGTCGCGTGCAGCGGCATCCGGGACCCGGCGCGCGTCAGGATTGAGACGGCGTCGCGGGCGGCGAGCCGTTCGACGTAGACGACCTCGGCGCCGTCGAGCACGGCGAGCTGCACGTTCTGCCGGGTCACCTCGTGCAGGTCCTCGAGGTAGGGCATCGCGGCGTCCCGCAGCCCGAGCCCGCGCGGGGCGAGCGCCCCGACCTCGAAGAGCCGCAGGCCGACGCGGTACTGCCCGTCGTCCGCCCGTTCCAGCGCGCCCCACGCGGCGAGCTCACCGACGAGCCGGTGCGTGGTCGTCAGCGGGAGGCCCGTCCTCCGGCTGATCTCGGTGAGCGAGAGCTGGGGCGCCTCGGCGGTGAACGCGCCGAGCACGTCGAGGACTCGTGCCGTCACGGTCGACCTGCCTGCCATGCAGCCAGTCTTCCGCACAGTGGAAGTGCGGTCGAACGGGGATCGGTGGGTGCGGGAAGCTGCGGCCATGCGAACCCAGGTCGTGCCCAGGACCCAGGTGGGGATCGTGGGCGCCGGGCCGGCAGGACTGCTGCTCTCCCACCTGCTCTCCCGCCGAGGAATCGACTCGGTCGTGCTCGAGGCACGCAGCCGCTCCTACGTCGAGCAGCGCGTCCGGGCCGGCGTGCTCGAGCACCCCACCGTGGAACTGCTCCGCGAGGCCGGGCTCGCCACCCGCCTCGACGCCGAAGGCCTCCCGCACGAGGGCATCTCCCTGCGCTTCGACGGCGGGGACCACCGGATCGACTTCGCCGATCTCGTCGGCAAGGGGATCACGGTCTACGGGCAGCAGGAGGTCGTGAAGGACCTCATCGCGGCCAGGGTCGACGCCGGCGAGCCGATCGAGTTCGAGGTCTCCGACGTCGTCCTGGACGGCCTCACCACGGACGCGCCGTCGATCGGCTACACCGCCGCGGACGGCACCCGGCGGAGGATCGAGTGCGACGTGGTCGCCGGCTGCGACGGCTTCCACGGCGTCAGCCGCCGGGCCGTCCCGGACATCCGGATCGCCGAGCGCGAGTACCCGTTCGGCTGGCTCGGGATCCTGGCGAAGGCCGCCCCGACCCACGACGAGCTGGTCTACGCCAACCACGACAACGGCTTCGCGCTCTACTCGATGCGCAGCCCCGAGGTCACCCGGCTCTACCTGCAGGTCAGGCCCGACGCCGACCCGGCGGACTGGTCCGTCGCGCGGATCTGGGACGAGCTCGGCACGCGGCTGCAGGCGGACGGGTTCACCCTCAACGAGGGCCCGTTCGTGGAGCGGCCGTCGGTCACGGGGATGCGGAGCATGGTCGCCGAGCCGATGCGGCACGGGCGCCTGTTCCTCGCCGGGGACGCCGCGCACATCGTCCCGCCCACCGGTGCGAAGGGCATGAACCTCGCGATCGCCGACGTCCGCCTGCTCGCCGACTCGCTCGCCGACCTCCTGCTCCGCAAGGACGAGACGGGCGTCGACACCTACTCCGAGCGGGCACTGCGCCGGATCTGGCGCGCCGAGCACTTCTCCTGGTGGATGACCTCGATGCTGCACCGCTTCGACGACGACCACGCGAACGGCGACGCGTTCGGCCGTGCCCTGCAGCTCTCGCAGCTGCGCTACACCGTCTCGTCGCGGGCCGCCGCGACCGGTCTCGCCGAGAACTACGTCGGCCTTCCCCACGGAGCTGTCTGATGCCGTTGACCTACCCGTACGCCGAGGACACCCACCCGGCGCTGGACTCGCCCGGCTACAAGAGCACCGGCCTGCGCGCGCCGACGCAGCGGCCGATCATCCTGCCGCAGCGGTTCACCGAGATCACCGGGCCGCTGCTCGTCGGCGAGATCGGCCCGAACGACCACGACCTCACCCGCCAGCACGAGGGCGAGCCGCAGGGACAACGGATCACCGTCTCCGGCCGGGTCCTGGACTCCGACGGACGCCCGGTGCCGGACACGCTCGTCGAGGTCTGGCAGGCCAACGCGGCCGGCCGCTACGCCCACGCCCGGGACACCTGGCCCGCCCCGCTGGACCCGAACTTCTCCGGCGGCGGCCGGGTGGTCACGAACTCGCTGGGCGAGTACTCCTTCACCACGATCAAGCCCGGCGCCTACCCGTGGGGCAACCACCCCAACGCCTGGCGGCCCGCGCACATCCACTTCTCGCTGTTCGGCCACGCCTTCACCCAGCGGCTCGTCACGCAGATGTACTTCCCGGACGACCCGCTGTTCGCGTACGACCCGATCTACAACTCCGCGCCCGAGGGTGCCCGCGAGCGGATGGTCTCCCGCTTCGACATGGACACCACGCAGCCGAACTGGGCACTGGCCTACCGCTGGGACATCGTGCTGCGGGGCCGCAACCAGACCGTGTTCGAGGAGCCGCACGATGACTGATCGACTCGAGCTGACGCCGTCGCAGACCGTCGGGCCGTACCTCTCGCTGGGCCTGACCTGGCCCGAGGGCGCGGACGTCGTCCCGCCCGGCACACCGGGCACGATCCGGATCTCGGGCGTCCTCCACGACGGCGCGGGCACCCCGGTCCCGGACGGCATGATCGAGACCTGGCAGGCGGACCCCGCCGGCCGCTTCGCGCACCCCGACGACCCGCGCGGCGCCGCCGAGCCGAGCGTCCCGGGCTTCCTCGGCTTCGGCCGCTGCAACACCGACCCCGAGGGACGGTGGGAGATCCGCACGGTCCGCCCCGGCCCGCTCCCCGCGGAGAACGGCGCCGTCGAGGCCCCGCACCTGGACGTCTCCGTGTTCGCCCGCGGCCTGCTGGACCGCGTCGTCACCCGGATCTACTTGGCGGACGACCCGGCCAACGACGCGGACCCGGTGCTGAACAGCGTCCCGGCGGAGCGCCGGGACACCCTGGTCGCGCAGAAGGACGGCGAGGGCGTGTACCGCCTGGACATCCACCTGCAGGGGCCGCACGAGACCGTGTTCTTCACGGTCTGAGGATCTTCACGGTCCGGGCCCGGTCAGGGCATCGACGAGAACGACACCGAGCGGAAGGCCTTCCCGGCCCCGACGACGTCGCCGGGGGCGAGGGCCTCGTCCGGGCCCGCACCCGCGCCGGGCCGGTCCTCGGCGACCGTGTCCGCCGGGCCCGGCCCGGTCCCGCGGTCCTCGGCGATCTCCCGGCAGGTCCGGGCGGAAAGCAGGGCGACCCGGTCCGTCTCGTTGACCGACGTCCGCCACGCCACCTCGTCGCCGTCCGGCGAGGTGAGGTCGACGCAGGTGCCGACCGGGGTGTCCACGAGCACCGCGGAGGTGTCCAGGTGCTCGCCGAACTCGCCGGTCCCGTCCTCGGCGTGGTAGCTGCCGTGGGCGACGAGCGGTGCGGTGTCCGCCAGCGCGACCCCCGTCCCGGCGAGCGCGGCCGCCCCGACCGCGCCGAGGACCAGGATCGTCCGTATCCGTGTACGCATGGTCACGTTCCCCCGATGCCGGGCGGTGGACTTCACCCGCCCGTGTCTGCTGTGCTTCCGCTTCCTCAACGCGCCCGCCACGATCGGGTTACGGGGAGGCCTGTGTCACAGGGCCCGTGAGCGGGGAATGTCTCGATCTTCTCGGGGTATTCACAGGAGAGAGCGAGCGCGCACCCATCCGCGGATGCGATAACTGTCGTACACAGCGGAAACGGGTCGAGGAGATGATGGGAATGGCCGGCCGGGAATCGGTGGCGCATCTCGGTCTCCCGTCCGTGCTCGCGAACCTCGCCCAGTCGGCCGGTGATCGGCTCGTGGTCGCGCGGACCCGGCTGGACGAGCGGTTCCCGATGGTCCGGCAGCTCGCCCGCTACGCCCTCGTCGGTGGCCTCGGCACCGCGGTCAACGCCAGTGTCTACCTCGCCCTGCGGGCCACGCTGGAGCCCCTCGCCGCGAACCTGGTCGCCCTGCTGGTCAGCACCGCCGTCAGCACCGAGGTCAACCGCCGCTTCACCTTCGACGGCGCGCCCGCGCGCCGCTGGCGCGTCTACGTCCAGGACATCGGCACCGTCGTCTTCTACGCCTTCTACAGCTCGGCGGTCCTGCTCGTCGTGGACGAGGTCTTCCCGGCCGTCACCGCGCCGGGTGAGTCCGTCGCGGTCGCGCTGGCCAGCACGCTGGGCGGCCTGGTGCGGTTCGCCGTGCTCAAGGCCTGGGTGTTCGAGACCGCCGGGCCCGAGCAGGTGCCGGAGGCCTGCCCGGCCGACTACGGTCGGGACGATGTTCCCGGGGTTCGAGACGTTCGACCTGCAGGTTCCGACGGCCACGTCGCCGGTCCGCATCCACGGGGTGCGCGGGGGCTCGGGGCCGCCGCTGCTCCTGCTCCACGGGTTTCCGCAGAGTCACGTCCTGTGGCACCGGCTGGCCCCGCTCCTGGCCGAGGAGCACACCGTCGTCGCCACGGATCTGCGCGGGTACGGGGACTCCGATCGGCGTGTCTCCGCCGACGGGCCGGACACCCCCGGGTCTGAGCGGCACGCGGAGTCGTCCTTCCGGGCGATGGCCGCGGACCAGGTCGCCGTCATGGCCGAGCTGGGGTTCGACGAGTTCGCCGTCGTGGGGCACGACCGCGGCGCCCGTGTGACGCACCGCCTCGCCCTCGACCATCCCGACGCCGTCACCCGGCTCGCGCTGCTCGACATCATGCCGACGGAGTACGTGTACTCCCACGTGGACCGGCGGCTGGCGACCGCCTACTACCACTGGTTCCTCTTCATCCAGCCCTTCGACCTGCCGGAACGGCTGCTCGCGGGCGACCCGGGCGCGTACCTGCACAGCCTCCTGGGGGGCTGGGGGAGCGGCCTCGACGCGCACGCCCCGGCCGCCGTCGCCGAGTACGAGCGGGTCTTCGCGGACCCCGACGCGCGGCACGCGATGCTCGAGGACTACCGCGCGGGGGCCTCGATCGACCTGGCGCACGACGCCGAGAGCGAGCGGGCCGGCCGCCGGATCGCCGCGCCCTGCCTGGTCCTGTGGGGCGGCAGGGGGGTGGTCGGGAACAGCCGGGACCACCCGCTCGACGTGTGGCGCTCCCGCGCCGCGGACCCGTCGCTCGTCACCGGCGAGCCGATCGCGGAGGCCGGCCACTTCTTCGTCGACGAGCGCCCGGAGGAGACCCTCGCGGCACTGGCGCCGTTCCTGAAGGGTTAGTCCTCGGGCGGCAGCACGCAGAACTCGTTGCCCTCGGGGTCCGCCATCACGATCCACGGGAAGCCGGGGGCCTCGTCCAGGACGGTGGCGCCGAGGTCCGTCAGCCGCCTGACCTCGCCCCGCTGCGTGCCGCCCGGCTCGGGGGCGACGTCGAGGTGGAGGCGGTTCTTCCCCGTGCGCGGCTCGCCCACCGGTTGGAACAGCAGCAGGGGGACGGCGTCGTCGATCTGGGCGTAGGTGGTCCCGTGGCCGTCGTCCCAGGCGCGGATGTTCCGGTGGCCGAGCGCGGCGGCCCAGAAACGTGCGAGGGCGTCGGCGTCCGCGCAGTCCACGACGACGGCGACGAGCCGGCTGGTCATGGCCCGACGGTAGCGCTCACCCCGCGACCCGGCCGTCCCACAGGTCGAGCAGTGCCGCGCGGCGCTCCGCGCGGTCCAGCCCGCGCAGGTCCGCCGTCCCGCGCTCCGTGACCACCACGTCGACGTCGTGCGACGCGGTCGTCACCGGCCGGGACAGGCGTTCGACGAGCGTGGGGCGCTCCTTGTGCGCCGACGCCAGCGCGATCACCGACAGCCCCGGGCCGCGGACGCCCGCGGCGGCGAAGTCCGGGTGCCCGCCGATCATCCCGGCCGCGGACCGGCCGAGCCCCTCGACGTTGACCTGCCCGTCGACGTCGATCTCGAGCGCGGCGTTCAGGCCGATCAGCGGGGGTGCGCCGGCGGCGGAGAGCCGGCCGACGTCGTGGGTGACCTCGATGGGGTGCAGGAGCCGCCGGCCGTCCGCCCAGTCGTAGAGCCGGCGGGTGCCGATCAGGTAGGCGCACATCGGGTCGTCGAGCAGCAGGCCCTTCTGGTCCAGGTCGACGACCGGTTCGGGCAGCAGCCCCGAGTCGATCCGCACCGGGACCTCCAGCGCCGCGACCATCGCCTGCGCGAGCCGGCCGGGGCCGACCTGTACGCGCGCCCCCTCGGGGACCAGCGCGGCGACGTTGCGGGCGATCGCCTCGTCCGCCGGCGTCGGGGGCGGGGTGGGGATCTCGGCCGGGCCCTCGTCCGTCTCGCCGAGGACGGTGATCGCGTCCGCCGGGAGCGGGTCCCCGGCGTCGGCCAGGGGGGTGGCGGTGGACACGACGCCCGCGACCGGCACCCCGGCCTCGACGAGGCCGCGCATGTACGAGGCCTCGGCGCCGAGGTGCAGCCCGCGCGGCCCGCGGACCAGCGTCGCGACGAGCAGATCCGGCTTCAGCACCCCGGCCAGCAGCGCGGGCACGGCGGAGAGCCGGCAGGGAACGACGTGGGCGTCCCCCGCCTCGACCATCGACCGCACGCCGGGCCCGCCCATCAGCACCCGGACGTCCGCGAACGCCGCCGGGTCCAGGTCCGGTGTCGGCGCGGGCATCCACCCGAGGACCAGCCGCACGTCCCCGGCCCGGGCCGCCGCGCGGCTCAGCGGACCCTGCAGGACCGTCGGGGTGCCGCAGCCGTCGGCGAGGGTGACCCGGGAACCGGGCCGGACGACGTCGTCCAGCGAGAAGTCCACCATGAGCCGATTCGACCACAGGGAGTTCGCCGCGGCGGTGTGATCGCGCGCTCGTCCCCGGCCGATGAGGATCTCCGGCGAAGATCGCCTCGCGGCGGGCGGGCCCGCGAGGTCGTAGCGTTGCCGTATGGGAGCGTCCCCGAACAGTGCAGCACAGTCCGGCTCCGACGAGTTCGTCCGCGAACCCCTCGGTGTGCAGGAGCGGATCACCTCCGACGGCTCCTCGCCGTGGCCGGTGGAGGCGGACCGGTACCGGCTCGTCGCCGCCCGGGCCTGCCCGTGGGCCAACCGCGCCGTGATCCTGCGCCGTCTGCTCGGCCTGGAGCCGGTGATCTCGCTCGGCATCGCCGGCCCTCTGCACGACGAGCGCAGCTGGCGGTTCCACCTGGACCCGGACGACAAGGACCCCGTGCTCGGCATCGAGTACCTGCGGTCCGCGTACGAGGCGGCCGTGCCCGGCTACGACAAGGGCGTCACCGTGCCCGCCGTCGTCGAGGTGGCGAGCGGGAAGGTCGTCACCAACGACTACAAGGCCCTCGAGTTCGACCTCGCGACCCAGTGGACGGAGTTCCACCGCGACGGCGCACCCGACCTCTTCCCGGACAAGTACCGGGACGAGATCGAGGAGGTCTCCGAGGGGGTGTTCCACGACGTGAACAACGGCGTCTACAAGTGCGGGTTCGCGAAGGGCCAGGCGTCCTACGAGAAGGCGTACGGCGCGCTGTTCGGCAGGCTCGACGCGCTGTCCGAGCGGCTGGAGCGGCAGCGCTACCTCGTCGGGGACGCGATCACCCAGGCGGACGTCCGGCTCTGGGTCACCCTGGTCCGCTTCGACGCGGCCTACCACGGCCACTTCAAGTGCAACCGGCAGAAGTTGAGCGAGATGCCGGTGCTGTGGGCGTACGCCCGGGACCTGTTCCAGACCCCCGGCTTCGGGGACACGATCGACTTCGAACAGATCAAGCAGCACTACTACGGCGTGCATCACGAGGTGAACCCGACCGGCATCATCCCCGCGGGCCCGGACGTCTCCAACTGGCTCAGCGCACACGGCCGCGAGGACCTCGGCGGCAGCCCCTTCGGCGACGGCACCCCGCCCGGCCCCCCGCCCCCCGCGGAACGCGTCCCCTCGCTCACCTGACCGACCCGCGCGGCCGGAGACCCCGACCCGCGCGGCCGGAAACGCCGACTCGCGCGGCCGGAAACGCCGACTCGCGGAGCCCGAGCCCGGCCCCCCGCGAGTCGGCGTTCTGAACCGCGCGAGTCGGCATCTGGGACCGCGCGAGTCGCGGGATCTCCGCCCCTCGGACGGGTGTGGGGGCGGGGCCGTTCGGTACGACGACGGCAGTACGGGACAATGGCCGGGATGCGGTTCCGCGACAGTTCGACCACACGCCGGCGCGCGGTCACGACCGTCGCGGGCGGCCTCGTCCTCGGTGCCCTGCTCAGCGGCGTCGGCGTCGCCACGGGGACGGCGCCCGACGTCGTCCGGTCGGCCCGCGCCGAGCCCGCCGCGGCACCCGCGC
>NZ_JAODNI010000247.1 GCF_025465255.1 Pseudonocardia sp.
GCGCGGGCTGTTCCTGGTGGTGGAGGCGGTGCGCCAGCTCCGTGGCGAGTGCGGGCCGCGGCAGGTCCCGGACGCGAAGCTCGCCTGTGTCAGCGGCACGGGCGGCTGGTTCTGCTCGAGCGGGACGATCATCCTGGGGACCGAGGCCCCGTGACCGTCCCGCCGCTGCCGGGCACCTTCGACACGGCGGACGCGCTGATCTCGGCGGCGACCGCGGCCCACGGCGAGCGGGACGCCTACGTCGAGGCCGACGGCACCCGGATGTCGTTCGCCGAGTGGGACACCCGCTCCGACGCGCTCGCCGGGGCGCTGGCCGAGCGCGGGGTCGCCGAGGGCGACGTCGTCGCCCTGATGCTGCCGTCGTCGATCGACTACGCGGTCTGCTACGCGGCGCTCGCCCGGCTCGGCGCCGTGACGACCGGGCTCAACACCCGGCTCGGGCCGCGGGAGGTCGGCGCGGTGCTGGACCGGGCGGGCCCGGTGCTGGTGGTCCGCGACGGCGACGCCGGGCTGCCCCCGGTGCCGTCCGGGATCCCTGAGCTCCCGCGCACCGCGCTCGCCGGGCTGTACCGGCACGCGGGCCTCGGGGCCCGGCGGCCGGCGCCGGACCCCGCGGCGCCGGCCGTGATCATCTGGACCTCCGGCACCACCGGCACGCCGAAGGGTGCCTGGTTCGACTCCCGCAACCTCGCCGCGTCCGCGCGGGCGGCCGGCGTGATGAGCGCGCCGTACGACCGCAGGCTCGTCGCGACGCCGTTCGCGCACGCCGGGTACATGGCGAAGCTGTGGGACCAGCTGGTCTGGGGTCTCACGCTCGTCGTCTCGCCCGTGCCGTGGTCGGTCGCGGCGATGGCCGCGATCATGCGGGAGCAGCGGATCACGGTCGTCGGGGGAGTGCCGACGCAGTGGAGCAAGCTCCTCGACGAGCCCGGCGCGCACGGGCTGCCGGACCTGCGGGTCGGCATCGCGGCCACCGCGCCGGCGTCGCCGGACCTGATCGAGGCGGTGGCGCAGCGGATCGGCGTGCCCCTGGTCGTCCGGTACGCGATGACCGAGTCCCCGACGATCTGCGGCACCGAGCCGGGCGACCCGCCGGAGGTGCAGTTCCGCACCGTCGGCCGCCCGCAGGAGGGCATGGAGGTCGCGGTCACCGACGACGACGGGCGGCCCGTCGCCCCGGGCGGGACCGGCCGGGTCCGGGTCCGGGGCGCCTGCGTGATGCGCGGCTACTGGAACGACCCGGAGCGCACGGCCGAGACGCTGACCGAGGACGGCTGGCTGGTCAGCGGGGACCTCGGGCGGTTCACCCCCGAGGGGAACCTGGTGCTCGTCGGCCGCTCGACGGACCTCTACATCCGCGGCGGGTACAACGTGCATCCGCTCGAGGTCGAGAACGTCCTCGCCGAACACCCCGGCGTGCGCCGGGTCGCGGTCGTCGGCAGCCCGGCCCCCGTGATCGGCGAGATCGGCGTGGCGTTCGTGGTCCCGGCCGATCCGGCGGACCCGCCCGCGCTCGACGAGCTGCGGGACTGGACCCGCGAGCGGCTCGCGGACTACAAGCGTCCGGACCGCCTCGAGCTCGTCGAGGACCTGCCGGTCACCGCGATGCTGAAGGTGGACCGGAACGCCCTGCGGGCCGCGGCCGCGCCGGCGGGCTGACCCGCGGGCCGGCTCAGCCCGCGACGGTGCTCCGGCAGCGTTCGAGCAGGATCGCCGCCAGCTCGGCCGGGGCGCTGATCATCGCGTCGTGGCAGGTGTCGAGCTCGACCACCTCGTCGACCCCGCCCAGCGCCGCGATGGCCCGCCGCTGGGTCGCGAGGCGCTGCGCCCGGTCCCGCAGGGTGAGGATCCAGGTGCGCGGCACCTCCCGGGGCAACGCGCTCCGGTCCGCCGGCTCGGCCGTGACCCGGGTGGACTCGCCGTACCGCCGGGCCAGGGTGAACTCCCGCTGCGCGGGCGTCATCCCGTTGCAGAAGGACATCCGCGCGAGCACCCGGGGCATCGGGGACGACGGGCCGCCGCGACGGGCGGCCCGCCCGGCGTACCAGGCCAGCGGCCCGCTCAGCGTGTCGAGGATCGAACTGCCCTGCGGTGGCACCGCCGCGGCCATCAGGATCATCCGGCGGACCCGCTCCGCGCCGAGCCGCGCGACCACGCCCGGCACGGTGAGCCCGGCCATCGAGTGGCCGACCAGGACGACCTCGTTCAGCCCTTCGGCCTCGATCCGCCGCACGACCGAGTCCACCCAGTCCGCGACGGTGACGGTGGCCAGGTCGGCGGGGGACGAGCCGCGCCCGGGCAGGTCGACGGCGAGCACGGGCGTGTCCGGAGCGCGCCGCCGGAGCTCGGCAACGGTGGGCTCCCAGCAGTCCGCGGCGTGCTGGCCGCCGTGGACGAGGACGAGTGCGGGTCCGGGCATCGTGAGCTCCTGTGATCGGGGATCGACGCCGACCCCGCGAAAGAACACCGTCCGTCAGATAGTACGGTCGCAATCGGCGAAGATCTTCGTCCGATCGGCCGCATTCGCTGGTATTCACAGCTCAAAGCTTTGCGTCGATCGCCAGGTTGATGGCGATATCGTCAGATGTATCGTCGAACCGAACGGGGAGACCATGGACGTTCTCTCGGATTCCCACCGCCGTGCCCGCCGGGGCGGGGCCGCCGCGCTGCTCGCGGTGCTGGTGGCCCTCGTGGCTGCTGCGCCGTCCGCGGCCGCAGAGGGCGGACCCCCGGCCGGAGCCTGCCGGGTCGTCACGGTGCCGGTGGCCGGCGGCGCACAGGTCGAGGGCGACCTCTGCGACCCCGCCGGGCGCCCCTCGCCGGTCCTGCAGCTGCTCGTGCCCGGTGGCACCTACGCACGCTCGTACTGGGACTTCCCGGTCGGGCGCACCTCGGCCGGTGAGCCCCTCTCCTACTCCCGGCACATGACGGCCGCGGGCTACAGCACGCTCGCCCTCGACCCGCTGGGGGTCGGCGGGAGCAGCCACCCGCCGAGCGTGACGGTGACCATCCAGGCCCAGGCCGAGGCGATCCACCGGGTCGTGCAGGCGGCGCGGACCGGCGCCCTCGGCGCCACCTACCCGACCGTGGTGCTCGTCGGCCACTCGCTCGGGACCCTCACCGGCTACGTCGAGGCGACGACATACCGGGACGTGGACGGGATCGTCGCCAGCGGGACGTCGCACTCGCCCGCGGCGGGAGCCGTCGCGGCGCTGTTCGCCCACGCCGTCCCGGCGCCGCTGGACCCGGCGACGCGCGACGAGGTCCCGCTGGACATGGGCTACATCAGCCTGCCCGGGGCCCGGGAGACCTTCCACGCCGGCGGCCCGACCGATCCCGCGGTGCTCAAGGCCGACGAGGACTCGCGCAGCCCGGGCTCGTCGGCCTACCTCGGGACGCTCGCCCCCTACCTCGCCATCACACCGCTGTTGCGGACGGACACCCTCGACGTTCCCGTCCTCGTCGCCAATGGCCGCGGGGATGCCGTGTTCTGCCGTCAGGGTGGATACGGCTCCGGCACGGACTGTGCGGACGCACAGGCCCTCCGGGCGGCGGAGGCGCCGTTCTTCGGGCCCGGCGCGGTCCTGGAGACCTACGTGCTCCCGGACGCCGGTCACATCCTCAACCTCACCCCGTCCGCCTCGGACTGGTTCGCCCGTGCGACGGGGTGGTTCACCGAGCACTTCCCCCTCGACAGCTGATTCTGACGCCGACGCCGGGCGTCGAGGCGTGATTGCCTCTCGGAACGAGCGCCTGCGTCCGCTAATCTGACAGTGCGTGCACGCAAGCGGCACGGCGACCACGAGCAAAGGAGCGAGCATGGACGTCAACGGTGTCTCGGCGATCGTCACCGGAGGTGCGGGTGGTCTCGGCGAGGCGACGGTGCGCCGGCTGGTCGCGGCCGGCGCGTCGGTGGTGATCGCGGACCTGTCCGACGAGCGGGGCAAGGCGCTCGCGGACGACCTCGGCGAGCAGGCCCGCTACGTCAGCACCGACGTGACGGACGACGACAGCGTGCAGGGCGCGATCGCAGCCGCGACCGAGCTCGGGCCGCTGCGGCTGCTGGTGAACGCGCACGGCGGCTCGAGCGGCGGCGCCGCCCGGGTGGTGGGCCGGGACGGCTCACCCGCGCCGATGGACGCGTTCAACTGGTACCTGAACCTCTTCCTCTCCGGCACCTTCAACACGCTGCGGCTCGTGTCCGCGGCGATGGCCACCCAGGAGCCGGACGAGAACGGGTCGCGGGGGCTGATCGTCAACACGGCGAGCATCGCCGCCTACGAGGGCCAGATCGGGCAGACCGCGTACTCCGCGGCCAAGGGCGGCGTGGTCGGGCTGACGCTGCCGGCCGCCCGCGACCTGAGCCCGCTGGGCATCCGGGTCGTCGCGATCGCCCCCGGCACCTTCTTCACCCCGGCGTTCCGGATGGAGCGCGACGAGGCCGAGAAGCACTGGGGCAGCGGCGTGCCGTTCCCGAAGCGGATGGGCAGCCCGTCGGAGTACGCGGAGCTGGTGCACAGCATCGCGATCAACGACTACATCAACGGCGAGG
>NZ_JAODNI010000248.1 GCF_025465255.1 Pseudonocardia sp.
GTGCGTGCTCGTCGGCCTGCCCGGCGTGCTGTCGATGATCCCCCGCTCAGCCGGGATCGCGGCACCGGTGCTGGGATACTGGTCCGCCGTGGCGATCGTCGCGACGGCGGTGTCCGTGCTGGTGGCCGCCGCCCGAGGCCTCGCCCGATCGAGGCCGACCCTCGCCGCCGTCCTCCACGCCGTCGCGGCGGCCCTGTGCTTCGGGCTCACCTCCGGAACGGCCAAGGCCATCTGGTCGGGTCACGCCCAGCCGGCGTACGTCGTGGCCGCCCTGACGTCCGCGCTGGTCGGGCTCGTACTCGCCCAGCACGCCTACCGCGACGGCGGGCTCGGCGCGCCGCTGGCCACCCTCACCCTCGTCGACCCGCTCATCGCCGGTCTCCTGGGGGTGATGGTCCTCGGCGAGCCGATCTCCACCTCGCCGGTGCGGCTGGCGATCGGCGTCGCGGGGGCGTTGCTGACCGCTGCCGGCGTGGCCGTGCTGGCACCACGACCCGTCGTCGCCGGGCCGGGCCGACGGGCCGAGCTCGAGCCGGTCACCTGACCGGCGATGCCGCGGCCCGGCGTGAGGACCGCCGGCTGCCCGAAGTTTTGCCATCGTCTTACCCGGCGCGGCCCGAGCGCGAACCAGCCGCCGCCTAGCGTGGGAGCATGCACAGCATCCCGGAGGCCGCCTGTTCCCCGGCCTCCGCCGCGGCACACGGAACGCGGGCCGGAGGATGACCCTCTCGCAGGGGTACCACGAGGGGGACGCCCGCGCCCGGGAGGAGCCGAGGTCGATGTGTCCGAGCGACGACGAACTCCTGTGCGCGGCCACGCACGTCAGCGACGCCGTTCACGACGGCCGCCTCGACCTCGAGGAGGCGGGTCGGCTGCTCTCGGCGACCTACCGGGCGCGTTCGCGGCACGAGCTCGACGATCTGGTGCACGATCTCGTCGCCGAGCAGCCGGAGCCCACCTCGTCGGAGGACCGTGCGTTCTACGTCTGGGCGGCGGTCCGCGTCACGCTCTTCGCCGCCACCGCCGCCGGCCTGCTGTTCGCCGTGCTGCACGCCCTCAGCCCCTCCTGATCCGACCGACCCCCGGGGACCCCACCGACGTGCGTAGACGCATCATCGTTCTCACCCTCGCCGCAGCCGTCCTCGCGATCGGGCTGTTCGGGCTGCCGCTGGCGGGGATCGTCGTGTCCTACCTCGCCGGCAACGAGCAGAACGAGCTCGGCCAGGTCGCGAACGTCGCCGCGCTGACGGTCGCCGTGGACCTCGCGCGAGGCCAGGACCCTCAGCTCCCGGCCGTCCCCGGGTCAGCGCAGGTCGCGCTCTACGACCGCGCCGGCGTCCGGATCCTCGGTACCGGACCCGCGACCGGGGACCGCGCCGTCACCGAGGCGCTCGCCGAGAACTCCCACGACACCGGGGGGGACGGGATCGTCGCGGTGCCGGTCACCGGCGACGGCCCCCGCGCCGGCGCCATCCGCGTCTACAGCTCACCCGGCGAGGTCTACGCGAAGGTCGCCCTGGTGTGGGGAGCGATGCTCGCCCTCGCCCTCACGGCGCTGACCACCGTGTGGATCGTCGCCAGGCATCAGGCCGGGCGACTGGCCGGGCCCCTGGAACAGCTCTCCGGAGCCGCCCGCCGCCTCGGCGACGGCGATTTCACCGCTCGTGCGCCCCGCGTCGGGATCCCGGAGATCGACTCCGTGGGCGCGGATCTCGATACCACCGCCGAACGGCTCGGTGACCTCGTCGCGCGCGAACGCTCCTTCACCGCCGACGCGTCGCATCAGCTGCGCACCCCGCTCGCCGGACTCCGGCTCAGCCTCGAGGGCGCCCTCGAGGACCGGCACACCGACCCGAGGCCGGCCATGGCCGACGCGGTCCGGGCCGCCGACGGGCTGCAGCGCACCATCGAGGACCTCCTGGCCCTGGCCCGGGACACCGACACCGCCCCCGCCGCGCTCGATCTCCCCGCCCTCCTCGACGACCTCGACCACCAATGGCGTCCCGTCCTCGGCACCGCCGACCGCGCCCTCCGGATCGTCGTCGACCCCGACCCACCTCGCGCCGCGGCCTCGACCTCGGCGATCCGCCAGGTCCTGGCTGTGCTCGTCGACAACGCGGTGCGCCACGGCGCCGGAACCGTCACCGTGGCCGTCCGCGACATCGGTGCGGCCGTCGCCGTCGACGTCTCCGACGAGGGCCGCGGTGTGACGGTCCCCGTCACGGAGCTCTTCACCCGGCGCGCCCGCCACGCCGCAGGACACGGGATCGGGCTAGCCCTCGCCCGCAGTCTCGCCGAGGCCGAGGGCGGACGGCTCGCCCTCACACGCACGGCACCACCGACCTTCACCGTCCTGCTCCCCGCCGCCGCACGCGAGCCCGAACCCGGTGCCGAACCCGCGGCGACGCTCCACCCGTAGTCCGCGGCCGCTGATGCCACCGGTGTCGCGCGCCGCGCCGCTCGTCGCGATCCGGCGGCCGGTGCGACGCAGCTCTCCGAGCGGCACGGAGGGGTTTCCCGAGCGCTAACCTTCCGCTGGCCCGCCGCGTACCAGCACGTTCCTAGCGTCGACGGCATGACGATCAGGCCGACCGACGCTGCTCCGCAGCCGCCCCCGGGATCTTCGCCGGGACACCCCTCGGATGAGGACCGCGTGATACGTCGGGCCCGCCGCCGGCGGGTGCGGCGGTGGATCGCCGCACTCGTCCTGGTCGCCCTGATCCCGGCGGGGGTCTCCTACGAGCGGGCCCTGGTCTACCCCGGAAACGCCTCCTTTGTGGTCCGGACCGTCGAATGGGTCCGCGACCACGGCGGCGGCCCGCTGGTGGACATCGCCGAGAACGTCTACTACGGCCTCAAGGCCCCGCCGAACACCGCGCCCGCCGCCGGAGCCCTGCCCACGGCCGCCGCCCCGGCCGCCGCCGCGCCCGCGC
>NZ_JAODNI010000003.1 GCF_025465255.1 Pseudonocardia sp.
CGCCACAGCAGCGGTCCGTCGAGGCGTCCGCCACCGCGGAGACGCAGGCGATCACCGTCCGGCGGCCCGGCGGCGGTCCGGAGGTCCCGCCCGGGCCGCGGCTCCCGCAGGGGAGTCCGGTCCCGCCCGCGTCGGACTTCCCGGAGCTGCTCCCACGGGCCCACCGCGGCTCCCGCCCCGCGGACCCGTGGCCGGACCTCGCGCGTGGCCGCCCCGCGTCCCGGCCGCACGAGGGTCCCGCGGACGCGGGGCCCGGGCCGGCCCCGTCGAGCGCGCGCCCCCGCGCCCGGCACCGCCGCACCGACGACTGACGGCCGGGCCCGTCCGTGATCGTCCGCACGCCTTCCGCCCGGCGCTGGCGGGGGCCGGGTACGGCACGTAGGGTTCGGATCCGTCACCGCGGGAGCACTCACGATCCGAGGCTGAGAGGACGGCAGGACCGGCCGTCGACCGTTCGCACCTGACCCGGTTAGCACCGGCGTAGGGAGGAACGCGTTGCGCGTCTCTGCACGTCGTCATCTGAGAGTGATCGCCCTCGTCCTGGGCGCGGTCCTGGTCCTCGCCGGCTGCGGCGGCACCACGGACTCCGGGAGGGGTGGCGCCACCCCCGCCCCGAGCACGGTCCGCATCGCGCTGGACTGGACGCCCAACACCAACCACACCGGGCTCTACGTCGCCCAGCAGCGTGGTTGGTTCCGCGACGCCGGCCTCGACGTGCAGTTCCTGCCGTACAACAGCACGTCCCCGGACACCCTCGTGGGCTCCGGGGCGGCCGAGTTCGGGATCAGCTTCCAGGACTCCTTCACCTTCTCGAAGGGCTCCGGCGCGGACATCACCTCGGTGATGGCCGTCCTGCAGCACTGGGGCAGCGAGGTCGCCGTCAAGGCGGACCGGGCGGACATCACCTCGCCCAAGGACCTCGACGGCAAGGTCTACGGCGGGTTCGGCGGCCCTGGTGAGGAGCCCAAGATGCGCCGCGTCATCCAGGACGCGGGCGGGCAGGGGACGTTCTCCACCGTCACGCTCGGCACGTCGGCCTACGAGGCGCTCTACGCCGGCCAGGTCGACTTCACCGAGCCGTTCGTCGCCTGGGAGGGCATCGAGGCGGAGTTGCGCGGCGAGCCGCTCAAGACCTTCAAGTACACCGACTACGGCTTCCCGGACGCCTACAACGTCCTGCTCGTCGGCAACTCCCCCTGGCTGCAGGCACACCCGGACCAGGCGAAGGCCTTCGTCCAGGCGGCCCAGCGCGGCTACCAGCTCGCCGCGGACGACCCGGCCGCCGCCGCGAAGGACCTCGAGGACGCCAACCCGGGCACCTTCAGCGAGCCCGAGCTCGTCCGCCGCAGTCAGGAGATGCTGGCGAAGGACTACCTGAAGGACGAGCAGGGGAAGGTCGGCACCCAGACGCTGGACCGCTGGAGCGGGTTCTCCGGCTTCCTGATCGACAACGGCGCCGTCGTCGACGCCGACGGCAAGCCCCTCGCCACCCGACCGGACTTCTCGACATGGTTCACCGACTCCTACCTCGCCTCCTGAGCCCGCGGCGGCTCCTCCCGCCGCTGGTGATCGTCGCGGCCCTGCTGGTGACCTGGCAGGTCGCGGTGACGGTCCTCGACGTGCGGCCCCAGGTGCTGCCGTCGCCGCTGCGGGTCGTCGAACAGGGTTGGGCGTTCCGCGATGCCCTGTGGGCCAACACGGTGCCGACCTTGCAGGTGACGGCGGTCGGCTTCGCGGTCTCGCTGGCTGTGGGCTGGGTGCTGGCGATCGTCGTCGACTTCTCGCCGTGGCTGCGCCGGGCGCTGGTGCCGCTGCTCGTCGCGTCCCAGACCCTGCCGATCGTCGCGATCGCCCCGCTGCTGATCATCTGGTTCGGCTTCGGGCTGCTGCCCAAGGTCGTGGTGATCGCGCTCGTGACGTTCTTCCCGATCGCCGTCGGGTTGATCGAGGGGTTCGCCGCGACGGACCGCGAGGCGTCGAACCTGCTGCGCAGCATGGGCGGCGACCGCTGGCAGGAGTTCCGCTACGTGCGACTGCCGGGGGCCATGCCGTCGTTCTTCACGGCGCTGCGGATCGGGATCACCTACGCGGTGACGGGCGCGATCTTCGCCGAGTACGTCGGGGCCCGGTCCGGTCTGGGGATCTTCATGAACCAGCAGAAGAACTCGTTCCGGACGGATCTGGTGCTGGCCGCGGTGGTCGTGACGGCGGTGATCAGCGTGGCGCTCTTCGGCCTGACGTTCCTGGTGCAGCGGCTGCTCGTCCCCTGGTACCGGAGGGACGCCCGTGCCTGAGCAGAAGATCGTGGTCGAGGGGCTGTCCGTCTCCTTCGGCGAGCTCCGGGTCCTGGACGACCTCTCCTTCGACGTCGCCCCCGGCGAGTTCGTGTCGGTCATCGGTCCCAGTGGCTGCGGTAAGAGCACCCTGTTCAACGTCCTGGCCGGGCTGCGGGAGCCGGACCGCGGGGCGGTGCTCGTCGACGGCGCCCCGGCCGGCCGGGAGACCTTCGGCTACATGCCGCAGAAGGACCTGCTCTTCCCGTGGCGCACCGTCCTGGACAACACGACGCTCGGCCTCGAGGTCGCCGGGATGCGCCGCCGGGACGCCCGGGAGAAGGCGCGGGCCCTGTTCGCGCCCTTCGGCCTGGCGGGGTTCGAGAGGTCGCGCCCGGGGGAGCTGTCCGGGGGGATGCGGCAGCGGGCCGCGCTGCTGCGGACGGTGGTCCAGGATCGCGAGGTGCTGCTGCTCGACGAGCCGTTCGGCGCCCTGGACTCGCTGACCCGCACCGCGATGCAGGAATGGCTGGAGGGCGTCCGCGCCCGTTACGGCTGGACGGTCCTGCTGATCACCCACGACATCCGGGAGGCGGTGTTCCTCTCCGACCGGGTCCTCGTGCTGTCCCCGCGCCCGGCGCAGGTCCGGCGGGAGGTCGCCGTCGACCTGGCCCGGCCCCGGGCCGTCGAGGTCGTGACGGATCCGGCGTTCGCCGCGGCCGAGGCGGAGCTGCTCGCGGCCCTGCGCGCCTCGTGACCCCGCCCTCGTAACCTGGGACCCGTGGCTCCAGAGATCACGTCCGGCGCGCTCAAGCACGGGATCACCGCGGACGCCATCCGCGCCGTGCTCGCGGAGCCGATCCGGCTCGTCCCGCAGGGGGACCGGCTGCTCTACATCGGGATCGGCCCGGACCGGAACCTCCTCGAGGTGGTCCTGGAGAAGGCGCCGGAGGGGGAGCGGGTGGTACACGCGATGCGCCTGCGCCCCAAGAACTACACCTATCTCAGCCGACGGTGACGCCTCGGGCGGGCGGGACCGAGGTGCCCGGCGCCGGGAGGTTCCACGCCGCGTCGTCCGCCACGAACACCCAGTCCCCGTCGTCCGGCGGGTCCACCGTGCGCTCCCCGGCCGGGCCGTCCGCGGCCTCGGGCACGGCCTCACCGGTGCGCGGGTCGAACCACCAGGTGCGCGCCGTGGGGCCGGCCAGTCCGGACATGTCGATCGTGAACTCGCGGGCCTGCGGCACGTAGGCCATCAGGTAGCTGCCGTCCGAGGCCTGGCTGGCCTGGATGCGGCCGGCGCCCTCGCCCGGGTCGGACACGAGGTCCGCGGGCGCGCCGAGGGTGTACGGCCGGGACTCCATCAGCGCCCGGAGGTGACCCATCTGGACGCCGGCCTCGGCCTCGAGCCCTTCCTCCCAGTTCCCGCGGGCGCCGAGCTCGGCCCGGCGTCCCCCGGTGCCGAGGAACTGCCAGACGGAGTGGTGGCCGTAGGTGTGGCCGAAGGCGCCGCCGAGCACGGACCAGTAGGCGTCGCTGCGCACGTCGACCGCCTTCGAGTAGCCGTCCTGCGGCTTCCAGCACCACGGGTGGTTCTCGTAGAGCGGCTCGCCGTCGAGGAACGGCTTGTCCGACGACGCCCCGAAGGTCGCGTTCACCAGCTTCCGCCGGACGTCGTAGCGGCGGCAGTGCCCGCCCTGGATCATGTTGACGTCCAGCCAGTCGTCGTCGTCGAACCATTCGGCCGACGTCTGGTCGCCCTGCGGGTGGTAGGTCATCAGGACGTCGCCGCCCGCGCCCTGTTCGATGCCGCGGGCCAGGGTCCGCCAGATGTCCTCCACCCCGTCCGCCGGGGCGTCGCCGCCGAGGACGTAGATCACCCGGTCGCCGTAGCGCTCGCCGACGAACTCGCCGTAGGCCTGCGCGTTCCGCTCGGTGAGCAGCGAGCCGACCTGGTCGTCCGCCCAGACCGGGAGGAGCGCGATCCGCAGGCCCCGCTGCGCGGCCTGCTCGACGACGTAGTCGACGTGGTCCCAGTAGTCGTACTGCCGGTCGTCGGCGGGGTCGGCACCCTCGGTGGTCACCAGGTTGTCCAGCGAGCCCTTGTACGGGTCGTCGCCCTGCCGGTTCGGGCCAGGCCCGCCGGCCTGCGGGAAGATCGCGACGGCCTGGATCACGGTGTAGCCCTGGGCCGCGCGGGCGTCGAGGTAGGTGACGACCTCGTCGCGGTCGAGGTTCAGCGGCAGGGACCACGCGGTGTCGCCCAGCCAGAAGAACGGCGCTCCGGACTCGTCGGCGAGGAAGCGGCCCTGGACGTGCAGCGGGCCGACGTTCCCCGGCGCCGTCGCGGCGGGCGGCCCGGTCGGGGGCTCCTGCGCGGGCACGGCCGCACCGCACGCGGCCGCCGTCGCGAGCACACAGCCGAGGAGGACGAGCGTCCGGGAGGCCCTGTTCACGCGTCTTCCGATCTCTGGTCCGATTCGTCCTGTCCGGCCCGAGCGTGCGCGACGAAAGATCACCGGACAAGGAGCGACACGGCGGTGCCCCCGGACCGGGTGACACACGAACGGGGAGAGGGGTGGGCGCGTCATCGTGTGCGGAGCGTGGCACGCGGCGCCCCAGGAGGGCACATCCTTCACAGCGTCCACTCAGGCAACTACCCGGCCGCCGACCGGACGGCGAGTGCGGCGGCGGCGTCAGCTGTGTGAGTGATCGATGTCGGCTACGCGCCGTGCGCTCACGGTGGGTGACGTACTCAGCCCAGCCGCGCGGCCAGGTCCACCAGGGACCGCACCGTGTGGTCCGGCGCGCGGACGTGCCCCGGGTAGGGCAGCCCCTCCCGGTCGACCCAGGCCGTGGCCAGGCCCGCTCGCGCGGCCCCGTGCAGGTCCCAGGGGTGCACGGCGACCATCAGCAGGTCGCCCGGGTCGGCCTCGCAGACCCGGGCCGCGTAGGCGTAGGCGCCGGGCGCGGGCTTCCAGATCCCCGCGTCGTCGACGGACAGGACGTGGGCGAAGTGCCCGCGCAGCCCGGCGTCGCCCAGCAGCTTCTCCGCGACGGGCACCCCGCCGTTGCTCAACGTCACCAGCCGCAGCCCGGCGTCGGAGAGCAGCCGGACCCCGTCGGCGACGTCCGGGTGCAGGGGCAGCGCGAGGAAGCCGTCGAGGACGTGCCGGACCGCCGCGTCGAGGTCCCGGTCGATCTCCACCCCGGTCAACAGGGTCCGGGCGACCTCGGCGGCCACCGTCGCGAACGGCTGCGAGTCCCCGCTCGCGGCGAGGGCGATGCCCTCCCGGAGGGTCGAGGCGAACCAGAGCGGGGCGAGGTGGGCCGGGGCGCCGAGGTCGGTGAAGCGCCCGGCCATCGGGCGCATGTCCGAGAGCGTCTCGTTGACGTCGAACACGACGGTCTGCACTGCCATGAGGTGATCGTCGCAGTGGCGCGACGGTGACGCACGACGCCCGGCCGGGGCGTCGCGGTCACGTAGGGTTTCCGGGGTTCGTCGAGAGGTGGAGCACGTGGGCGAGAGTCCGGTCAGGGACACGTTCGTGCAGCGGCAGGGCGCGCGACCGGCGGTCACGGTCGTCGGGATCGGGGCCGACGGGTGGAACGGCCTCGGCGGGTCCGCGCAGGACGCGCTCGCGTCCGCGGAGGTGATCCTCGGCGGGCCGCGGCAGCTGGAGCTGGTCTCCGGGCAGGTGAAGGCGGAGCTGGTGCCGTGGCCGTCGCCGCTGGTCCCGGCCCTGCCCGGGCTGCTGGAGCGTTACTCGGGGCAGCGGCTGTGCGCTCTCGCCTCCGGGGACCCCATGTTCTTCGGCCTCGGCGCCACCCTCGCCCGCACCATCGGGCCCTCGCGGATGCACGTGATCGCGCACCCGTCGTCGGTCACCCTGGCCTGCGCCCGGCTGGGCTGGCCCGCCGAGGACGTCGAGGTGGTCAGCGTCGTCGGCCGGCCGCTGGAGCGGGTGCGCCGCGCGGTCGCCCCCGGACGCCGGCTGCTCGTGCTCAGTGCGGGCGCGCAGTCCCCGCGGGCGCTCGCCCGCCAGCTCACCGCCGACGGCTACGGCCCCAGCAGCCTGACCGTGCTGGAGCAGCTCGGCGGGCGCAGCGAGCGGATCGAGACCGGCACCGCCGCGACCTGGGCGCACGTGCCTGGGGACGCGCTGAACGTCGTCGCGATCGAGTGCGAGGCGACCGCGGACGCGACCGTGCTCGGCGAGGTCCCGGGCCTGCCCGACGACGCCTACCTGCACGACGGCCAGCTCACCAAGCGCGAGGTCCGGGCCGTGACGCTCGCGCATCTCGCCCCGCGCCCGGACGAGCTGCTCTGGGACGTCGGCGGCGGCGCCGGGAGCATCGCGATCGAATGGATGCGCGCGCACCGCACGTGCCGGGCGATCGCGGTGGAGTCCAACCCCGGACGGGCGGCCGGGATCGCCGCGAACGCGGACGCGCTGGGCGTGCCCGCGCTGGAGGTCGTCACCGGGCGGGCACCGGACGCGCTGGCCGGGCTGCCCACGCCGGACGTCGTGTTCATCGGCGGCGGCGTGACCCGCGAAGGCGTGTTCGACGCCTGCTGGGCGGCGCTGCCCTCCGGCGGCCGGCTCGTCGCCAACGCGGTGACCGTGGAGGCCGAGACGGTGCTCGCCGCCGGTCAGGCGCGGTTCGGCGGCGCACTGGCGCGGGTGCAGGTGTCCCGCGCCGAGCCGGTCGGCGGGTTCCTGGGCTGGCGACCGAGCATGCCCGTCACGATCTGGAGCGCCGTCAAGTCATGACCGTCCACTTCATCGGCGCCGGCCCGGGCGCCGTCGACCTCCTGACGATCCGCGCCCGGGACCTCATCGCCGCTTCGCCCGTCTGCCTCTACGCGGGCTCGCTCGTGCCGCCGGAGATGCTCGAGATCTGCCCGCCGGAGGCCCGGACGGTCGACACCGCGCTCATGACGCTCGGCGAGATCGTCGAGGAGATGGAGCGGGCGCACGCGCACGGGCTCGACGTCGCGCGGCTCGCCTCCGGGGACCCGTCGGTCTTCTCGGCGATGGCCGAGCAGATGCGCCGCCTCGACGCCGCGGGCGTGCCCTACGACGTCTGTCCCGGGGTCCCGGCCTACGCCGCCGCGGCGGCCGCGCTGCGCCGCGAGCTGACCGTCCCGACCGTCGCCCAGACCGTCACGCTCACCCGGATCGCCGCCCGGGCGACCCCGATGCCGTCCGGCGAGTCCCTGGCGGCGCTGGGCACGGCAGGGGGCACGCTCGTGCTGCACCTGGCCGTCCACCGGATCGACGAACTGGTCAAGGAGCTCGTCCCGACCTACGGGACGGACTGCCCGGCGGCCGTCGTCGCGTACGCGTCCCGCGAGCACGAGATCGTCCTGCGCGGGCGGCTGGACGACATCGGGCACGCCGTGCACGACGCCGGCATCGAGCGGACCGCCGTCGTCATCGTCGGGCCGGCGCTGGCGGCGGAGCAGTTCCCGGACAGCCACCTCTACTCCGACTCCCGATGCCGTTGACCTGTGCGCGCGCAGCCTCGCCAGAACCGGTCTGCGCCCTCACGACCCCGCCTGACCTGCGATGACGGGTCCGCGCGTCCTCGTCCTGGGCGGGACCTCCGACGCCCGCAGGCTCGCGACGCTGCTGGACGGGCGGGCACAGGTCACGTCGTCGCTCGCCGGGCGGGTGCGGCAGCCGGTGTTGCCGCCGGGGGAGGTGCGGATCGGCGGGTTCGGCGGGGTGCCCGGGCTGGTCGCGTACCTGCGGGAGTCCGGGACCGACGTGATCGTCGACGCGACCCACCCCTTCGCGGCGCAGATGACCGCACACGCGGCGGCGGCCTCCCGCGCGACGGGGGTCCAGCTGGTCCTGCTGCGCCGCCCCGGGTGGGCGGTGGATCCGGGCTGGACGTCCGTGCCGTCCCTGGCTGCGGCGGCCGCGGTCCTTCCGGAGCTCGGGCGCCGGGTCTTCCTCACCACCGGCCGTCAGGACCTGGCGACCTTCGCGGATCTCGACGGCCTCTGGTTCCTCGTCCGCTCCGTCGACCCGCCGTCCGGGCGGACCCCACGGCACATGCACGCCGTCCTCGACCGCGGCCCGTTCACCGTCGAGGGCGAGCTCGCCCTGATGCGGGAGCACGCCATCGACCTCCTGGTGACGAAGGACAGCGGCGGCGCCATGACCGCCGCGAAACTCGAAGCGGCCCGCGCCCTGGGCGTCCCGGTCGTGATCGTCAGCCGCCCGCCGCTCCCACCCGGCTTCGTGCACATCCGAACCCCCGGTGAGTGCGTAGCCCTGTTAGAACAGGGCTACGCCCTCACAACCCCCTCTGAACTGGGGTAACTGCGTGGGGTGAAGACGGTCGTGCGGCCGTTGCGGTTGACCACCCGGGTCGTGGACGAGCCGATGATCAGCAGGGTGCGCATGTCGACCTGCTCGGGGTCCAGGTCCTCGAGCGTGGTGACCGTGATCCGCTCGCCGGCCCCACCGACGTCCCGGCCGAGGACCACCGGGGTCTCCGGGGCGCGGTGCTCCAGGAGCACGTCGCGGGCCGCGCCGACCTGCCACGGGCGGGCCTTCGAGCGCGGGTTGTAGATCGCGATCGCCAGGTCCGCCCGCGCGGCCGCGACCAGCCGCTCGGTGACCACGTCCCAGGGCTTGAGCCGGTCGGACAGCGAGATCATCGCGTAGTCGTGCCCCAGGGGAGCCCCGACGGCCGCGGCGACGGCCTGGGCCGCGGTCAGCCCGGGGAGCACCCGCACCGGGACGCCCAGGTACTTCTCCTCCGACGCCACCTCGAGCACCGCGGTCGCCATCGCGAAGACGCCCGGGTCGCCGGCGCTCACGACGGCCACCGACCGGCCCGACGCGGCCAGGTCCAGCGCGTGAGCGGCCCGCTCGGCCTCGACGCGGTTGTCGCTGGCGTGCCGGGTCTGCCGGGGGTTCGGCGGGACGCGGTCCAGGTAGGGCCCGTAGCCGACGAGGTCGTCCGCGGCGGCGAGGGCCGCCGCGACCTGCGGGGTCAGCCAGTCCCGGCCCGCGGGCCCGGTGCCGACCACGACGACCTCACCGATCCCCACGCGCGGCTGCCGCACCGTCGGCTCGGCGCGGCGCGCCGGCTCGGCCACCTCGTCCGGCACGGAGGAGGCGACCTCGCCCGGCAGCACCGCGAGTGAGAAGTAGGGGACCGACCCCGGGTCGACGTCCGCCAGCCGCCCGGTGCGCTGTCCGTCCATGGTGGCCCGCTCGACGAACCACGCGTCGTCGAGCCTGCCGGCGTCCGCGAAGGCGCCGCGGACGTTGCCGAAGGTGCGGCCGAGCTTCATGACGGCGGCGGAGTCCGTCTGCGCCAGGCGCCGGGCCAGCTCGTCGCGGGGAAGGGTTCCGGGCAGGATCGTGAGCACCTCGTCCCGCTCCACCAGCGGCCGGCCGAGCGCGGCCGCGGCGGCGCTCACCGAGGTGACCCCCGGGACGACCTCGGCGTGGAAGCGCCCGGCGAGCCGCTTGTGCATGTGCATGTAGGAGCCGTAGAAGAGCGGGTCGCCCTCGGCGAGCAGCACGACGTCCCGCCCCGCCTGCAGGTGGGCCGCGAGGCGTTCGGCGGCCTCGACGTAGAACTCGTCGATCGCGCCCTGGTAGCCGCCGGGGTGGTCGGTGGTCTCGGTGGTGACCGGGTAGACCAGCGCCTCCTCGATCTGGTCCCCGCGCAGGTGCGGCTCGGCGATGCGGCGGGCGATCGAACGGCCGTGCCGGGCGGAGTGGTAGGCGACGACGTCCGCGGCGCCGATCAGCCGGGCGGCCTTGATCGTGACGAGTTCGGGATCGCCGGGGCCGAGGCCCACCCCGTACAGAGTTCCGGGGCGCGGTACTGACATCTCTGGCTACTCCTGCTCGCTGGCCAGCGCGTTGAGCGCGGCGGCGGTGATCGCGGAACCGCCGCGACGGCCGTGCACGACGAGGAACTCCAGGTCGGTGCGCTCGGACAGGGCCTGCTTGGACTCCGCGGCGCCGATGAAGCCGACCGGGATGCCGAGGACCGCGGCGGGCCGGGGCGCGCCGGCGTCGATCATGTCGAGCAGGTGGAACAACGCCGTCGGCGCGTTCCCGACGGCGACCACGGCGCCGTCGAGCTTGTCCCGCCACAGCTCCAGCGCGGCGGCGGAACGGGTGGTGCCGAGGTCGCGCGCGAGGTCCGGGACCCGGGGATCGCGCAGCGTGCAGAGCACCTCGTTGTCCCTCGGCAGCCGGGCCCGGGTGACGCCGGAGGCGACCATCATCGCGTCGCAGAGGATCGGGGCACCGTTCCGCAGTGCCTCGCGCGCCTGCCCGACGACGCCCGCCGAGTAGCCGATGTCCGCGGGGAGGTCGACCTGCCCGCACGCGTGGATCATGCGGACGGCCAGGTAGGCGACGTCCGGGGGCAGGCCCGTCAGATCCGCCTCCGCCCGGATCGTGGCGAAGGAACGGCGGTAGATCTCGGCGCCGTCGCGGAGGTAGTCGGTGCTCATGGCTGGGTCCTTGCGAGTGCGGTGAAGAGGTCCGGCACGGGTGTGCCGTCGATCTCGTAGCGGCCGTCGGGCCGGGCGACGACGTCGGTGTGCGGCCCGTGCGGCGCGCCGCAGCGTCGCACACAGCCGACCACGTGGGCGGTCGTCGTGACCCCCAGCTCGATGAGCGCTCGGGCGTCCGCCCGGACGTCGGCGTGGGACTTCGCGCAACCGGGTCGTCCGGCGCAGGCGCTGACGCCGAGGGCGGGGTGGTCGGGGTCGACGACGAGACCGTGGGCGCGCAGGGCGCCGCGGGCGCCCGGCGTGGGGGAGGGGAGGACGAGCGAGCGCCAGGGGGTGACGATCGCGGGGTCGCTGGTGTCCGCGAGCGCGCGGAGCTGCCCGGCGGACAGCTCACCGAGCACGGGTGCGACGCCCAGTGCGCGCCCGCCGATCGGCCCGACAGGCGCAGCGTGATCACGATCCGGGGAGCGGGAGCGCCCCGGGACGTCGCTGCCGCTCCCGAGATAGTGATCTTCGTCAAGCGCGGCGGCGATCCGTCCCGGGGCATCGGCCAGTTCCCGGACGCGCCAGGCCTGTACCTCGTCCGCGGCGCGCAGCGTGAGAAACACCTCAGCCGCGGTGAGCAGCAGCTCGGGCGCGTCCTCCCGGGTGGCGCTCACGTCCGTCGCCACCCCCGCGACCTGCAGGAACCCTTCCGACGGGCCGGTGGCGACCCAGCACAGGTCGGGCTCCTCCGCCGCCACGTCCCCCCGCCCGTCGTCGAAGGCGAAGAGGATCCGGCCCGGCAGCGAGGCGAGGCCCGGACGTGCGCACAGCCCGTCGTCGAAGGCGGAGGCGAGCCCCCGGACGTCCGCCAGACCGCCGTGCAGGCCGCTCAGCGGAGAGGCCAGGACGTTCCGCACGCGCTCGTGCGAGGGGGCGGGGACGAGACCGGCGTCGACCAGCCGGGAGACCAGCCGCGGATCGTCCCGGTCGAGACCCCTGAGCTGCACGTTCCCTCGCGACGTCAGGTGCGCCGCGCCGTCGCCGAGATCCTCCGCGCAGGAGGCCAGCACCCGGAGCTGGGCCGCCGTCACGACCCCGCCCGGCAGCCGGACGCGGGCGAGCGCGCCGTCAGCCGAGTCGTGCGGCGCAAGGACGCCGGGACAGGCGTCGGCGCGGGTCCGGACCGGGAGGGGCACGGGGTCACTGTAAACACGCCCCGTCGGCTTGACGCGCGGTCAGCTCGTTGCGGACAGTGGTCTGCGACAACCACATAGGGCGCGTGGGTCCAGGAAGCCGGTGCGAGTCCGGCGCGGTCCCGCCACTGTCACCGGGGAGCGAACCCCGCCACACGCCACTGGCCCGCGAGGGTCGGGAAGGCCGGGGCGAGCACCGATCCGGGAGCCAGGACACTGCCCCACGCACCTGTGCGCGCCCGCGCGCACGACCACTCTGACCAGGGACGAGGATCCCGAGGAAGGCTGTAGCTGTGACGTGCTGTGCCGCGCGCCGGGAGTGCTCCCGGTGATCCTGCTCCTCTCGACGTCCGACACGGACCTGCTGTCGGCGCGCGCCTCGGGCGCGGACTACCGGCTCGCCAACCCCAACCGTGTGCTGCTCGACGAGCTCCCGGCCATGGCGGCCGAGGCGGACGTCGTGGTCGTCCGGGTCCTTGGCGGCTACCGGTACTGGGAGGAGGGGCTGGACCTCCTGCGCGCATCGTCGACCCCGCTCGTCGCGCTCGGCGGCGAGATGGCACCGGACGCCGAGATGATGGCGCTCTCGTCGGTCCCCGCGGGCGTCGCGGCGGAGGCGCACACCTACCTCGCGCAGGGCGGCACCGACAACCTCGCGCAGCTGCACGCGTTCCTCAGCGACACCGTCCTGCTCACCGGTGAGGGCTTCGCGCCGCCGGTCGCGCTGCCGGAGTGGGGGGTCCTCGAGCGGCCCGCCGCCGAGCTCGACGGGCCGACGGTCGCGGTGCTCTTCTACCGCGCCCAGCAGATCGCCGGGAACACCGCGTACGTCGAGGCACTCTGCCAGGCGATCGAAGCCAAGGGCGCGCGGCCGCTCCCGATCTTCTGCGCGTCGCTGCGGCAGGCCCCGGCCGCGCTGCTGGACACGCTCCGGGACGCCGACGCCATGATCGTCACCGTGCTCGCGGCGGGCGGCACGAAGCCCGCCTCCGCGCAGGCCGGCGGCGAGGACGAGGAGTGGGACGTCACCGAGCTCGCCGCGCTCGACGTCCCGATCCTGCAGGGCCTGTGCCTCACCTCCAGCCGCGCCACCTGGGAGGAGAACAACGACGGGCTGTCCCCGCTGGACGTCGCCACGCAGGTGGCGGTCCCGGAGTTCGACGGCCGGCTGATCACCGTCCCGTTCTCGTTCAAGGAGATCGACGCGGACGGGCTCAGCGTCTACGTGCCCGATCACGAGCGCGCGCTCCGGGTCGCCGGGATCGCCGTGCGGCACGCGCTGCTGCGGCGCATCCCGAACGCGGACAAGAAGATCGTCCTGATGCTGAGCGCGTACCCGACCAAGCACGCCCGGATCGGCAACGCCGTCGGGCTGGACACGCCGGCCAGCACCGTCGCGCTGCTCGAGGCCATGGGCAAGGCCGGATACGACGTCGGAGACTTCCCGGGCGTCACGGCACAGGACGGCGACGTGCTGATCCACGCGCTCATCGAGGCCGGCGGGCAGGACCCGGACTGGCTCACCGAGGAGAAGCTCGCGGGTAACCCGGTCCGCATCTCCGCGGCGCAGTACCGGCGCTGGTTCGAAACCCTGCCCGAGGACTTCCGCGCGGGCGTCGAGGAGCACTGGGGGCCCGCGCCCGGCGAGCACTACGTGCAGGACGGGGACATCGTCGTCGCGGCGCTGCGCTCGGGGAACGTCACCCTGATCGTCCAGCCGCCACGCGGGTTCGGCGAGAACCCGGTCGCGATCTACCACGATCCGGACCTGCCGCCGTCGCACCACTACCTGGCGGCCTACCGCTGGCTCGCGGCCTCCACGCAGGACGGCGGGTTCGGCGCCGACGCCGTGGTCCACATCGGCAAGCACGGCAACCTGGAGTGGCTGCCGGGCAAGACCTCGGGGATGAGCGCCTCTTGCGGCACCGACGCCGCCCTCGGCGACCTTCCACTGATCTACCCGTTCCTGGTCAACGACCCGGGCGAGGGCACGCAGGCCAAGCGCCGGGCGCACGCGACGCTCGTCGACCACCTGATCCCGCCGATGGCCCGCGCCGAGACCTACGGAGACATCTCGCGGCTGGAGCAGCTCCTCGACGAGCACGCGAACATCTCGGCGCTGGACCCGGGCAAGCTCCCCGCGATCCGGCAGCAGATCTGGACGCTGATGCAGGCGGCCAAGCTGGACCACGACCTCGGGCTGTCCGAGCGGCCGCACGAGGCCGAGTTCGACGACTTCCTGCTGCACGTCGACGGCTGGCTGTGCGAGATCAAGGACGTCCAGATCCGGGACGGTCTGCACGTCCTCGGGCTCGCGCCGACCGGGGACAGCCGGGTGGACCTCGTCCTCGCGATGCTGCGGGCCCGGCAGATGTGGGGCGGCGAGCAGAACGTGCCCGGCCTGCGCGAGGCGCTCGGGCTCGTCGAGGACGGGAGCGAGCAGAAATCCAGGGTCGACGAGGTCGAGGCCCTCGCGCACGCCCTCGTCGCGGACATGGAGGCGGCGGGCTGGGACGCCGACGCGGCCCCTGCGATCGTCGACGACCGGCTTCGCACATTCGGTGACCCGAAACCGCCGACTCGCGGGGGCCAGGATTCCGCGAGTCGGCAGTTCCGGTCGTCTGAAACCCACGCGACCGTCGAGAAGATCCTCCGGTTCGCCGCCGACGAGGTGGTCCCGCGGCTCGCGGAGACCTCGCAGGAGATCGCCCGGGTGCTGCACGCGCTGAACGGCGGGTTCATCCCCGCGGGCCCCTCCGGCTCGCCGCTGCGCGGGCTGATCAACGTGCTCCCGACCGGCCGCAACTTCTACTCCGTCGACCCGAAGGCCGTGCCGTCGAAGCTCGCCTGGGAGACCGGGCAGGCGATGGCGGAGTCGCTCGTCGAGCGGTACCGCAGCGACCACGACGGCGAGTACCCGCGCTCCGTCGGGCTGTCCGTCTGGGGCACGAGCGCGATGCGGACGAGCGGCGACGACGTCGCGGAGGTCTTCGCGCTGCTCGGCGTCCGGCCGGTCTGGGACGAGGCCAGCCGCCGGGTCACCCGGCTCAAGGTGATCGACCTCGACGAGCTGGGCCGTCCCCGCATCGACGTCACGGTCCGCATCTCCGGCTTCTTCCGCGACGCGTTCCCGCACGTCCTGGCCCTGCTCGACGACGCGGTGCAGCTCGTCGCGAACCTCGACGAGACCGCCGAGCAGAACTTCGTGAAGGCCCACGTCACGCTCGACGAGCAGCGCACCGGCGACCGGCGGCGCGCCACCACGCGGATCTTCGGCTCCAAGCCGGGGACCTACGGGGCGGGCCTGCTCCAGCTCGTCGACTCCCGGAACTGGCGCGACGACGCCGACCTCGCCGAGGTCTACACGACCTGGGGCGGCTACGCCTACGGCCGCGGGCTCGACGGCGCGCCCGCCCGCGACGACATGGAGACCGCCTACAAGCGGATCACGGTGGCGGCGAAGAACACCGACACCCGCGAGCACGACATCGCGGACTCCGACGACTACTACCAGTACCACGGCGGCATGATCGCCACGGTCCGCGCGCTCACCGGCTCCGCGCCCGAGGCGTACGTCGGGGACTCGACCCGGCCCGAGGCCGTCCGCACCCGGACGCTGCACGAGGAGACCGCGCGCGTCTTCCGCGCCCGGGTGGTGAACCCGCGCTGGATCGAGGCGATGCGCCGCCACGGGTACAAGGGCGCCTTCGAGATGGCCGCGACGGTGGACTACCTGTTCGGCTGGGACGCCACCACCGGCGTCGTCGCCGACTGGCAGTACGAGAAGCTCAGCGAGACCTACGTCCTGGACCCGGACAACCGCAAGTTCCTCTCCGAGTCCAACCCGTGGGCGCTGCACGGCATGGCCGAACGCCTGCTCGAGGCTGCGGAGCGCGGGCTGTGGGAGGCGCCGGAGCAGGCCACCCTGGACGCGCTGCGGCAGGCCTACCTGGAGACCGAAGGCGACCTCGAGGAGGGGTGATCCCCGCGGGTCGGCCGTTTCCGTCGATCGAAACGCACCTCCCGAACGTCCGGGACGTGTGGTTCGGACGACCGGAAGTGCCGACTCGCGGAGACCGCAGCGCTTGACGGATTCGGTGTCGATCGAAATAGTTCAGGTCGACAGTAGGACTCTCGACGAGGGAGCCGCCGTGCCGACCTACGCCTTCCGCTGTCCGCGTTGCGGCGGTTTCGACCTGGTCCGGCCCATGGCCGACGCCGGCGCGCCCGCGTCCTGCCCGGACTGCGCGACCCCGGCCCGCCGGGTGTTCGGCGCGCCGGCCCTGCGCTCCCTCGACCCCGGGATGCGCCGTGCGCTGGACACGAGCGCCGCGAGCGCGGACGCGCCCGCCGTCGTCGGCGGGGTCCCCGGGCGCAGCCGGCAGGCGATCCCGACGAGCACGGACCCCCGTCACGCCCGTCTGCCCCGTCCCTGATCCCACCGGCCCGGAGGTCCCAGTGCCCGACGTCGTCTTCTCCGTCGACCAGGCTCGTTCCATGCGGGACCAGGCGGTCCCCGGCCACAACCGCTGGCATCCGGACGTCCCGCCCGCCGTCACGGTCCGCCCGGACTCCACGATCCGCGTGGAGTGCCGGGAGTGGACGGACGGGCAGATCGGCAACAACGACTCCGCGAACGACGTGCGCGACGTCGACCTCACGCACGCGCACATGCTCTCCGGGCCCATCGCCATCGAGGGCGCGGAGCCGGGGGACCTGCTCGTCGTCGACATCCTGGACCTCGGGCCCGTCCCGCAGGAGACCGGCGACTCGCCCGGCCAGGGCTGGGGCTACACCGGCATCTTCTCGAAGCAGAACGGCGGTGGCTTCCTCACCGACCGGTTCCCCGACGCCTACAAGGCGATCTGGGACTTCGCCGGGCAGAAGTGCACGTCACGGCACATCCCGGGGGTCAGCTACACGGGCATCACGCACCCCGGCCTGTTCGGGACGGCGCCGTCGCCCGAGCTCCTCGGCCGCTGGAACGCCCGCGAGCGGGCGCTGATCGCCACGGACCCGGACCGCATCCCGGCGCTCGCCCTGCCCCCGCTCGAGGAGAACACGCTGGGCGGCACGGCCAGCGGTGACGTGCTGGCCGCGATCGCCCGCGACGGCGCCCGGACCGTCCCGGCGCGGGAGAACGGCGGCAACCACGACATCAAGAACTTCACCCGCGGCTCGCGCGTCTTCTACCCGGTGCACGTGCCCGGCGCGCTGTTCTCCGGCGGTGACCTGCACTTCTCCCAGGGTGACGGCGAGATCTCCTTCTGCGGCGAGATCGAGATGGGCGGGTTCATCGACTTCCACGTCGACCTCATCAAGGGCGGCATGGAGACCTACGGCGTCACGACCAACCCCATCCTCATCCCGGGCAATGTCGAGCCGCGGTACTCGGAGTTCCTGACCTTCATCGGGATCGGCGTGGACCACGAATCGGACACCCAGCTCTACAACGACGCGACGGTCGCCTACCGCAACGCGTGCCTCAACGCCGTCACCTACCTGGAGAAGTTCGGCTACTCGGGGCCGCAGGCGTACCTGCTCCTCGGGTCCGCGCCGATCGAGGGCCGGGTCTCGGGCGTCGTCGACATCCCGAACGCCTGCTGCTCGCTCTACCTGCCGACGGCGATCTTCGACGTCGACATCCGGCCGTCGGCGAGCGGTCCGATTCGCAGGGACCGGGGAAGCTGCGCGGTGTCGTCATGACCGGGGCCGAGGCGCCCTACCAGGTCCACGAGCTCCCGGACTTCACCCTGGAGTGCGGCGCGACCCTGCGCCCGGCCCGGGTGGCGTACCGGACCTACGGGGAGCTGAACGCCGACAAGAGCAACGCGATCGTTTATCCGACCTGGTACTCCGGGCGGCACTGGGAGAACGAGTGGCTCATCGGCGACGGCATGGCCCTCGATCCGGCGCGGTGGTTCGTCGTCGTGCCGAACATGCTGGGCAACGGGCTCTCGTCGTCGCCGTCGAACACCCCGCCGCCGTGGGACCGGGCGCGCTTCCCGCGGATCTCGGTACGGGACAACGTCGAGTCGCAGTACCGGCTCGTCACCGAGGCGTTCGGGATCGAGACGCTGCCGCTCGTGCTCGGCTGGTCGATGGGCGCAGGCCAGACCTACCAGTGGGCGGTCAGCCACCCGGAGATGGTGCAGCGGATGCTGCCGTTCTGCGGGTCCCCGCGGACCGCCCCGCACAACAAGGTCTTCCTCGACTCGCTGCGGGCGGCGCTCACCGCGTCCGTCGGGTTCGACGGCGGCTGGTACCCCCCGGACGACTGGCCGGTGAACGGGCTGCGCGCGTTCGCCCGGATCTATGCCGGCTGGGGCTTCTCCCAGGCCTTCTACTGGGACGAGGTCTGGCGCGAGCTCGGCTACACCTCGCTGGAGGACTTCTGCGTCGGCTTCTGGGAGGGCTTCTTCCTCGACGGCCGGGACCCGAACAACCTGTTGACCATGCTCGACACCTGGTGGCAGGGCGACGTCGGGACCACGCCGGGCTTCTCCTCCACCGAGGAGGCCCTGGGCTCGATCCGGGCGAAGGCGATCGTGATGCCGGCGGAGAAGGACCTGTACTTCCCGCCCGAGGACGAGCGGTGGGCCGTCTCGCACATGCGGGACGCTGAGCTGCGGGTGATCCCCGGGGTGTGGGGGCACTTCGCGGGGGGCGGGGCGAACCCGGTGGACACGGCGTTCATCGACGCCGCGGTCGCCGAGCTGCTGGCCCGCTGACCAGGTCCTGACCGGCGCGGCGGCCGGTGCTTGCCACGGTCGCCGCGGGCCGGGGATGCTGGGGCCGCCGATCCGTCGGGGAGTCGCGCCGCTGTGGTGCTCCGGAGGCGATGCCGGGCGTCCGCGGGGTGAGGGATCACCACCCGCGCACCTCGGTGCCCGTCCGAAGGGGACGACCGAATGGCCTCCGATCTCCGACCCGGCGCCGCGACCGGCCGTCGCGCCTTCCTCCGTGCCTCCGCGGGAGGCGCGGCCGTCCTCGCCGCCGCGGCCTGCACGACCTCCACCGCGCCCGCGCCGCAGCCGCCGCCGGGCTCCGCCCCGGCCACGCCGGCGCCGGTCCCGATCCCCCCGGCCGCCACGGAGGTCATGCGGGGTCCGCGGTACGCGCTCAGCCGGTGGTTCGCCCACGTCTCCGACCGGGCGACCGGCGAGGAGCTGGTCGCCCTCAACTCCGGGGACCTGGTGCTGCCCGCCTCCACGACCAAGCTGTGGTCGACCGCCTGCGCCCTGGACACCTTCGGCCCGGACTTCCGGTTCGAGACCCCGGTGTACCGCCGGGGCACGCTCGCCGGGGACGTCCTGCGCGGCGACCTGGTGCTGGTGGCCGGCGGGGACCTCACGATGGGCGGCCGGGACACCCCGGAGGGCACGCTCGCCTTCACCCCGCTCGACCACGCCGAGGCCAATTCGCTGCCCGGCGCGACGCTGACGCCGCAGGACCCGCTGGCCGGGCTGGACGACCTGGCCCGGCAGGTCGCGGCGTCCGGGCTGCGGCGGGTCGAGGGCGACGTCCTCGTCGACGCCCGGATGTTCGACCAGACCCCGAAGGACGACTACCTGCTCACCCCGATCATGATCAACGACAACCTGGTCGACCTGACGATCACGCCCGGAGCGGCCGGGGCCGCGGCGACGCTCTTGTCCCGGCCGGTGACGGCGGCCTACCAGGTCCGGTCGACCGTGACCACCGGCGGCGACGGTCCCGCGACGGTCGCGGTGTCCACACCGGAGCCCGGTGTGCTCCAGGTCGACGGCGAGGTCCCGGCCGGTGCCCCGGTGCTGCGGGTGGAGCAGGTGGCCGACCCGCAGTCGTTCGCGCGGACGCTGTTCGTCGAGGCGCTCGCGCGGGCGGGGGTCGCCGTGACGGCCTCGCCGACGGGCCCGAACCCCGTCGCCGCCCTGCCCGCGGCCGGTTCCTACGCCGATGCGGACCGGGTCGCCCTGCACCGCTCGCTGCCGTTCGCCCAGAACCTGCGCCTGATCAACAAGGTCAGCATGAACGTCCAGGCGGACACCCTGATCATGCTGATCGCCGTCCGGAACGGGAAGCGGACGCGCGAGGAGGGCATGGAGCTGCTCGTGCCGTTCGTCCACAAGGCCGGCATCGACCCGGCGACGCTCTCGCTGTCCGACGGCCGCGGCAACGAGTACACGGACCTCTTCACGCCGCGGACCGTCGCCGCCCTGCTCCGGTACATGGCGACCCGGCCGGACTTCGCCACGTACCGCGACTCGCTGCCGGTGTTCGGGGTGGACGGAACCGAGAGCGCCGTGGTGGCCGCGGACAGCCCGGTGGTCGGCAGGATCGCCGCGAAGAGCGGCACGACGGTCGCCGGCGACGTGATGAACGGCCGCGCCCTGGTGATGACCCGCGGCAACGCCGGTTACATGACGTCCAGGAGCGGGCGCGAGACGATCGTCGCCGCCTACGTCATGCACACGCCCGTCGGGGCCATCGACGAGGTGTTCGACGTGGCCAAGGACGTCGCGACGGTGGTGTCGGCCCTGTGGGACGCGACCTGAGCAGGGACCCGGCTCCTGCCGGACCTCACCCGTTCTCGCGGACCTCGAGCAGGTCGTTGTCCCGCACGACGTCCCGGGAGAGCGTCGTGTAGCCGTGGTCGTCGAACAGCACGGTGAACCGGTCGTCCTCGGTCGAGAGCACCACGCCGTCGCCCCATTTCGGGTGCCGGACCGGTGTGCTCGAGGTCAGGCCGTCGTCGTCGGTGGGAACGTGCTCCTGCGCGGTGCCCCGCTCGCAGGTGTCGCAGTGGCCGCACGCCTCGTCCCGCTGCTCGCCGAAGTAGCCGAGCAGGTGACGGCGGCGGCAGCCGGTCGCCTCGGCGTACTCGCGGACCACGTCGATCCGGGAACGGACGAGCCGGCGGTGCCGCTCCGCCGCCGCGACGGCCGCTTCCACCGCCTGCTCCGTGGGCGCCTCCCCGGCGAGGGAGACCCGGCCCTCGCCGGACGTGTGCACGGCACCCACCTGTTCGAGCAGGTTGACGGCGTTGGTCCGCCGGGCCGGTGACAGCCCCGCCGCCTCGCCGAGGTCGCGCACCGCCCTCGGCCCGTCCGCCAGGGCGTCCAACACGGCGCGCAGTGCGGCCGGCTTGGGCCGGTGGGCGGTGAGGAACCGCTGCAGCCGCAGGTCGTCGTGATGGTGGTGCAGCTCCGCGACAGCGGGCCGGCCGTCCCGGCCCGCCCGGCCGATCTGCTGGTAGTACGCGTCGAGTGACCCGGGCGAGGCCGCGTGCAGGACGAACCGCACGTCCGGCTTGTCGATGCCCATGCCGAACGCCGAGGTGGCGGCGACGACGTCGAGCGAGCCGGCGAGGAACCCCTCGTGCACCTCGTCGCGCACGGCCCGGCGCAGCCCCGCGTGGTAGGCCGCCGCCCGGAACCCGCGGGCCGCCAGGTCCCCGGCGTACGCCTCGGCCTCCTTGCGCGTCGCGGTGTAGAGGAGCCCGGGGAGGTCCAGCTCGCCGACCCGCTCCAGCAGCTCCCGGCGGCGGAGGTCCTTGTCCGCGTACACGAGCGCGGTGAGGTGGATCTCCGGCCGGTCGAAGCCCGCGACGATCTCACGCGGGTCCCGCAGCCCGAGCCGCTCCACGATGTCCGCGCGCACGGGGGGCGCGGCGGTGGCGGTCAGGGCGGCCACCGGCGGGTGCCCCAGCCGGTCGATCACCGAGCCGAGCCGGAGGTAGTCCGGCCGGAAGTCGTGGCCCCACTCGGAGACGCAGTGGGCCTCGTCGACCACGAACAGTCCGACGCCGGCCGCCCGCAGCCGGTCGAGGACGTCGTCCTTCACGAGCTGCTCCGGGGCGAGGAAGAGATAGCGTGCCTCCCCGCTCGCGAACGCCTCCCACGCGTTCTTCGTCTCGGCGGCGCGCTGGGCGGAGTTGACCTCGACCGCGTCCGGCACGTCGTGCAGGGCCAGCCCCTCCCGCTGGTCCCGCTGCAGGGCGAGCAGCGGCGACACGACGACGGCGGGGCCGTCCCGCAGCAGCGCCGGCACCTGGTAGATCGCGGACTTGCCCGCGCCGGTGGGCAGCACGGCGAGCACGTCACGCCCGCCGACCAGCTCCTCCATCGCGGCGGACTGGTCGGCGGTCAGCCGGTCCCAGTCGAACCGGTCCGCCGCGGCCCGCCGCAGCCGCTCCCGTACGTCGCTCATGGTGGAGGCCGATACCCGGCCCGGCTTGGCTCACTCCTCGGCGCGGATCTCGTGCGGGACGCCACGGTTCTGGCCGCCACGGCAGCGCCCGTGAGGGCGAGGACCGTCAGCACGGCCAGCAGGATCGGCATCGCGGCCGCCGGGGAGGCGAGGAGGGCGAGCAGCGCGCCGCCCGCGCCGACGAGCGCGGCCTGGGACAGCGAGTCCGCGAGCTGCCCCGCGGAGGAGTGGAAGCCCACCTCGTCACCGGTGGAGTGGGCCAGCAGCAGGTAGGACAGGGACGAGAAGCCCAGGCCCATGCCGACCCCGCCGACCGCGCAGAACGGCAGCGCCAGCCACGCCACCCCCCAGGCCGGGGCGACGAGGAGCAACCCGGCCGTCGACACGGCGATCGCGAGGAAGCCGATCCGCAGCAGCCGCGGCCGCGGGAGGTCGGGGTGGCGGCCCTGCCACGCCGCGGCCGAGGACCAACCCAGCGACGCGACGATCAGCGGCACGCCCGCGAGCGGGAGGGACCATCCGTGCGTCGCGGTCAGGATCAGCGGCAGGAACGCGTTCACGGTGAAGAACGCCCCGCCGATCAGCGCCCTACCCGCGACGACGGCCGCGATGCCCGGCCGGGACCGGAACGTCCCCACCGGGACGAGCCGGCGCAGCGACGGGACCAGCAGCCCGACCGCCGCGGCGGCCACGACCGCACCCGTGACCGTCGAGTGCTGGGCGGCCCAGCTCAGCCCGGCGACCCCGGCCGCGGCGGCGAACGCG
>NZ_JAODNI010000007.1 GCF_025465255.1 Pseudonocardia sp.
TCGCCTGGTGAGGCTGGCGGTAGCGGTGGGATTTGAACCCACGGAGGCTTGCACCTCACACGCTTTCGAGGCGTGCTCCTTCGGCCGCTCGGACACGCTACCGCCGGATACTTTACCGAAGCCCTCCCGCGACCTTCGCCGGGGGACGGCCACCGGCTCTGACCAGCGCGATCAGTCCCGGAGCACCGCGTGCCGGGCCGGGTCCGCCGCGCGCCACGCCGCCAGCCCGACGTCGACGAGGCCGACCCGCGTCAGGCCGTCCACCGCGGCGAGGTCCACCCACGCGGCCTCGTCCGTGCTCCCGCCGATCTCGAAGCGCAGCTCGCCGCCCGTGACGTGCGCGGCGTAGACGACGCGGATGCCGTGGTGGTCGATCGCCCTGCCGTCGAGGCCAGTCGTGAGATGCACGGAGTCCACGGTGAGCAGGGCATCGAGGACGACCTCGTAGCCGGTCTCCTCGTCGACCTCCCGGACGGCCGCGTCCCGCGGGTCCTCGCCGTGGTCGATGCCGCCGCCGGGGAGCGTCCAGCGCGGGCCGTCCGGGCTGATCCAGCGGGCGAGGAGGACCTGCTCGTCACGGACGCACACGACGTAGGCGGCGATCCGCTGGAAGGGCTTCGGCACTGATCGAGACTACGTGCGGTGGCCCGCGAAGAACTCCTCCATCAGCGCGGCGGCCTCCGGCGCGCAGACCCCGCCCACGACCTCCGGCCGGTGGGTCAGCCGGCGGTCCCGCAGGACGTCCCAGAGCGAGCCGGCGGCGCCCGTCTTGGGCTCCCAGGCCCCGAACACGACGCGGGAGACGCGGGCCAGCCCGATCGCGCCCGCGCACATCGTGCAGGGCTCCACGGTGACGGCCAGGGTGCAGCCCTCGAGGCGCCACTCGCCCCGCCGTGCGGCCGCGGCGCGCAACGCGAGGATCTCGGCATGGGCGGTGGGGTCGCCGAGGGCCTCGCGGGCGTTGCGGGCCGCGGCGAGCTCCACCCCGTCGGCGTCGACGATCACGGCGCCGATCGGGACGTCACCGGTCCGCGGGGCCTCCGCGGCCAGGACGAGAGCACGGCGGAGCAGCACCTCGTCGCTCGCACCCGTCAGCACGGGGCCGATTCTGCGCCATCAGCGGTCGTGCGCGGAAAACGCTGCTCCGGCAACGGTTTCCGCGCACAGGCGCCGCAGGCGCCGCTAGTCGACGAGTTCCGCGAGCGCCTCGCCGAAGCCCAGCCGACGGCCGATCGCGGCGAGCTGCTCGTCCGGGTAGAGGTCCAGCTCGCCGGCGAGGACCTCCAGCTCGTCCGCGGGCAGGCCGAGGTCTGCGCAGATCGACAGGTCGCCCTCGGGCCACGGGTCGTCGTCCAGGGCGTCCTCGTCCGGTGGAAGCTCGACGCGCAGCAGGTCCAGCACGTCCGCGGCGACGTCGTAGTCCAGGGCCGCGACGGCGTCCGACATCATCAGCGACACCCCGCCCGGCGTGGGCCGGAGGAGGATGAAGAACTCGTCGTCGACGTCCAGCAGCCCGATGACGGCGCCCGTGGAACGCAGCCCCCGGAGCTCCGTGATCGCTGTGTCCAGATCGACCAGGGCCTCGGGGTCCAGTCGCGCACAGCGCCACCGTCCCTCCTCCCGGATCGCCGCGACAGCGAATCCGGGCAGGGGCTGGTCCCGCACCTCCGCGGGGGCCTTCACACTCTGCACCGGCATGGGACCTACGGTAAGCCCAGAGCCGACTGTGGTACAAACCACAATCCGGCGAATGTCAGGATCGTCTCATGGCCTCCTCCGACAGCCGCTCCGCCACGCTGCTCGCAGCGGTCCTGTCGGGGCTCGCCGCGGAGGCCAGGCGGGTCCAGCCGCGCACGGTCGCGCTGCGCCGCGCCCTCCACCGCCGACCCGAGATCGGCCTCGACCTGCCCGTCGCCCGGGACGCGATCCTGACCGAGTTGGCGGACCTCCCCCTGCGCCTCCACCTGGGCCGGGAGGTCAGTTCGGTCGTCGGCGTCCTGGAGGGCGGCCGGCCCGGGCCGACGGTCCTGCTGCGCGCGGACATGGACGCACTGCCGTTGCAGGAGGACACCGCCGTCGAGTTCCGCTCGAAGACCGACGGCGCGATGCACGCCTGCGGGCACGACACCCACGTCGCGATGCTCGCCTCGGCTGCCCGGGTGCTGGCGAACCACCGGGAGGACCTCGGCGGGCGCGTGCTCTTCATGTTCCAGCCGGGTGAGGAGGGCTTCCACGGCGCCCGGCACATGATCTCCGACGGCCTGCTGGACCGGCACGGCCCCGCGGGCCTGCCCAAGGCGGCCTACGCCCTGCACATCAGCGCCACGCTGCCGTCCGGGGAGGTGCACACCCGTCCGGGGCCGATCATGGCGGCGGCGGACGTCCTGCGGGTCACCGTGGTGGGGCGGGGCGGGCACGCCTCGGCCCCGCACGACGCCGTCGACCCCGTGCCGGCGGCCGCGGCGATGGTCGGCGCGCTGCAGACGATGATGACCCGCAAGGTCGACACGCATCAGCCGGCGGTCCTGACGATCGCCCGGATCACCGCCGGGACCACGAACAACATCATCCCGGAGACCGCCGAGCTCGAGGGCACGCTGCGGACGATGTCCGAGCCGGTCCGGCTGGCCCTGCGCGAGGAGATCCGCCGGGTCTGCCGGCACACCGCGCTCGCCCACGACTGCACCGCCCGCGTCGACATCGAGCCCGGCTACCCGGTCACGGTCAACGACCCGGCCGCCGCCACCACGCTCGGCGACCTCGCCACCCGGCTGTTCGGCGCCCGGAAGGTCGCCACGATGCCGACGCCGATCATGGGTGCGGAGGACTTCGCGTACGTCCTCGAACGGGTCCCCGGCGCGCTGGCCTTCCTCGGTGCCTGCAGCCCCGGCGCGGACCCGCTGGGCGCCGCGCCGAACCACTCCAACCGAGTGACCTTCGACGAGGCGGCGATGGTCCCCGGCGTCGCGCTCTACGCGGGCCTCGCGCTGCACCACCTGATGTGAGGGGAAGGCCGGAGGTGAGTGAAGTATGGGTCGTATGAGCCTGCGTGACCTCTCCCTCGCCCTCCGCTCCGGCGAGCTCTCGCCCGTCGAGCACGTCCGGGACACCCTCGAGCGGCTGCGCGCCGACGAGCACAACGCCGTCGTCCTGCTCGACGAGTCCGCGATCGCGACGGCGGAGGAGCGCGCCGCCGAGCTGCGCCGCGGCGAGTGGCGCGGCCCGCTGCACGGCGTCGCCGTCGGCGTGAAGGACCTGTTCGACGTGGTCGGCCTCCCGACCCGGGCCGGCTCGAACGTCCTCGCCGACGCCCCCGCCGCGACGAGCGAGGGCCCGGTCGTCGCCCGCCTGCGCGAGGCGGGCGCGGTGATCGTCGCCAAGCTGCACACCCACGAGTTCGCCTACGGCCCCACCGGGGACGTCTCCGCGACCGGCCCCGCGCTCAACCCGCACGACCGCACCCGGATCACCGGCGGCTCGTCGTCGGGCTCGGCCGCCGCCGTCGCGGCGGGGCACCTGCCGCTCGCGCTGGGCACGGACACCGGCGCGAGCGTGCGCACCCCGGCCGCGCTGTGCGGGGTCGTCGGGCTCAAGCCTGCGTTCGGCACGCTCTCCGCGGACGGGGTGTTCCCACTGGCCGAGAGCCTGGACACCGTCGGGCTGCTCGCGTCGGACGTGCACTCGGCGTCGGTCGCGTGGGACGTGCTGTCCCGGCCGGACGGCACCGGCGGCGGGATCCAGCAGCCGGGCGTGCGCGGGACCCACGTCGGCGTGCTGGTCGACGAGTTCTGGCAGGCAGTGGACCCGGTGCTCGCCGGCGCGGTCGCGGACGCCGTGCGGACGCTGGAGAAGGCGGGCGCGGAGATCTTCGAGATCCGCACCCCGATGATCGAGGAGCTCGCGGCGGCCTACGCGCGGATCGTCGGCGGCGAGGCGTACGCGACCCACCGGACGTGGCTCGCCGAGCGCCGCGCGGACTACCAGCCCGCCACCGCCGAGCGACTGCTCGCGGTCGCGGACCAGCCCGCGTACGCCTACGTCGAGGCGCAGCGGGCGCGGCGCCGGCTGGGTGCCGCGCTGCGCGAGGCCGTCGCGGGCATGGACGTGCTGATCAGCGCGACCACCCGGCTCCGGGCGACCCCGATCGGCGCGGACGAGGTCGACGGGACCCCGGTCCGGCCGTCGATGCTGAGCCTGACCTCGCCGTTCAACCTGACGGGCTGGCCCGCCCTCTCCGTGCCCGCGCCGCTGCCCGCGGGCGAGCTCCCGGCCGGGATCCAGCTCGTCGGCGTGGACCTGGAGGAGCGCGGCATCCTGCGCGTCGCCGGAGCGATCACCCGGTCGTGAGCGGTACGTGGTGCCGGAGCACCACGTACCGCGCACGGGCAGAATGCAGCCTCATGCGAGCCGTATGCGTCGTCGGGACCGGGTTGATCGGCGGATCGCTGATGCGGGCCGCGAAGGCCGCCGGGCGGGACGTCTACGGCGCCGCCGCGTCCGAGGAGACGGCCGCGGCGGCCGTCGCGGACGGGTTCGACGTCATTACCGATCTCGACGCCGCCCTGCGCCGGGCCACGAAGGACGACGCGCTGGTCGTGCTCGCCGTCCCGCTGCCCGCCGTCGAGGGCGTGCTCGCCCGGATCGACGACGTCGCGCCCACGGTGCGGCTGACGGACGCGGTGAGCGTCAAGGTCGCGGTGGCGGACGCCGTCGCCACCTACGCGCCGCACGCCCGGTACGTGGGCGGACACCCGATGGCGGGCACCGCCGAGTCCGGCTGGCCGGCCGGCGACGCCGGGCTGTTCCGGGGTGCCGCGTGGGTCGTGGTCGCGGACGACGGCGCGGACCTGGAAGTCTTCAAGGACGTCGCGGAGCTGGCCTGGGAGTGCGGCTCCCGGGTCGTCCCCGCGGCGTCCGACGAGCACGACCTCGCCGTCGCGAAGATCTCCCACCTGCCGCACCTGCTCGCCGCGGTGCTGGCGGCCGTGGGCGCCGGCGAACCGGACGACGACCTGCCCCTGGCGCTCTCCGCCGGCTCGTTCGCCGACGGCACCCGGGTCGCGGGCACACGTCCGGAGCTGGTCCTCGCGATGTGCGAGGGCAACCGCAACGCGCTGCTCGCGGCGGTCGACGAGGCCCTGGGCCGGCTCGGCGTGATGCGCGGCGCGCTCGCCTCCACCGGCGGGCTCGCCGCGACCGTCAACGCCGGGTACGCCGCCCGTCAGCGCTGGGCGTCGACCCGGGAGCCGCTGGGCCTCGAGGTCTCCCTCGACGGGCCGGACGCACTCGCCGAGCTGCGCGAGATCGGCCGCCGCGGAGACGTCGTCTCCGGCTGGAAGGCCTGAGTCCGGCTCCTCGGCTCGCGACCGCGCTCAGCCGGCGACCGGCGAGGCCGGAGCCTCCGCGAACCGCGCCGCCACACCCGGGTAGGAGATCACGAACCCGTCCGCATCGACGACGATCTCGACCTCGCCGCCGCCCCCGGCCGAGCACGCCACCACCGCCGTGCCGTCCTCGCCGACCGTGCGGACGGTCCGGTACCGCCGCGTGACGAGCTGGACGTCCATGTCCGGGAGCGACACCTGCACCACCGGGACCTCGTGGTCCCCGGCGTCGCGGTGCAGGGCCAGGCGCCGGATCGGCAGCGACGCGAACAGCGGGCTGAAGGCCACGTCGACGTCGACCGCCTCGTACTCCTTGCGCGTGGCGCCGGAACCGTCGTCGAGCAACCAGCAGTTGTCGTCCGTGCGGTTCGCCGTGAAGTGGCGCTCCCGCTCCGCCGTCGCGGAGCTCAGGGTCAGCCGGGCCAGCGTGCCGTCCTCGGCCACCGAGACGCTGTAGGACGCCGTCAGGTCGCCCTCCGGGGAGGGCAGCACCATCCGGCTCAGGGCCCGGAAGCCCCGGCCCGTGGAGGCGGGGAGCAGGCGGGTGCCCTCGAGGCCGGGCCGGCCGTCGGCCTGCCAGGTCAGCATGATCGTCATCGACACCACCGTAGGAGAGGTGGGGTCCGCTCGGCCTGATCGGCCCGGGACCCCGAGGAGGGGGGATCAGGCCTGTGCGTGCGGAGCGGCCGCCGGTGTGTCCGGGACGAAGTCCTTGATCTTGTCGACGACCATGTCGACCTGGTCCTCGTGGCCGAACCTGCCCTTGACGAACTCGCCGGCCTTCTCGGCGAGGTCCTCGACCGTCCCGCCGTGCTCGTCGAGCAGCTTCTCGGCCTGCCCCTTGAGTGCGTCGAAATCCACGGTGGTGCCCCCTTCTCGAGCATCGACCCCTGCGGGCACATCCAACACCCCGTGCCCGGTCAGGGGCCAGCCGCCCGGCCACAGGCGGACCGATCGGACAGGTGACGCCGCCCCGGCTCGCTCAGCGGAATCGGGTGATCACCCAGCGCGGTCACGGGACGCCCTCGCGGCGGATCTCCGCCGGGTCCACGTCCGCGCGCACGCCCCGGAAGACGGGCTGGCGCAGCCGGCCCGTGGCCGTCCAGCCCAGGTGCGCGACCTCGACCGCGACGAGCGGGTCGCACCATCGCGCGCCCGCGGAGTCGACGCGCGGCAGCCGGTCGCTGAACGGGGACGTCTCCACGGCCGCGTCGCCCAGCAGGTCCGCGAGCACGCGCTGCACGGCCGCCCCGTCGAGGCCCGCACAGACCCGGCCGGCGAACTCCAGCCGGCCCCCGTCCGGGACGCCGAGCAGCAGCGTCGCGATGCGTCCGGACCGGCCCGGCCGCTCCTGCTGCCAGCCGCCGACCAGGCATGTCTGGGTGTGCCGGTGGGTCACCTTCACCCAGCTCGGGCTGCGCCGGCCCGGCCGGTACGGGCTCTCCTTGAGCTTGGCGACCACGCCCTCCATGCCGCGCCGCGCGGTGGCCTCGAACAGCGCTCCCCCGTCGGTGTAGAGCGGGGACAGCTCGACGGTGGGCAGCGGGTCGACGTCCATGCGTTCGAGGGTCGCGCGACGCTCGTCCAGCGGGCGGTCCAGCAGGGGGACGCCGTAGAGCCGCATGACGTCGAAGACCATCAGCGTGGCCGGGCGCGCGGCGGCGCGGGCCGGGCTGACCGGGCCGTGCAGGCGTTCGGCGAGGGCCGCGAAGCTGGGCACGCCGTCGTCGAGCAGGACGGCCTCGCCGTCGAGCAGCACGTCCGGGGCCAGGTCCGCGATCACGGCGAACTCGGGGAAGTTCGCGGTGACGTCCCGGCCGGTCCGGGTGAGTAGCCGGAGCACACCGTCGGTGACCTCGGCGAGCACCCGCATGCCGTCCCACTTGACCTCGTAGACCCATTCGGGGCCGGTCGGGAGGCCTCCTGGGGTGGCGAGCATGGGCTGCACACCGTCATGCTGTCACTTCCGGGGTCCTACGGAGAGCGACCGGTCGAGAGGAGACACGTGCCATGCGCGCGATGTGGAGTGGCGCGGTGTCCTTCGGGCTGGTCAGCGTACCGATCAAGCTGTACTCGGCGACGACGAACCACGACGTGCGGTTCCACCAGGTGCACGGCGTCGACGGCGGGCGGATCAAGTACAAGCGGACGTGCTCGGTGTGCGGCGAGGAGGTCGACTACGCGGACATCGTGAAGGGCTACGAGACCGAGGACGGCGAGCTGATCACGCTCGACGAGAACGACCTCGACTCGCTGCCCGTCGCGAGCGGCCACGAGATCGACGTCATCGAGTTCGTCCCCGCGGACCAGATCGACCCGCTCCTGTTCGACAAGAGCTACTACCTCGAGCCGGAGACGAAGGCCGCCAAGCCCTACGCGCTGCTGCGCGAGGCGCTCAAGGAGACGGACCGGATGGCCGTGGTGAAGGTCGCCCTGCGGCAGCGGGAGAGCATCGCGCTGCTCCGGGTGCGGAACAAGGCCATCGTGTTGCAGACGATGCTCTGGCCGGACGAGGTCCGCGAGCCGGACTTCGACATCCTCGACGCGGACGTGGAGCTGCGTCCGCAGGAGCAGAAGATGGCCGCGTCGCTGGTCGAGAGCCTGGGCGCGGACTTCGATCCCGCCCAGTTCCAGGACGAGTACCGGGACGCGGTCGTCGAGCTGATCGAGTCGAAGAAGTCCAGCGGGGCGACGCGGCCCGCGCCGGTCGCCGAGAAGTCGTCGGACGACGGTGAGGACTCGATGACGGACCTGCTGACCGCGCTGCAGCAAAGCGTCGAGGCGGCGAAGGGCGCGGCAGCGCAGAAGTCGGGCACGTCCGCCTCGTCGGCGAAGGCCGAGGACGAGCCGGCCCCGGCGAAGAAGCCCGCGGCCCGCAAACCGGCCCCCCGCAAACCGGCGGCGAAGAAGGCCGCAGAGTCCACGGACGACGACACGCCGGAGAAGAAGCCCGCCACCACCCGCAAGCGTCGCACCGCCTGACCGCCCGCGGCGCGGCCGCACGCGTCACGGGCCGAGGGCGGACTCCGGCGGCGTGACGTCCTTCTGCAGGGACCCGAAGAGGCTGCTCGCCCGGGTCTTGTCCCAGCGGACCACGGACTGGCCGCCGACGTTCGGCGTCGAGCCCACGGGCACCGTCGTCGCGACGCCGCCCCCGCCGGACACCCCGCGCAGCGCGAGGCCCAGCGAGGCCACGTTCCAGATGTGGTCGCTGTTGTCGACAGTGATGGTGCCGGTCATCGCGTTGGCCAGCGGGACCAGCCGGAACGGGTTGACGAGGGTGCTCGGGCTGGTCGCCTTCGCGATCAGGGCCGAGAGCAGCGCACGCTGCCGGGCGACCCGGCCGAAGTCCGAGCTGGCCGTGGCGCGGGTGCGGACGTAGCCCAGCGCCGTCGTGCCGTCGAGATCCTGGGTGCCCGCCTGGATGTCCAGGCCCGCCTTGGGGTCCTTGATCGCCTCGGGGATGTCCATCGTGATGCCGCCCACGGCGTCGACCGCGCCGACGAAGCCCCCGAACCCGATCTCGGCGTAGTGGTCGATCTTCAGCCCGGTCGCCGCCTCGACGGAGCCGATGAGCAGCTGCGGCCCGCCGAACGCGTACGCGGAGTTGAGCTTGTTGCTGCCGTGCCCGGCGATCGGCACGTAGGAGTCCCGCGGCAGGCTGACCAGCACTGAACCCGAGCTGCCGGTGTGCACCAGCATGATCGTGTCCGTGCGCTGGCCCGCGGCGTCGCCGGTGGCCAGGTTCACCTCATCCTCGGCCGAGAGCCCCGCGCGGCTGTCCGAGCCGACGATCAGCCAGTTCGTGCCCGACGACGTCGCGGCGCTGTCCGCGGGCAGGGCCGCCACGCGCTGCAGGTTCTGGTCCAGGTAGACGCCGAACCCGATGAACGCCACCAGGATCAGGGCGATCGCGACGGTGATCCGACGGCGCCAGTTGCGGCGCTTGGGTGGGCGCGGCTGCCGCGGCAGCGCGACGGGCCGGTCCGACGCCGGCGGACGGAAGGGCGGACGCTCGACGGACGAGCGGGGCATCATCGCCGTCGGCCTGGCCGGCGGCTGCACCGCACGGCCCTGCTGCGGGCGCCCGTGCACCGGGCGGGTCAGGCCCTCGGCGGGCGGCTGCGCGCGGCG
>NZ_JAODNI010000063.1 GCF_025465255.1 Pseudonocardia sp.
CCGCGGCTCCCGCACCCGGGGCGAGCCGGCCCGCCGGCCCGGTCGGCCAGGCGACGCAGACGGTCGGCCGGCAGGTCGTCGCGCCCGTCACGAACACCGTCGATGCCGTCACCGCCCCGGTCACGTCCACGCTGGACACCGCGGGCAAGGCGCTGAAGCCCACGACCGACAAGGTCCTGGCGCCCGTCGCGAGCGCCGCGAAGCCCGTCACCGAGACGCTGCGGCAGGCCTCGCAGGGCACCGTGAAGCCGCTGACGGACACCCTCCGGCCCGTGTCGCAGCCGTTGGCGAAGGCGGTGGCCCCGATCTCCGGTCCGGTGACGCGCACGGTCGACCGGCTCGCCGCGCCGGTCACGAACCTCACCGCGCCGCTCTCGAAGCCGGTGCAGGACGCTGTCGCGCCGGTGACGGGCTCGCTGCTCGGCACCTCGGACGACGGGTCCGCGCAGCCGGAGTCCGTCGTGGGGAACACGGCGAAGGCCCTCGGCGGCGCGCTCGGCCGGGAGTAGCCCGGCCCTGAGCCACGCCCGGTCGGGCGTGGCTCAGACCAGCCGGCGGTCGGACGCCCAGCGGGACAGCTCGTACCGGTTCGACAGCTGCGTCTTCCGCAGCACGCTCGACACGTGCGTCTCCACCGTCTTCACCGAGATGAACAGCTCCCCGGCGATCTCCTTGTAGGCGTAGCCGCGGGCGAGCAGACGCAGGACGTCCCGCTCCCGGCGGGTCAGCAGGTCCACCTCCGGGTCGACGGCGGGTGCCGCGCCCGGGCGGTCCGAGAACGCATCCAGCACGAACCCCGCCAGCCGCGGCGAGAACACCGGATCCCCGGCCTTCACCCGGCGCACGGCGCCACCCAGCTCGGTCGCGGAGATCGTCTTGGTGACGTAGCCCCGCGCACCGGCCCGGATGACGGCGATGACGTCCTCGGCCGCGTCGGACACACTCAGCGCGAGGAACACGACGTCCGGCTGCTGCGGGCGGACCCGGCGCAGCACCTCGGCGCCTCCGCCGTCCGGCATGTGCACGTCCAGCAGCACGACGTCCGGGCGCAGGTGCGCGATCCCGGCCACCGCCTCCTCGACGGAGCCGGCCTCGCCGGCGACCTCGATCGCGGGTGTCCCGGCGACGCCGCGGTCCAGCTCGGCACGCACGCCGGAGCGGAAGAGGCCGTGGTCGTCGACCAGGAAGACCCGGATCGGCGCGTCGGAGTCGGTGGGCGTGGTCTCGGTCATCGCGCGTCCTCGTGCTCGTCGTTCGGCGCGGGCACCGACTCGTCCCGCCTATCGTCCCCCCGGCCGATCGGGATGGCCAGGTGCACCTCGGTGCCCTCGCCCGGCGCGCTGCGCAGCCGGACCGAGCCGTGGTGGCGTTCCACCCGCCGGCGGATCGAGTCCGCGAGGCCGTGCCGGTCCTCGGGGACCGTATCCGGGTCGAAGCCCTTGCCCCGGTCCCGGACGAACACGTGCACCACGGCGTCCTCGTCCGGGCGGCCGTCGGCGGTGTCGTCCCCCGATGACTCCACCTCGACGTACACGCTGATCTCGCCGACCCCGGCGTGCTTCGCGGCGTTGACGATCGCCTCGCGCGCGGCGAGCACGAGGGCGCGCAGAGCGTCGTCGAGCGGGGCGTCCCCGACGAACACCGGGTTCACCGTGACCGCGTAGGTGTCCTCCACCTCGGCGGCCGCGGCGCCGAGGGCGACCGAGAGCTGCTCGTCGAGGGTGGCGACCTTCGTCCCGCCGCGGCCGTACCCGGTGGGGCCGTAGAGCCAGTTCCGCAGCTCGCGTTCCTGGCCGCGGGCGAGGCGCTGCACCTCGCGCGGGTCCGCCGCCTGGCGCTGGATGAGCGCGAGGGTCTGCAGCACCGAGTCGTGCAGGTGGGCCGCGATCTCCGCGCGCTCGGACTCGACGATCCGCTCCCGGCGTTCCTCGCCGAGCTCTCGGACCAGCCGCACCCACCACGGCACGGTCAGCACCGCGATGCCGACGACCGTGGCGAGCACCGCCAGCACGCCGAACTGCAACTGCCCGAGGTTGAGCTGGCCGAGCAGGAACACCGCGATCCCGGCCGCGACGAACAGCACACCCGCGACGACCCGGACGACCATCGCGCGGCCACCCCCGCCGCCCATGCCGAGCACCCCGGCTCGCGCGCCGACCGCCCACCGCCGGCGCTGGGCCTCGTCGGCCTCCCGCCAGACCACCGCGACCCCGACGGCCGCGACGCCCAGCGGCCCGACGATCCAGCCGACGACCGAGTTGTTCAGCGCCGCCGCCGCGAGCCCGACGCCCAGCGCGAGCGCGGCCAGGCCCAACGCCTGCTGGCGCTCGGTGCGGCCGACGGTGCGCCGGACGTCGACGGCCTCCTGGCGCACGAACATCCACAGCAGCGCGTAGGCGATCACGCCCGCCCCGTTCGCGGCGGCCAGCAGGATGAAGGCGGTGCGCACCCAGAGGACGGGGATGCCGAGGTGGTCGGCCACGCCGCCGGCGACGCCCGCGACGACCCGCCCGGAACGGCGTCGGGTCAGGGTCGCCCGGGGGGCGACGGCCGGTGTATTCACCCGACCATCGTCACACGCGGGACAAGACCGGGGATCGGGGACGAACCGGGGGTCGCCTCAGGGGCGTCCCCGATACCGTGGGCCCGTGCCCGGCCCACGCTGGACGACATGAACGGGACGGACGTGCAGACGACTCTGCGGGAGATGTGGGAGACGCGCCCGGCGCGGCCGCGGCGTGACCGCAAGGTCGCCGGCGTCGCCTCCGCGATCGCCCGCCGCTACGACATCGACCCGGTGCTGGTGAGGGTGGGCCTCGTGGTCTCCGCCTTCTACGGCGTCGGGCTGGTCCTCTACGCCCTCGGCTGGCTGCTGTTGCCCGCCGCGGCGGAGGACGACCCGGCCGACGGCGCGACCGTCGGGATGCCGGGGTCCAAAGCTCCGACGGGCGCGATGAGCCCCGCGGTGAAGGTCGCGCTGGTCATCGCGCTGGCCGCCGCGGTCGCGCTCTTCTTCACCCACACCGACATCATCCTGCCGCTGGTGGTGGTCGGGGGGCTGCTCTTCCTGCTGCACCGCAGCCGCGGGCAGCGGGCGTTCGAGCGCTCGGCGGGCACCTCGGCGGCCGCGGGCGAGGCACCCGGCGCCGGCGGCCCCGTGGACGGCGAGGACGCCTCCGCGCAGGCCGTGCCGCCGGCCTGGGACCCGCTTGGCGCCGCACCCTTCGCGTGGGACCTGCCCGAGCCCGGCCCGGTCGTGCCCGCGCCGTTGCCGCCGCGCTCGAAGCTGACCCCCGTCACCCTCGGGCTGGCCGTGCTCGGCGGCGGCATCGCCGGGATCGTGGTGCTGCTCGGCCCGGGCCTGATCGGGCTGCCCGCGGTGTTCGCGACGATGCTCGCGATCGTCGGGGCGGGGCTCGTCGTCGGGGCGTTCCGCCGGGCCGGCCGGGGCCTGATCCCGTTCGCGCTGATCCTCGCCCTGCTGACCTGGGGCTCGCTGGCCGTCACCTCGTCGACCCGCGGCCTGGACGTCCGGGGCGGGGTGGGGGACACGCAGGTGGCCCCGCGGACCGCCGCCGACGTACTGCCGAACTACTCGCGGGCCGTCGGGTCGATCGCGCTGGACCTGCGCGGCGTCGACCTCACCGCCGCGCCCGGCACGGCCGCCACCCCCATCCGCACCTCCGCGGACGTGGGCACCGGCGCGATCGAGGTGCTGGTCCCGGAGAACGCGGACCTCACCGTCCGGGCACACGCCGGTACCGGCGACGTCCGGTTCGGGGACCGTGGCGAGAGCGGTCCGGACGCGACGGTCGCGGTGACCGACGACCTCGGCGCGGACGGCGTCCGCTCCGGCCGGCCGATCGAGCTGACCCTGAACGCCGGCCTGGGCTCGGTGGAGGTGCACCGTGGCTGAGTTCGAGACCCCCGGCGTCGGGTCCCCCGGGAGCGACGGCGGCCCCATCGAGAAGCGCCGGCGGATGCCGGACCTGCTCACCCTGATCGTCGGGCTGGCCAGCCTGGGGATCGCGGGCTCGGGGTTCCTGGGCCAGGCCCCGGACCTGCAGGCCTTCGACCCCCGCTGGCTCCTCGCGGGCGGCGCGGTCCTCCTCGGCCTGGTGCTGCTCCTGGCGAGCCTGCGCCGCCGCTGACCCCGATACCGGGCTGGAAAGCCACTTTCACGCCGGATTCCGGCGTGAAAGTGGTTTCCGTCGTTCAGGCGGGCGGAGCCGCTACTCCCACTCGATGGTGCCCGGCGGCTTGCTCGTGACGTCCAGGACGACCCGGTTGACCTCGGCCACCTCGTTCGTGATCCGGGTCGAGATCCGTTCCAGGACCTCGTAGGGCACCCGGGTCCAGTCCGCCGTCATCGCGTCCTCGGAGCTGACGGGCCGCAGGACGACCGGGTGGCCGTAGGTGCGGCCGTCGCCCTGCACGCCCACGCTGCGGACGTCCGCGAGCAGCACGACCGGGCACTGCCAGATGGTGTTGTCCAGGCCGGCGAGGGTGAGCTCCTCGCGGGCGATGGCGTCCGCCGCGCGCAGGGTCTCGAGCCGCTCGGCGTCGACCGCGCCGATGATCCGGATGCCCAGGCCGGGCCCGGGGAAGGGCTGGCGCTGGACGATCGTCTCGGGCAGGCCCAGCTCGGCGCCGACCTTGCGGACCTCGTCCTTGAACAGCGCCCGCAGCGGCTCGACCAGGGCGAACTCGATGTCGTCCGGCAGCCCGCCGACGTTGTGGTGGCTCTTGATCGTGGCCGTGCCGGCCCCGCCGCCGGACTCGACGACGTCCGGGTACAGCGTGCCCTGCACCAGGAACCCGACGTGTTCCTCCGCGGCGACCTCGGCCGTCGCGGCCTCGAACACCCGGATGAACTCGCGGCCGATGATCTTCCGCTTCTCCTCCGGGTCCGTGACCCCGGCCAGCGCCTTGAGGAAGCGCTCCTCGGCGTCGACGGTGTGCAGTTTCGCGCCGGTGGCGGCGACGAAGTCCCGCTCCACCTGCTCCCGCTCCCCCGCCCGCAGCAGCCCGTGGTCCACGAACACGCAGGTCAACCGGTCGCCGATGGCGCGCTGCACGATCGCGGCCGCCACCGCGGAGTCCACCCCGCCGGAGAGCCCGCAGATCGCGCGCCCGTCGCCGATCTGCTCGCGCACCGCGGCGACCGTCTCGTCGATGATCGACGACGTCGTCCAGTCCGGCGTGATGCCCGCGATCTCGTGCAGGAACCGGCGCAGCACCTCCTGGCCGTGCGGCGAGTGCCCGACCTCGGGGTGGTACTGCACGCCGGCCAGCCGCCGCTCGGTGTCCTCGAACCCCGCGACCTGCACCCGGTCCGTCGACGCCGTGACCGTGAAGCCCTCCGGCGCGCGGACCACGGAGTCCCCGTGGCTCATCCAGACCGGATGCTGCGCGGGGAGCCCGTCGTGCAGCACCCCCGCGTCGTCCGCGACGCGCACCTCGGTGCGGCCGTACTCGCGGGTGCCGTCATGCGCGACGTCCCCGCCGAGGGCCTGCGCCATGGCCTGGAAGCCGTAGCACATGCCGAACACCGGGATCCCGGCCTCGAACAGGGCGGGATCGACCGCGGGCGCGTCCTCCGCGTACACGCTTGAGGGGCCGCCGGACAGGATGACGGCGGCGGGGTGACGCCCGACGATCTCCTCGGTGGACGTGCCGGCCGGCACGATCTCCGAGAAGACCTGCGCCTCGCGCACGCGGCGGGCGATGAGCTGGGCGTACTGGGCGCCGTAGTCGACAACGAGGACGGTGGGGGTTTCCACGGGTCCAGGGTAAACGCCGGGTACCCGCCACCTGCTCGTCGCATCCGCTCCCGGCCGCGCCGGTCGCCGCGAGCGTGACGGCAGGGCGTCCCCTGCCGTCGTCAGGTGCCGCTCGCATGGATCAGGTGACGCCCTCGCGGCCGACTGTGATCCGCCACCGGGATGCCGTGTCGCGGGCGGAGCGACGGTCACGATGGGCCTACGCGTACGCGGCCGGAACAGGAGATCGCACGACCATCCGGGCTCACCCGGTCCGGCTCCGCCCGGCGACGCGTTGCCGCACCCCGGTCGGGAGCCGGTCGGACCTTCGACGAGCAGGAGCGGCGCGGCGGTGAGCACGCTCCCACCCGGCGAGCGAGCCGGCCACCCGGGCCCCGGCTCCCCGGAGCAGGCGGCGGCCGACGAGATGCACACCACCATCGGCGACCACGGCGTCGCCCAGCCGGAGCTCCGCATGGGCGACGCCGCCGTGGCCGTCCGGGATCGTCATCGTCGCCGTGAAACCGAAGGCGCGGCCGAGCCATTCGATCGCGGCGGGAGCGTCCCGGTAACCGAGGTAGGCCTGCAGGGTCGTGTTCGTCATGACCTCACGGTGCTCGGCACTGCGGCCGGTTTCCGTCCTCAATTCCCGGGACGCGCCGGATGACGCGTCACACGCGGCCGGTGAGGCGGGCCCGGACGCGGTGCTGAGGCCCCGACCGGGCCGTTGATACCCCTGATCCTGCTCGTCTTCGCCCGCTACCCATCGCGATAGTTCTTGCGTGAGTTCCAGATGCGATCCATATCGAAGCTCGCTCGCCTGAACTCGGCCCACCACCTGCCCAGGTACGTCCCGCAATAGAGACCCCCGAGAAGGCCCAGAATGAGAAACAACCACTGCTCATTGGTCATCGTGCTGCACCCCCGTTCGGGTGTCTACCAGCGAGGCGTGCCGGCGAACGAGTGGAGTCGACCGAATTCCGCCGGTCATCGCATTCATTTCTGGACCACTTGGACTCGGTCACTACGCCGCTATGACACGCTTTACAGCGCCCGTCTACAGCAACGACCGGTCGGGGCAGGATGTCATTGCACGCTTCGGCCGTTCGCGGCCTGTGGACGGTGCAATGGGCGCCCGTGAAGAAGGGGAGCCGTGCCGCTGAGCTGGATCGACACGCCGTTCGGAGTCGGGGCACTGGGAGGCGGTTCGGCTGAGGCCCCCACGTAACCTCCGACGCCCTCGGTACCGCCTCGGACGCTGCCGTTGCCGAGCGCACGGCGGAGCGGAAGCTGACCGCCGCGACCGCCATGCGACCGCAGGAGGTCGGAGCTACCCCCTCCGACCTGGCTTCCGGTACAGAAGGCGCAGGTAAAGGGATCTGTCAGCCGCGGACGGTGAGCCCGACCCGCTGGAACTCCTTGAGGTCGCTGTAGCCGGTCTTGGCCATCGCGCGGCGCAGCGCGCCGAACAGGTTGACCGTGCCGTACGGCGTGCTCGACGGGCCGAAGAGCACCTGCTCGAGGGAGCGGTCGCTCTGCGCGAACCCGGTGACCTCCGAGCGCGGGAGCGACGGGTGCGCGGCGGCGGAGGTCCAGTAGAGGCCCTCGGCCGGGGACTCCGCGGAGTCCGCGAGCTGCTCGCCGAGCATGACGGCGTCCGCACCGCAGGCGATGGCCTTCGCGATGTCCCCGGAGCCGCCGATGCCGCCGTCCGCGATGACGTGGACGTAGCGGCCGCCGGTCTCGTCCAGGTAGTCCCGGCGGGCCGCGGCGGCGTCGACGATCGCGGTGGCCATCGGGACACCGATGCCCAGGATGTCGTCCGTCGTGGTCGCGGTCGCCTGGCCGTAGCCGACGATGACGCCCGCGGCGCCCGTGCGCATGAGGTGCATCGCGGTGCGGTAGTCCCCCACGCCGCCGGCGACGACCGGGACGTCCAGGGAGTTGATGAAGTCCTTCAGGTTGAGCGGCTCGTCCCCGGCCGCACCCACCGCGACGTGCTCGGCCGAGATGATCGTGCCCTGCACGACGAGGATCTCGACGCCGCCGGCGAGCAGCATCGGGGTGAGCTCGCGGGCCCGCTGCGGGCTGACCCGCGCCGAGACCGTGACCCCGGCGTTCCGCACGGTGGCCAGCGCCTCGGCCAGCAGGTCCGGCTGGATGGGCGCGGCGTGCAGCTCCTGCAGGACGCGGATGGCGGCCGACGGGTCGTCGGAGTCCGCGGCCTCGACCACCCGGGCGAGCGCGCCCTCTGCGTCCGCGTGCCGGGCCCAGAGGCCCTCCGCATTCAGCACCGCGAGCCCGCCCAGCTTGCCGACGGCCGCTGCCGTCGCCGGGGACACCACGGCGTCCGTCGGATGCGTCACGAGAGGGATCTCGAACTGGTAGGCATCCAGCTGCCAGGCGGTCGAGACCTCCTTCGAGCTCCGCGTCCGGCGGGAAGGAACGATCTCGACCTGGCTCAGGTCGTAGGCCCGACGGGCCTCTCGGCCCATCCCGATCTCCACGAGGTCACGCACGGGTGACCAGGGTAGACGGTCCCCCGGACGCGCTAGCGAGCGGCGTAGTTCGGGGCCTCGACGGTCATTGTGACGTCGTGCGGGTGGCTCTCCTTGAGCCCCGCGGAGGTGATCCGCACCAGCTGCGCCTGCTGCAGCTGAGGGATCGTCTGCGCCCCCGCGTAGCCCATGCCGGACCGCAGCCCGCCGACGAGCTGGTGCACGACAGAGGAGAGCGGCCCGCGGAACGGGATGCGCCCCTCGATGCCCTCGGGGACGAGCTTGTCCTCGCTGAGCACGTCGTCCTGCGCGTAGCGGTCCTTCGAGAACGACTTCGTGGTCCCGCGCGACTGCATGGCGCCGAGCGAGCCCATCCCGCGGTAGGTCTTGAACTGCTTGCCGCCCACGAAGATCAGCTCACCCGGGGACTCGGCGGTCCCGGCCAGCAGGCTGCCCAGCATCACCGTCGACGCCCCGGCCGCGATGGCCTTGGAGATGTCCCCGGAGTACTGGATGCCGCCGTCCGCGATCACGGGGACGCCCGCGGGCGCGCACGCCCGAGAGGCCTCGTAGACCGCGGTGATCTGCGGCGCGCCGACCCCGGCGACCACGCGGGTGGTGCAGATGGAACCCGGACCGACGCCGACCTTCACCGCGTCCGCCCCGGCCTCGACGAGCGCCTGGGCCCCCGCGTAGGTGGCCACGTTCCCGCCGACGACGTCCACGGACTCGCCGACCTCGGCGCGCAGCTTCGCGACGGTCTCCAGCACGCGTCGGGAGTGCCCGTGCGCGGTGTCCACCATCAGCACGTCCACGCCCGCCTCGACCAGGCCCATCGCGCGGGAGTACGCGTCCTCGCCGACCCCGACCGCGGCGCCGACGACGAGCCGGCCGTCCGGGTCCTTGGTGGCCAGCGGGTACTTCTCGGTCTTGTTGAAGTCCTTGATCGTGATCAGGCCGCGCAGCACGCCGTCGCCGTCGATGATCGGGAGCTTCTCGAGCTTGTGCCGGCGCAGCAGGCCGAGCGCGGCCTCCGCGGTGACGCCCACCCGCGCGGTGATCAGCGGCGTCGGGGTCATCACCTCGTGCACCGGGCGGTCGTGGTCCATCTCGAAGCGCATGTCCCGGTTAGTGATGATGCCGACGAGCCGGCCGCCCGCGTCCGTCACCGGCAGGCCGGAGATGCGGTACTTGGAGCACAGCGCGTCGACCTCGGCCAGCGTGGCCTCCGGCGAGCACGTCACCGGGTCCGTGACCATCCCGGCCTCCGAGCGCTTGACCACCTCGACCTGCGTGGCCTGCTCCTCCGCGGACAGGTTGCGGTGCAGCACGCCGAGCCCGCCCGCGCGGGCCATGGCGATCGCCATTCGGGCCTCGGTGACCGTGTCCATAGGGGAGGACACCAACGGCACCCGGATGCGGACGCGCCTGCTCAGCTGCGTGCTCGTGTCCACCCCGCTCGGGACGACGTCCGACTCGGCGGGCAACAGCAGCACGTCGTCGAAGGTCAGGCCGAGCATCGCGAACTTCGGCGGCAGTCCGGCCGTCTCGCTGGTCATGATGGCTCGTTCGTCATGATTGGTCGTGCACCCTTCACCGACTCCCGGACACGGCGTCGCCGCCGTACCGACCATCGTATCGGTGCTCGAGACCCCTTCGGGGGCCACCGCCGGAGGTCCCGCCCACACCGCGTTCCCCGAGGATGAACACACCCGTTCGGCGACGCGGCCGGGGACGGCTCTCCCTCTCCGACGCGGTACCGTGGACCCTGTGTCATCGGATGCCCTGCCGCCGGACCCCTTCGCGGGTGACCCGCAGGACCCTGCCCTGTCGCTGGACGACGAGCGCGGTGACGAGCACGAGGAGCTCGGCCCGGACGAGCAGGAGGAGGTCCGCGCGGACCTCGCCGATCTCGCCGTCTACCAGGCCCTGCTGGAGCACCGCGGCGTCCGCGGCATCGTGGTGGACTGCGGGGACTGCGGCGAGCAGCACTTCCACGAGTGGAACCTGCTGCGCGCGAGCCTGCAGCAGCTCCTCGAGGAGGGGTACATGCGCCCGCACGAGCCGGCGTTCGACCCGGACCCGGCCCAGTACGTCACCTGGGAGTACTGCCGGGGCTACGCGGACGCGATGATCGCGGACAGCTGAGCCCCGCCCTCCCCCCACACACGAGAACGGCCCCCGGACCTCCGCCGGCTCGGAGATCGGGGGCCGTCGTCGTTCGGGCGTCAGGCGGGGGTGGAGCTGGTCCCCGCCGTGGAGGTGCCGGTCTCGGACGAGTCCGCCGTCGTGGTGCCCGACGACGTCTTGCCCGACGTCGTCCTGCCCGAGGCCGTCGGGGTGGCCGGGGCGCTCGAGGACGACGGGGTCGCGTCCGGGGTGCCCTCCGAGCTGGGCGTCGGCGCGGTGCTGGAGGACGGCGCCGTCGAGGACGACGGGGCCTCCGACGACGTGCCGCTGCCCGACTCGCTCGTGCCCGGCTGGTTCAGCCTCCGCGGGTCCCCGGAGTCGGTCCCGGTGCCCGAGGTGGCACCCGGCGACGTTCCGGTGCCGGGGTTGCTCGGCCCGGCGCCCGGCGAGGTCGAGCGGCCCGACGCCGGCGGGATCACCGCTTCCTGGTTGCCCTCGGTCTGCGGGGGCGGGGGCGGCGGGGTGCCGTCCGACAGCGGCGCCTTCGGGTCCGTCGGCGTCCCCGGCGGCGTCTCCGACACCTTGGCGGCCAGGAACTGCTGCTGCGCGGCGAGGTAGGTCCTGCCCTCGTCCGGCTGCACCTTCGCCAGCAGCGGCGCGAGGCCCGCGATGTCCTGCTGGGCACCGGCGGTGTCCCCGCGGGCCAGCTTGTCGTTGACGGCGGCGATCCGGTCCCGCACCTCGAACGCGGCCTGCCGCGAGTCCGCGACGTTGCTGTACAGCACCCGGGTGACCCCGAACAGCGGATCCCCCGGCTGCGCGTCGTGCGCGCCGAGCGAGACACCGCCGATGCTGAAGACCAGCAGCGCGGCGGCCCCGGCGAGCGGGATCAGGTGGCGGCGGCGGGCCGAGCGGGGCGTGCCCGACTCGACGGCCTGCACGGCCTCGTCGGCGCTGACCAGCTCCGGGATCGGATCGGCGTCGACCTCGGCCTTCCAGGCGGCGAGCATCGCGACCACGCGGTCGTCGTCGTCGTAACCGGACAGACCCGGCGACGAGACGGAGAGGCCCGCGGAGAGCGCGTTGATCAGCTCGTCGTCCGCCTGCACGGCGACGAGGTCGATCGGCTCCTCGGCGAAGCCGCCGTCGTTCGTGTCGTCCGCGGCGCGGCGCTCACGGCCGTGCAGCGGGATCGGCCGGGTCACCATGCCGTCCGGGTGCGCACCGTTGCCGCCGTTGGTGCGGCGCCCGTTGGTGGACCGGCGGGAGTTCCGGCTGAACGGGTTGTTGTCGTCCTCGTCGGGCACTCAGACCACCTCCTCCTCGGGCATGTTCCTGCGTAGTCGGGCGAGTGCGCGGTGCTGGGCGACGCGGACGGCACCCGGGGTGGAACCGACCGCGTCCGCGGTCTCCTCAGCGGAGAGGCCGACCACGACGCGCAAGACGATGATCTCTCGTTGTTTCTCGGGGAGCTGGTCGAGCAGCCGGGCCATCTGGCCGGAGAGCTCGCCGCGCAGGGCGCGCTGCTCCGGGCCGTCGGAGCCGTCGAGGGCGTCCGGGACGTCCGCGACCGGCTCGGATCTGTTACGGGTCGCCGCACGGTGCGCGTCGATCACCTTGTGCGACGCGATGCCGTACACGAACGCCAGGAACGGTCGCCCCTGGACGCGGTACCCGGGTAGGGCCGTCAGCACGGCCAGACACACCTCCTGCGCGACGTCGTCCG
>NZ_JAODNI010000092.1 GCF_025465255.1 Pseudonocardia sp.
CCGCGGCGGCCCGCTCCCGCGCCCGGCGTTCCCGCGCCGCGGCGCGGGCGGCCTGGACGCGGCCGGTCTGCTCCGCGGCGGGTGCCATGCCCAACGACGCGATCTGCATCCCGGTGACCGGGGCGTCGAGCACCAGGGCGGCGGGCGCCCGGACCGCCGGGGCCGGGGGCGCGAGGTCGAACGTGGGCGGCGCGACCGGCGCGAGCCCCGGCGCGTCCGTCAGCGCGATGCCGGTGGCCGACGCCGTTCCCGCCACGCTCACGACGCTGCACGCCGCGAGGATCCGTACCGTTCCGATCCGCATCCCGTGTCTCCCGTTCCTCGGTCGTGAGGACCTCCTACCCGTTCCTGAGCGATTCTCTAACCCGAACGGCCGAATCGGTGGGGAGGCCGATACCACCCCGGGGTCGCGCCAGCACGCCGATCACTTCGCAAGTTCGCAGGCTCTCGACGTACTCACGGAGGGAGCAGGCTTCTCCTGGAAGAAGGAAGGGCCCACCGGGCCCGAGGAGAGGACGACATGCGCCCCGCAGCCCCGTTGCCGCAGCTCGCCGACCGGGACGAGCTCACCGCCCGCATCGGCCGGTTCGCTCGTGCCGCCTCGACCGGCGACCGGCAGGCGTGCGACGACCTCATGACCGAGCTCCGCCCGCCGCTGCTGCGCTACTGCCGCAGCCGGCTGCGCAACGCCGTGGACGCGAGCACGGCCGAGGACATCGCCCAGGACACGCTGATCGGCGTCCTGCGGGCGCTGCCGACCTTCGACCACGACGCCGGCAGCCCCTTCCTGGCCTTCGCGTTCCGCATCTCCCGCAACAAGATCGTCGACACCGTCCGGCGCGGCCGCATCTCCCGCATCGACCTGGTCGACGACGTCCCGGAGACCGCCGCGAGCGTCGACGGGCCGGACGAGCTGGCCATCCGGGCCGAGCACACCGCGATGATCGTGAAGCTGATGGGTCGGCTGCCCGAGCGGCACCGTGAGGTGCTGCGGCTGCGGCTGGTCGTGGGCCTGTCCGCGGTGGAGACGGCCGAGATCCTGGGCTCCACGCCCGGCTCCGTCCGGGTCACCCAGCACCGTGCGCTGGTGGCGCTGCGCCGCTACCTGGAGAACCGCCCGGTGCCGGGGGAGCGGCTGTCCGAGGGCTCCGCGGCCTGAGCCTCGCGGCGCGACTACCCTGGACGACCGTGTCCCTCACCCTCGGCATCGTCGGCCTGCCCAACGTCGGCAAGTCGACCCTGTTCAACGCCCTGACCCGCAACGACGTGCTCGCCGCCAACTACCCGTTCGCGACGATCGAGCCGAACGTCGGGGTGGTCCCGCTGCCGGACTCGCGGCTCGACAGGCTGGCCGAGATGTTCTCCTCGGCCAAGGTCGTGCCCGCGACGGTGTCGTTCGTCGACATCGCCGGGATCGTGAAGGGTGCCTCCGAGGGCGCGGGGCTGGGCAACAAGTTCCTCGCGAACATCCGCGAGTCGGACGCGATCTGCCAGGTCGTGCGCGTGTTCGACGACCCGGACGTCGTGCACGTCGACGGGCGCATCGACGCCGCGAGCGACATCGAGACCATCGCCACCGAGCTGATCCTCGCGGACCTGCAGACCCTGGAGAAGGCCGTCCCGCGGCTGACCAAGGAAGCCCGGATGCAGAAGGACCGGCGGGTGGTCCTCGAGGCCGCCGAGCAGGCCGTCGAGATCCTCAACGGCGGGCGCACCCTGTTCCAGGCGGGCGTGGACCGCGAGCCGCTGCGCGAGCTGACCCTGCTCACCACCAAGCCGTTCCTCTACGTCTTCAACGCCGACGAGGGCGTCCTGACCGACGAGGCCAAGCGCAAGGAGCTCTCGGACCTGGTCGCCCCGGCGGACGCGGTGTTCCTGGACGCCAAGGTCGAGTCCGAGCTGCTGGAGCTGGACGAGGGGTCCGCCCGCGAGCTCCTGGAGTCCATCGGCCAGCCGGAGCCGGGCCTCTACTCTCTGGCCCGCGCGGGCTTCCACACGCTCGGCCTGCAGACCTACCTCACCGCGGGCCCCAAGGAGTCCCGGGCCTGGACGATCCACAAGGGCGACACCGCCCCGCAGGCCGCGGGCGTGATCCACACGGACTTCGAGCGGGGCTTCATCAAGGCGGAGATCGTCTCCTACGACGACCTGATGGAGGCGGGCTCGATGAGCGCCGCGAAGGCCGCGGGCAAGGTGCGCATGGAGGGCAAGGACTATGTGATGGCGGACGGGGACGTGGTGGAGTTCCGTTTCAACGTCTAGCTGACACGGTTCCGGCCGGCTTACGGCGACGTCGCGAGGTGATTGTCGATCCGGCGTGGAACAGGGCGGCGACGCTACCGCCGAGCGACGTCAAGGGCGTATGTGACGTCGGCATCGACGGTCGTGCGTGGAACCCGGTGAGCAGGCCCGGGCGGTCGTGTCCGGGTGGCCCGGCGTGTCGGAACGTTCCATGCGGCCTCAGCGCGCGTCGTGGTGGATCCGCTCGCGGTCGAACCCGCGGAGGCTCCGGGACGCGAGCGGAGCACGCCAGTCCATCACGTCGATCCGCACACACCATGTCGATCGCCTCCTGACCGGGTCGCACGGGCCTCGCGTAGTGGGGTGTGGCCCCGAGTCCGCCTTCGGCGCACATGCAGACGTCGGCAAGGTAGCTCCCCGCCGATATCCTCCGGGCGCGCGACAGCCTGGACCCGTTGCCCCGGCTTCCGAGGGGTCGTACCGTCTTCCGGCGGTGCCCTGCCGTGGATCCTCGCGACAGAATTCTCGTGCTCACGAAGGCGTTGCCTCCAGATAGGGACGTGTCCGTCATGGCGGAAGCAGTCTCGAACCACGACACCACCGCCGAGCGCGCGGCGCCGACGAAACAGCGCCTGGTCTATCCGAAGATGGGGCTGCTCTTCGCCGTCATCATCGGCTGCTTCACGGCCTGGGGGATCGCGGCCGACCTGACCACGCCGATGGTCGCCGGCTTCAAGCACATCTTCGAGATGAGTACGTTCCAGGCCAGCCTGGTCCAACTGGCGTACTTCGGTGCCTACTTCCTCCTCGCGATACCGGCGGCATTGATCAATGAACGGTTCGGCTACAAGGTCGGGCTGCTGACCGGCCTGGGCCTGGCCGCCGCCGGGGCGTTCCTGTTCTATCCCGCGAGCAAGATCCTCACCTACGAGGCGTTCCTGGTCGCGCTGTTCGCGCTGGCTGCCGGATGCTCGATCCTGGAGACCTCGGCCAACCCGTACGTGCTGGCCCTGGGGCCGGAGGAGACGGCGACCCGGCGGCTGAACTTCGCGCAGGCGTTCAACCCGCTGGGCACCAACATCGGCGTGTTGGTCGCCGCGACCCTGATCCTGCCGAAGCTGGAGTCCCCGGTGGACCTGACCTCGGCCACGCCGCAGCAGGTCCAGGTCATCCGGGCAGGACAACTCGCCGCCGTGATGGGGCCCTACCTCGGGCTCGGGCTGCTGCTCCTGGCCATCTGGGTCGTGATCGCCACCCAGAAGGCACCGAAGATCGTCGAGGAGTTCCCCGACGTCGGCGACACCAGCACGGGTGCGCTTCTCCGGATTCTGTGGAACAACAAGCGGTACCGCTTCGGTGTGGTGGCCCAGTTCTTCAACGTGGCCGCGCAGGTGTGCACGTGGACCTTCCTCCTGCAGTACGTCCAGCAGGCCATCAATGGCAGTCTCGAGCTCGGTGCCTACCTGCTGCAGGTCAGCCTGATCGTCTTCCTGCTGTCCCGGTTCCTCATGACCTGGGTCATCGGGAAGATCCGCGCGACAAAGGTGCTCGCCGTCCTCGCCGTCCTCGCCGTGCTGCTGTGCGTCTACGCCATGGCCTTCCCCAACATCACCGGGGTCATCGCGCTGGTCGGGGTCTCGTTCTGCCTGTCGCTCATGTTCCCCACCATCTACGGGGTCGCCCTGCACGGACTGGGCCCGGCCACCAAGCTCGGGGCGGCAGGACTGGTGATGGCCATCGTCGGCGGCGCGATCATGCCGCTGATCCAGGGCGCGACGCTGGACGCCACCAGCGCGGCAGTCTCCTTCATCGTTCCGGCCGTGTGCTTCGCGGTGGTCGCGGCGTTCGCGTTCTACGACCTCCGGGCCCCGGAGCAGCCCGCGGTCGCGACCAGCAAGGCGGATGTGGCATGAGACTCCGCGGGCTCCGCGTCGCCGCGCTCGGGCTGGCGGTCGCGTGCGTGGCGGCCGCCTGTGCGTCCGACCAGGGATCGAGCCAGGACCCCACCAAGAACCTCGAGGTGGTCTCCTGGTGGACGTCGGGGTCCGAGCAGCAGGCCCTCACCGTGCTGTTCGACGCCTACCGGGCGGCGCACCCCGGGGTGACGGTGACCAACAGCGCTGTCGTCGGGGGCGGCGGCGGCAACGCACAGGTCGTGCTCGCCCAGCGCCTGCTGTCCGGGGACCCGCCCGACGTCTGGCAGACCTTCCCCGCCGCATCGCTACGGGCCTACGTCGACCAGGGCCAGGTCGCCGACGTCAGCGACCTCTACGGCCAGGGCGGGCTGGCGGCGGCCCTGCCGCCGGTCATCCGCGACGGGCTCACCGTCGACGGCAAGCAGTACGGGGTGCCCACCAGCTCCCATCGGGGCAACATGCTGTTCTTCAACACCGCCCTGCTGGCCAAGGCCGGCGTGGCCGTGCCGGGGGCCGGCTACCAACCCGCGGCCTTCCTCGCCGACCTGGCCAAGCTGAAGGCAGCCGGTGTCACACCTCTGTGCCTCGGGGCCAAGGACGCGTTCACCACCCCCGCACTGTTCGAGAACACCTTGTTGAGCGTGGTCGGCGCCGACGGCTGGGGGCAGATCGGCGCGGATCGGTTCGACTGGAACTCCGCCTCGGTGGACGAGGCGCTGGGCCGGTTCGGGCAGATCCTGGACTACGCCGACCCCCAGGCGGCGGCGCTGTCGTGGGACGCGGCCACCAAGAAGCTCGCGGACGGCGGGTGCGCCTTCGAGACGCTCAACGACTCGGCCTTCGGGGAGCTGGTCAAGGCCGGGGCGGTCGACGGCCAGACCTTCGGCGAGGTGCCCTATCCCGGTACCGACGGAAATTACGTCGCCGTCGTCGACACGTTCGTCCGAGCGGCCCGGTCCGGGAACGCGCGCAACGCATCCGACTTCCTCGCCGTCATCGGGTCGCCGGACACCCAGCTCGCCTTCAGCAAGGCCAAGGGCTCGGTGCCGATCCGGACCGACGTGGACGTCTCGTCGCTGTCGCCCTACCAGCGCTCTGCGGCGGAGGCGCTGCGCAGCGACGTCGTGCTGTGGTCGATCGTGCATGGCGAGGCACTGAACCCGAAGGTCCAGCAAGGCTTCTACGACGCCGTCGGGACCTACGTCCGCAGCCGTGACGTCAAGGCGTTCCGCGCGACGCTCACCGACGCCGTGCGGCGCGAGGCCCCGGCCAAGTAGTAGGGGTGGAGTCGCGACCGACGACACGGGGCCTTCAGCGGACGAGGCCCCTGCGGGGCGTAGTCCAGCACCCCGGACACCGCCCACTCCATGTACGTGCGCAACACCCGTCGGAGCTCGGGATCGGCGGGCAGGCCCGCGTCGTCCGCAGCCCCGACGAAGCACTCCACGAACCGCGGACCCATGCTCTCCTCCGGCTCGCTTCCGCGTGGATGCGCAGCATGTGCGGATGGCCGCCGCAGGACGTCGAATAGCCCGGCGGGCCGCCGAACACCTCGGCTCCGTAGCCGCCGAGCCGGACCGCGTGGTCCGGGTGGCCGCCGTGGGAGAACGGGTGGCTGAGGACGGGGTCCTGCAGGCAGCGTTCGTGGTTCGCGGTGGCCAGGGCGAGGAAGGCGTCGGCCCCGCCCGCAGCCTCGTACACCGACGGCCGGGTCATCGGAGGGGACCGGCACTCCCGGTGCGGCGTGTCAGCAGGTCGACGGCGTCTGCCCCGCCCGCAGCATGTCGAGGTCCTGGACCGCGTCCGTGAGCGTGTCCACCCGCACCAGCTGCAACCCGGCCGGAGCGTCTGCGCGGGCCTCCTCGCAGTTCTGCCCGGGTACCAGGAACACCGTCGCCCCCGCGCGCTGCGCACCGATCAGCTTCAGGCCGATCCCGCCGATCGGGCCCACCGTGCCCTCGGAGGTGATCTCCCCGGTGCCGGCGATGTTGTGGCCGCCGGTGAGCTCGCCGGGCGTCAGCTTGTCCACGACGGCCAGGGCGAACATCAACCCGGCCGACGGACCCCCGATGCCGCTCAGCGAGATGCTGATCTCGTCGTCGGTCTCGGGCTTGGCCACGGGCCCGATGCCGAGCGCGCCCTGCGGCGAGTCGCCGAGCTGGGTGAGCGTGACCGTGACGTCCGTGGGGATCGCGTCGCCGCGCAGGATCCGCACCGGGACCTGCTGCCCCGGCGTCGTCCCGGCGAGGGCGGCGCGGACGCCCTCGACCGAGTCGACGGGCTGCCCGCCGACGGCGAGGATCTGGTCCCCGGTCTCGAGGACGCCGTTGGGGGGCAACCCCGCGGGCTGCGGGCCGACGAACACCCGGGTCGGCATCTTCAGGTAGGTCAGCGCGGCGGCGGCGGCGTTGGACTGGGAGTCCGTGAAGTCCTGGTCGTTCTTCCGGTTGATCTGCTCCTGTGTCTCGTCCGGCGGGAACAGCGACGCCCGCGGGACGACCTGGCGCTCCGGGTCGGCCCACAGCTGCAGCGCCCGGAACAGGGTCAGCCCGTCCGAGATCTGGACGGTGGTCATGTTCAGGTGCCCGGACGTCGGGTAGGTCGGCAGGTTCGTCGTGATGACGGGCTTGCCCTCCGACTCGCCGAGGACGTTCGGCGCCGGGCCCGGCCCGATCGCGACCCAGGGCGTCGGGACCGTCGCCCCGATCAGGCACACGAGCAGCACGAGCACGCAGCTGGAGAGGAACGTCGCCGTGCGCCGGTCCACCCGTGGCGGACGGGGGTCCGTGAACGTGTCGCTCACGACGGCTCGACCGGGGGGACGGGCGCCGGTAACCGGCCTTGCGACAACGAGGACTCCCTGGTGCGCGGCGGCCGGACGGCGCCGAAGAGGTCGTGGAACAGCCTCGACAGTACTGCTCCGTCGGTGAGGGGGTGGTGAGAGCATGTGTGAGACGAACGTGAGTGCTGCCGACACCGTCGAGGACAGCACTCACGTTCCTCTCACGATCCCCTCGAGCGGACGCGGCTCGATCAGGCCGAACGGCGCGCCCGGACCGCCCCCGCGAGCTCGTCGAGCAGGCCCGCCGTGGTGTCCCAGTCCATGCAGGCGTCGGTGACCGACTGCCCGTAGGTCAGCGCCGGACCGAGCTCCTGGCGTCCCGCCGCGAGGAAGCTCTCCATCATCAGCCCGGTGACCCCGTGGTCGCCGCCCGCGATCCGGCCCGCGATCTCGCCGACGACCGCGGCCTGGCGGACGTGGTCCTTGCCGCTGTTGCCGTGGCTCGCGTCGACGACGACCCGCTCCGGCAGCCCGGCCTTCGCCAGCCGCGCCCGCGACGACGCGACGTCGGGCGCGGAGTAGTTGGGCCCGGTCGAGCCGCCGCGCAGGATGAGGTGCGCGTCCGGGTTGCCGGTGGTGCGGACGAGGGCGGCGAGGCCGTCGGCGTTGATGCCCATGAAGACGTGCGGCGCGGCGGCCGCGCCGATGCCGTCGACGGCGACCTGAACGTCGCCGTCGGTGCCGTTCTTGATCCCGACGGGCATCGAGAGACCACTGCACAGCTGCCGGTGCACCTGCGACGCGGCGGTGCGCGCACCGATGGAACCCCAGGTCACGGTGTCCGCGATGAACTGCGGGGTGATCGGGTCGAGGAACTCGCAGCCGACCGGTAGGCCGAGCTCGTTGATCTCGAGCAGGAGCCGGCGGGCGGTGCGCAGGCCACGGTTGACGTCGAAGCTGCCGTCGAGCCCGGGGTCGTTGATCAGGCCCTTCCAACCGACGGTCGAGCGCGGCTTCTCGAAGTACGCGCGCATGACGATGCACAGGTCGCCCGAGACGCGCTCGGCGTGCGCGGCGAGCCGGCGGGCGTAGCCGAGGGCGGCCTCGGGGTCGTGGATCGAACACGGGCCGACGACGACGAGCAGCCGGTCGTCCCGCCCGTCGAGGATGTCGACGACGTCGGCACGGCCGCGCGTGACCACCTCGCCGACGCGCTCACCGGCGGGCAGCTCGTCGCGCAGCAGCGCCGGGGAGAGCAGGGGGCTGATCCGCGCGGTGCGGTGGTCGTCCAGCGCGGGGGCGGTATGCAGGGGGGACATGACGGACGGCGTCCTTTCGTGGGGCCGTCCGGAGGCCTCGCGAGAGTCCCGCCGAGCCGGCCCGTGGGGGTTCCGGCTCGAGGGGATGGAGGTCAGCGCAGCAGAGTGCGTGCCGACCCATCCCGGGCCGACTCGCTAAACCAGTATCGCTGAGCCACGTCGACGACTGTAGCGAAGCGGTTCGCGGGCGCGCCAGGCGATCCCGGGCGCACCCGCGTCCGGGCGCTCAGACGGCGTACTGGCGGACCCAGGCGACGTTCATGACGACGGGGTGGTTGCCGTCGTGCCGGACGGGAACCAGTCCAGCTGGATCGTCTGGTGCATCGCACCGGGCGGCAGGTGGGAGAGATTCGATCCCCCCGGTGGTCCCGTCGGCGGTGCCCGGGGTGTCAGGGAATCGGCCGAGAATTCATCAGAGCTGTGGAGAAGGCGTGCCTCAGCCGATGGGGTCGGGCATCCGGTCCACGACGTAGCCGAGACCGGCGTGTCGCCGGTGGCCGGGTCCTCGAGCCTCCTGGGCTCGTCCCGCGTACCCGGCGTCGAGCAGGCGGGGCACGGTGACGGAGCGGGTGGTGCCGTCCGGCAGGCCGAAGTCGAGCCGGGTCATGTGTGACCTCTCCTGGTGACGGGTACAGGTAGCGCACCGACCGGGGCAGCGGTGTCGAGTGGATGTTCCGAACGTGTTTCGGAGCCGCGGTGACGGTTGCGCATGCGAATTGTATACAGGGAGTATGTACGCCAGCCAGACCAGACCGCCCACGTCAGGAGCCTCATGTCCACCCCCGCAGCCGCCACGCCGGACCGGCGCTCGCTCGTCAAGGCGTTCGTGGCGAGCCTGTCCGGCACGTCCCTCGAGTGGTACGACTTCGCCGTCTACTCCGCCGCCGCCGCGCTGGTCTTCCCTCAGCTGTTCTTCCCGGGTTCCGACCCGCTCACCGGCACGTTGCTCGCGTTCTCGACCTACGCCGTCGGCTACGTGTCGCGGCCCCTGGGCGGGTTCGTGTTCGGCCGCCTCGGAGACGTCATCGGGCGCAAGCAGGTCCTCGTCCTGACCCTGATGCTGATCGGCGGCGCCACGTTCCTGATCGGCCTGCTGCCCACCTACGCGACGATCGGCGTCGCCGCGCCGATCATCCTGGTGCTGCTGCGGTTCGCACAGGGCGTCGGCGTCGGCGGCGAGTGGGGCGGCGCGGTGCTGCTCTCCAGCGAGTTCGGGGATCCGGCGAAGCGCGGGTTCTGGTCGTCCGCGGCACAGATCGGCCCGCCCGCGGGCAACCTGATGTCCAACGGCGTGCTGGCCGTCCTCACCGCGACGCTGAGCGACCAGGCGTTCGCCTCCTGGGGCTGGCGCGTCGCGTTCCTGCTGTCCGGGCTGCTGGTCGCGTTCGGGCTGTGGATCCGGCTCAAGCTCGAGGACACCCCGGTCTTCCGGGCGATCCAGGAGCACGGCGACCGCCCGGATGCGCCGATCAAGGAGGTCTTCCGGACCGAGCGGCGCGGCCTGGTCGCGGGGGTGCTCAGTCGGATCGGCCCGGACGTCTCCTACGCGCTGTTCACCGTGTTCGTGCTGAGCTACGGCACCACCCACGGGTTCACCCGGAGCCAGGTGCTCACCGCGACGCTCACCGGCGCGGCGTTGCAGCTCGTGGGAATCCCGGCCGCCGGCGCACTGACCGACCGGATCAACCGGCGCCTCGTCTACGGCCTCGCGACGATCGGCGCCGCGGTGTGGCCGTTCGTGTTCTTCCCGATGATCAGCGGTGGCTCGACGGGGATGCTGATCCTCGGCGTCGTCGTCGGGCTGATGTTCCACTCCCTGATGTACGGGCCGCAGGCCGCGTTCATCATCGAGCAGTTCTCGCCGCGGCTGCGCTACACGGGCAGCTCGCTGGCCTACACGATCGCCGGCATCCTCGGCGGCGCGGTCGCGCCGCTGGCGTTCACCGCCCTGAACGGGAAGTTCGGCAGCTGGGTCCCGGTGGCGCTGTACGTGGCGGTCGCGTGCGTGGTCTCGATCGGCGGGCTGGTGCTGGGCCGGGACCCGGACCGGGCCGAGGACGAGGCCTACCTCGCGCGCGGCTCCGTCACGCCTCGAGCAGAACCCGCAGTGTGAGCTCCAGGTGCTCGTCGATCGCGGCGTGGGCGGCCGCCTCGTCGCCGGCGGCGAGCGCGTCGACGATCCGGCCGTGCTCGGTGCACACCGAGCGCTGCCGGTTCGCGGCGCGGTAGAGCGCCGCGACCCCGACGCGCCGTTGCCGGACCCGCAGGCCGGCGTAGGTGCGCGCGATCGTGGCGTTGCCGACGGCGTCGACGAGGGACTGGTGGAAGGCCATGTCCCGATCGATGAACGCGGTCGCCGTCGCCAGGTCGTCCGGGCCGTCCCGCACCAGCTTCTCCTGCTCGGCCAGGGCGGCGCGGAGCGCCGGGAGCGGTACCGTGCCGCCGGTGAGGGTGCGGGTGGCGGCATGCCGTTCGAGGATGCCGCGCAGTTCCATGAGCTCACGGATCTGCCGGCCGGTCAGCGGCGGGACGTACGCGCCGCGGCCGGGCATCATCTCGACCAGCCCGTCCGAGACCAGCAGGAGCAGGGCCTCGCGCACCGGGGTCCGGGACACGCCGATCCGCTTCGCCAGCTCGACCTCGTTGAGGAACGTGCCCTGGACCGCGGGGTCGGCGAGCACGGTCTCGCGCAGGTAGCGGACGGCCTTGTCGCGTCCTGACTCCCTGACCGGCATACAGAAGATATACAGCACCACCGACAGGAGGACCCCCGTGCGCATCGCGCTCGCCCAGATCGTCTCCACCTCGGAACCGGAGGCGAACCTCGGCCTCGTGACGGACCAGGTCCGCGCGGCCGCCGAGCAGGGCGCCCGCCTGGTCGTGTTCCCCGAGGCCACGATGTGCTGCTTCGGGGTGAAGCTCGGGCCGGTCGCCGAGCCCCTCGACGGGCCGTGGGCCACGGACGTCCGCGCGATCGCCGAGGACGCGGGAGTCACCGTCGTCGCCGGGATGTTCACCCCGAGCCCCGACGGGCGGGTGCGCAACACGCTGCTCGCGACGGGCGGCGGCGTCGAGGCGGCATACGACAAGATCCACCTCTTCGACGCGTTCGGGTTCGCCGAGTCGGACACGGTCGCCCCGGGCACTGACCCGGTCACGATCGAGGTCGACGGGCTCACGGTCGGCCTGTCCACGTGCTACGACCTGCGGTTCCCCGGGCTCTACCAGACCCTCGCGGACCGGGGTGCCACGCTGGTCGTCGCGCCTGCGTCGTGGGGCGCGGGACCGGGCAAGCGCGCGCAGTGGGACCTGCTGGTGCGGGCCCGCGCGCTGGACTCGACGACGTTCGTCGCGGCCTGCGACCAGGCGGACCCGACGACGGTGGGCCGCGAGGCGGGCCGGGCGCCGACCGGGATCGGGGCGAGCGCGGTCGCCGGGCCGTTCGGATCGATCGTCGCGCAGCTGGACGCGGAGCCGGGGCTGCTGGTCGTCGACATCGACCCGGGAGCGGTCGACGCGGCGCGGAAGTCCGTGCCCGTGCTGGCCAACCGGAAGTTCTGAGCCCGACTCAGCCGCCGGCGGCCGCGACGTGCTGCGAGATCACGCCCGCGAGGTCCGTGTCCTTCGCCGTCAGCCCACCCTCGGAGTGGGTGGACAGCCGGAAGGTCAGGGTGCGCCAGCGGACGTCGATGTCCGGGTGGTGGTCCCGGGACTCGGCGTCCTCCGCGACCCGGTCGACGACCGCGATCGCCTCCGGGAAGGACGGGAGCTTCACGGTGCGCACGATCGAGTCGCCGTCCCGCTCCCAGCCGGGGAGCCGGGCCAGGGCGGCGGTGACGGCGTCGTCGTCCAGGAGTTGGGCCATGCGGTCATGATGGCGCGCCCGGCCGATCCCGGCAGGCTCACGCGTCCCGGCGCTGCATCCTGACGGCCGTGAACCCCAGCCCGATCGCGAGGTAGCAGAGCGCGCGCAGCGTGGACTCGCCCAGCCCGCCCAGCGGCAGCGGATCCCGCAGGGCGTCGGCCGAGGCACCCCAGCCCGAGGTCAGCAGCCAGGGCTGGAGCCAGTCCAGGGCGGGGATCGCGCCGAGCACCCCGAACACGATGAGCCCGCCGAGCACCGATGCCAGCACCACCAGCGGGTGCTCGGTGAGCGACGAGAGCGCCAGCGCGATTGCGCCGACCGCCGCCAGCTGCCCGATCACCCAGACCGCGACGAGCGCGACCCGGCCGAGCGCCTCGCCCGTGCCGAGCGTCGTGCCGGACAGCGTGACGACCTGACCGGAGCCGCCGACGATCAGCGATCCGGCGAGCACCCCGACGACCGCGATCACCAGCACCGCCAGCGTCGCGACGACGAGCACGCCGAACGCCTTCACCCCGACCAGCCGGAGCCGGCCGACGGGCGCGAGGAGCAGCCCGCGCAACGTGCCGTGCGAGGCCTCGCCCGCGATCGCGTCCGCCGCGGCCATCGCGACGGCGAGCGGCAGCAGCAACGTCAGCGACAGGGTGAGCGCCGCGATCGGGAGGACCAGGCCGTTGCCGGCGACGGCGCCGATCAGCCCGCCGCCCGCCTGCCGGTCCGCGACCACGATGCCGATCGCGATCAGGACCGGGATCAGCGCGAACAGGCCGAGCATGACGAGCGTCCGCGGGCGCCGGAGCACCCAGCGGACCTCGGCGGCGAGGAGCCGGTCGAGCGGGGCGGTGGTCCGGGTCGGCTGCGCCGTGTCCCGTTCCACCAGCGACGTGCTCATGAACTTCCCTCCGTGAGCTGCGCGAACAGCTCCTCCAGTCGCGGCCGGCGGCGCCGCGCCTCGTGCACGGCGACCCCGGCCCGGACCAGCAGCGCGACGATCTCCGGTGCCTCCGGCCCGTCGCTCACCACGACGGCGGGCTCGTCGCCCGCGTCCCGGAAGGCGGTCGCGCCGACGTCGCGCAGGGTCGTCAGCGCAAGGTCGACATCAGGGGTCGCGACGACGAGGCCGCCGGTCCCGGCGTCGAGCAGGCTCCCCAGCTCGCCGGCCGCGACGAGCGACCCGGACTGCAGGACGGCGACGTGCGTGCACGTCGCCTCCACCTCGGCGAGCAGGTGCGAGGAGACGATGACGGTGGCGCCTCCCGCGTGCAGCTCGCCGATGATCCGCCGGACGTCCCGGGTGCCCGCGGGGTCGAGTCCGTTCGTCGGCTCGTCGAGCACCACGAGCTTCCGTGGGACCAGCAGCGCCCCGGCCAGGCCGAGACGCTGCTTCATGCCGAGGGAGTAGCCGCGGAAGCGGCGGTCCGCGGCGTGCGTGAGGCCCACCCGTTCCAGCGCGGTACCGACGGCGCCGGGGATCTCCGCGCTCGTGAGCAGCGGCTCGGCAGCCGCGACCCTGCGCAGGTTCTCCCGGCCGGACAGGAAGGGGTGGAAACCCGGGCCCTCGACGAGCGCGCCGACGTGCGGCAGCGCGCTCGCGACGTCCTTGGGCACGGCCGCGCCGAGCAGCTCGGCGGTGCCCGCGCTGGGCCGGGTGAGGCCGAGCAGCATCCGGATCAGCGTGGTCTTGCCGGAGCCGTTCGGGCCGAGCATGCCGAGCACCGACCCCGTCGGGACCTCGAGGTCGATGCCCTCGACGGCGACGGTGCGGCCGTACACCTTGCGGAGCCCGACGGCCTTCGCGGCCAACGGGACCACCCCGGCCGCCGTGGGGGCGGCGGCCGGGGTGGCGTGGGTGGACAGACTCACTTGGCGAGAGCCTCGGTGAGGACCTGCTCGGGCACCGCGCCGCCGGCGACCCGGCCGTCGTCGGTGACGATGGCGCTCGCGACGGCGGTGGTGATCAGCCGCCCGCTGCCCCAGCTACCGCTGACCGGCGTACCGAGCGAGGACAGGTCCGGGGCGGCACCGCCGGGGCGGCCCTGGTCCCCGGGAGTCGGCCGGCCCTGCGGTGCTGTGGGTGCCTTACCGACGACCACGGTGTCCCACCCGTCGCCGACGACGGTGGTGCCGGCGGGCGGACCGCTCTGGCCGGGCGTGCCCTCGGGCTTGTCCGCCGGGGCCGGCTCGTCCGTCACGGTCGTGCCGGGCGGCGGGGTGAACGTGAACAGCGAGGCGTCCTGCGGGCCGAAGGTGAGGTCCGTGAAGCCGATCTCCAGCGCGGGGTTCGTCGAGCCGTTCGCGAGCACGGTGAGCCGGGTCGGGACGCGCTTCTCGGCGTCGACGGCGATCCGGACCTCGCGCAGCAGGGTGCGCTCGGTCGGGTTGGGCGCGAGCACCAGGTCGTAGGCGGGGCGGCCCGCGACCTCGGCGGTGCCGTCGACCGTGATCGTGCTGGTCTTGCCCAGGGTCTCGATCGCCTGCGCGGCCGCGGCCGTCGGGTCCGTGGCGGACCGCTGGTCCGGGGCGTGCTCCCCGGGGGTGACGGCGTGCTTGGCGGCCGTGCGGTCCGCGGAGTCGTAGGTCCACACCGTGGTCCCGTCCGCGACGACCGTCTTCTCGTCGGAGCCCGACGGGATCGAGAGCCGGCCCTTGCCGTCGTCACCGGACCAGACCCGGGCGGTGCTGGTGCCGTTCGCCAGCTGCGCCGGCGCACCGGGGATCGACGGGAGGCCGAGCGCGTTGTCCAGCGCCACCGTCCCGTTGAACGGCCCCGGCTTCGCCGTCAGCACCGAACTCACCAGGTCCTGCGCGGACACCGGCGGAAGCTCCGGCGCGGCCCCGGCGCCCGCCGGGACCGCGATCAGCCCGAGCCCGACGGCACCCGCGAGCGCCGCTCCCACACCGATCCGTGACCACGCACGTCCTGCCGTCATGTGCTCAGCCTGACGCATCACGGCTGAGAGTGTTCTGAGTCGCTGAGAGTGTTCTGAGCCGGCGTACCCGTTCCCGCCGGTGGTGACCGGTACGTTTCGGCCGATGGCACGAGTGCTGGTGGTGGACGACGAGCCCGGGGTGCGCACGGCGCTGACCCGCGGGCTCAGCGCCGAGGGCATGGAGGTCGTCGCGCTCGCGGACGGTCCGTCCGCCCTGCGCGCGGCCCTGACCGGCAGTTTCGACGCCGTCGTGCTGGACATCATCATCCCCGGGCTCTCCGGTTACCGGGTCCTGGAGCAGCTGCGCGCGGCCGGCGTGGACACCCCCGTCCTGCTGCTCTCCGCCAAGGACGGCGAGGTGGACCAGGCGGACGGGCTGGACCTCGGCGCGGACGGCTATCTCGTCAAACCGTTCTCGTTCGTCGTGCTCGTCGCCCAGCTCAAGGCGATGCTGCGGCGCCGGGACGCGACGCTCGGCCGCACCGGCCGGCGCGTCCGCCTCGGCGCGCTGGTCGTCGACCCGGCGTCGCGCACGGTGACCTGGGAGGCCACGCCGATCGAGCTGTCCCCGCGGGAGTTCGAGCTGCTGCACGCGCTCGCCAGCCGGCCGGACACCGCCGTCGCGAAGGACGAGCTGCTGCGGCTGGTCTGGGGGGACGAGCAGGCGGCCAGCCGGAACGTCGTCGAGGTCTACGTGGGGTACCTGAGGCGCAAGCTCGACGCCGTCGGGGCCGGACACCTGCTGCGCACCGTCCGCGGGCACGGATATCTGGTCGGCACGGGGTGAGACGGCCCGGATGAGTCGACGCGCGGTCCGGCTGCGGGCCTGGTGGCGGCGGCGCTCGCTGCGGGTCCGGATCACCGTCGTGGTGGGGGGCGTCGCGCTGGTCGCGCTGCTGGCCCTGAGCCGGCTCGGCGTCGGGCTGCTCTACACCACGCTCCTCGGCGCCGCGGACGTCGAGCTGCGGGGTCAGGCGGAGATCGTCGCCGGCCGGTTGACGAGCGGGGAGACCGTGAACGCGCCGGGGATCGCGCCGTCGATCCGGATCGTGGACGTCGCCGGGAACCCGGTCGACGGCCGCGGCCCGCTCCCGCTCCAGGCGCGGAACGTCCGCCGGCTCGCGGCCGGCGAGGCGGAGTCGGTGTTCCGCGGCCGGGACGCGACGCGCTGGATCGCGGAGCCCGTGGTGATGCCGGACGGCACGACGAAGCTGGTCCTGGCCTCGGGGGACCTCGTCGGCGGGGCGACCCTGCTGGCACGCGCGGCCGTCGGCTTCCTGCTCGCGGCGTTGCTGGTGGCCGCGATCGTCGCGGCGACGGCGTGGGTCGCCACCCGGTTCGCGCTGCGGCCCGTGGACCGGATGCGCTCCGCCGCCGCGGCGCTCCCGCCCGGGGAACGGCTGCCCCTGCCCGTCGCCCGGGACGAGCTGCGGTCCCTCGCCGAGGAGATGAACTCGCTGCTCGCCCGCCGGGACGACGCCGTGACCCGGCTCGAGCGCTTCACCGGGGACGCCGCGCACGAGCTGCGCTCACCCGTCGCGGCGATCCGCGCGCAGGCCGAGGTCGCCGTCATGCACCCGGATCCGGCGCTGGCCGAGGAGACGCTGCGGGACGTCGCGGGGGAGGCCCAGCGGCTGTCCGGGCTGCTCTCGGACCTGCTCGCGCTCGCCCGGGCGGACGCCGGGCGGCGGCCCGCGGCCGAACCGGTGGACCTGGTCGGCGCGGCGCGGCTCGCCGTGGCCCGCGCCGGGCAGGACGGCCCGGTGGTCGAGCTGGTCGCGCCCGCCGCGGCGTCCGTGGCCGCGAGCCCCGCGGAGATCGGGCTCGTGCTGGACAACCTGATCGGCAACGCCCGCCGCTACGCCCGCACGCTGGTCCGGGTCGAGGTGCTGCCGGCGGGGCGGCGCACCCGGCTCGTCGTGTCCGACGACGGGCCGGGCATCCCGGCCGAGGAGCGCCGCCGGGTCTTCGACCGCTTCACCCGCCTCGCACCCGAAGCCGACGGCGGCCACGCGGGCCTGGGCCTCGCCCTGGTCGAGGCGCTGGTGGGCGGGCGCGGCGGCGAGGTCGTCGCGGGGGAGTCCGCCTGGGGCGGCGCTCGCCTGGAGGTCCGCTGGCCCACCCCCACCTGACCCGCCCCGCGAGTCGCGACGAGAGACCGCGTGAGTCGGGATGTGGGACCGGCGAGTCGGGATCTCCCGCCCGGCTTGACACGATCACGCGCATGCCCGTCCTGCGCTCCACGACGTTCGTCGACGCCCCGCGCCGCCTCGTGGCCGGAATGCTCCGGGACTCCGAGGCCGCGCGGGAGGCCCTCGCCAGGGCCGGGCACGACTTCTCGTCGTCCGTCCGGCTGCTCGCACCCGGGGACGAGGCGGTCCTCGTCGGCCGCGTCCTCCCCGGCGTCCGGCTGTCGTTCCGGACCCGCATCCTGCGGGTCTCGCCCGACGGGATGACGTCCGTGCTGGTCGGCGGCCTCGCCCGCGCGCTCACCCACACCACCACGCTCACCGACGAGGGCGGCGGGACCCGGCTGACCGACGAGATCGGCTGGACGTCCCCGTTCGGCCTGCTCGGCCGCCTCAGCGACGTCGTGCTCGTCCGGAGGCTGATCAGGCACATCCTCGACGTCCGGGCCGTCGCCTTCACCCAGCGCGCGGCGGCGCTCGCCGACGGCTCAGTCGTCGTCGCGACCGCGCTGGTCCGGGACGACCGGGTGCTCGCCGCGCGCCGGTCGTATCCCCCGGAGCTGGCCGGGCGCTGGGAGCTGCCCGGCGGACGCGTCGAGCCGGGGGAGAGCGAGGCGGACGCGCTGGCCCGGGAGTGCCGCGAGGAGCTGGGGACCGACGTGGTCGCCCGGGAACGGCTGGGCACCGATCTGCCCGTCCCCGGCGCGCTGGTGCGGGTGTACGTCGCGGATCCCGCGCCGGGCTCCGCGGAACCGCGGGCGCTCGAACACCTGGAGATCCGCTGGGTGGGCGCGGGGGAGCTGGCCATGCTGGGCTGGGTGGAGGCGGACCGCGCGGTCGTCGCGGACCTGCAGGGACTGCTCGCGGACCGCTGATCACCGGACGCGACCCCGACGCGGCCATCGGTGGCCGTACCCGGGTCGATTCCGACGATCACCGGAGCGGAAGCCCCGGGCACCGCCCACCGCGCCGCGCTGCGCCGAACCGGTGATCGTCGGATCCGACGGAACCGGCACGGGCCGCGGTCCGTCGAAGGTGGTCATGACGGTCAACCCGCACCTCAGCGTCGCTGTCCACCTCCGCCGCCAGGCCGGTGTGATCACCCGGCGGCAGGCGCGCGCCGCCGGGCTCTCGGCGGACACGATCGACCGCAGGCTCGCGAGCCGCCGCTGGAAACCGCTGCACCCGCAGGTCTACCTGGACTCCGCGCACCGGCCCACGGACGAGGTGCGGGTCCGGAGCGCGGTGCTCTGGGCGGGCGGCGACGCCGTCCTGTCCGGGGTCGCGGCGGCGTGGTGGCACGGGATCGCCACCGCGCTGCCGGAGAACGTGCAGGTCACGGTTCCGCGAGCCCGGTGTCCGCGGGCGCGGCCGGGCGTGGGCGTCCGGCGGCGGGAGCTCGAGGCCGCCGACCTGACCTCCCGGCTCGGCGTCTCCGTGACGGCGGTTCCGCTCACCGTCCTGGAGGCCGCCGTCGAGCTCGGGCCGGCCGGACCGCCGTTCCTGGACCGGGCCCTGCAGGTCTCGACCACGTTCCCCGAGGTCCGCGAGGCCTACCACCGCAACCTCGGCACGCACGGCTCGTCGACCATGCGGGCGCTGCTCACCGCGGCCGCGGATCACTCGGCGTCCGCGGCGGAGCGGCGGCTCGCGGACCTGCTCCGCGAGGCCCGGCTCACGGGCTGGCGGCCGCACTTCCCGTTCTCGGGGTTCCTGGTCGACGTCGCGTTCCCGGAGTACCGGCTCGCCCTCGAGGTCGACGGGTGGGCGGGCCACGTCGACGACGCCCGCCGGCAGCAGGACCTGTGGCGGCGCAGCGTGCTGACGCGAGGCGGCTGGACGGTGCTCCGGTTCACCTGGCACGACATCGTCGGCCGGCCGCGGGCGGTGCTGGCGGAGATCGTGCACGCGATCGGGCGCGGCCGACGGGCCCGGACGGTCTCGTGATAGCCCGTAACGGGCACTGGATCGGTCGAGAGAGCGCTGGATCACTGTGTGAAGTAGGTCATCATCCAGGCATGATCCACGCCCGATGACGAGCGCTCCGGACCACCAGGGTGTAGTGGGCCGAAACGGCGTTCCGCCGCAGCGCCCGGCCCGCGCGGGCCACCCCGGAGGGCGTCGCGGACCATGATCGGAAAGCAGTTGCGCGACAGCGTACCCGTACCGAGCGGTGAAGCGGAATCGCTGGTCAGAGGGCATGCGGGAGTGCACAACACCCCGGCCGGACGGCCCGTGGGCCTCAGTAGACGCGGGCGGCCTTGATCGCGCGCGCGAGCTCCTTACCCCGCAGATCCAGCTTGTCGATCTTGGACATCCGGAGCGCCACCACGGGGCAGTTCTTGCACCGTTTCGGCTTCGAGCGGCAGCACTTCTTCTTCACCTTGCCCATCGTGAGGGGAGCCTAGGCTGACCTACGGCGGGGGTCCAGGGTTCGGGCGAGATACCGTGAAGTGTGACCACACCCGGATCCATTCTCGAGGCCGCCCCGGAGACCGCCGATCGCGGTCTTCCCGACGCGCGGCACGAGCTGCGCAACGTCGCCATCGTGGCGCACGTCGACCACGGAAAGACCACTCTCGTCGACGCCATGCTGCGCGCTTCCGGTGCGTTCGGTGAGCGTGCGGAGCTCGTGGACCGCGTGATGGACTCCGGCGATCTCGAGCGCGAGAAGGGCATCACCATTCTCGCGAAGAACACCACTGTCAACTGGCACGGCGTGACGGTGAACGTCATCGACACCCCCGGCCACGCGGACTTCGGCGGCGAGGTCGAGCGCGGCCTCTCCATGGTCGACGGCGTGGTGCTGCTCGTCGACGCCTCCGAGGGGCCGCTGCCGCAGACCCGCTTCGTCCTCCGCAAGACCCTCGCCGCAGGCCTGCCGGTCATGCTGGTCGTCAACAAGACCGACCGCGCCGACGCGCGGATCGAAGAGGTCGTCGACGAGTCGCTGGAGCTGCTGCTCGAGCTGGCCGACGAGCTCGAGCTCGACGAGGACGCCACCGCCCGGCTGCTCGACCTCCCGGTCGTGTACGCGTCCGGCCGCGCCGGGCGCGCGAGCCGCAACCGGCCCGGCGACGGCGAGCTGCCGGACTCCGAGGACCTCCAGCCGCTGTTCGACGTCCTGATGGACACCGTGCCGCCGCCCGCGGACGACCCCGACGCGCCGCTGCAGGCGCACGTCACCAACCTCGACGCCACCAACTTCCTCGGCCGGATCGCGCTCTGCCGCATCCGCGCCGGCGTCATCCGCCGCGGCCAGCAGGTCGCGTGGATGCAGGAGGGTGGCAAGGTCACCCGCGTCAAGATCACGGAGCTGCTGCGCACCGAGGCCCTGACCCGCGTCCAGGCCGACGCCGCCTACGCCGGTGACATCGTCGCGGTCGCGGGTATCTCGGACGTGACCATCGGCGACACCCTCGCGGACCCGGACAACCCCGTCGCGCTCCCGCGCATCCACGTGGACGAGCCGGCGATCTCGGTGACGATCGGCATCAACACCTCGCCGCTCGTCGGCCGGGACCCGCACCCGGGCGGCAAGCTCACCGCCCGCCAGGTGAAGAGCCGGCTGGACTCGGAGCTCGTCGGCAACGTCAGCCTCCGGGTGCTGCCCACCGAGCGCCCGGACACCTGGGAGGTCCAGGGGCGTGGCGAGCTCGCGCTGGCGATCCTGGTCGAGACCATGCGCCGCGAGGGCTTCGAGATGACCGTCGGCAAGCCCGAGGTCGTCACGAAGGTCATCGACGGCAAGGTGCACGAGCCGTTCGAGCAGATGTCCTGCGACGTGCCGTCGGAGAGCCTCGGCGCCGTCACCCAGCTACTCGCCGCGCGCAAGGGCGAGATGTCCCAGATGGTGCACGGCGATACCCGGGTCCGGCTGGACTTCCGGGTCCCGTCCCGCGGCCTGATCGGCTTCCGCACCGAGTTCCTGACGATCACCCGCGGCGCGGGCATCATGAGCCACGTCTTCGACGGTTACAGCCCGTGGGTCGGGGAGATCAACAACCGGCTCCGCGGCTCGCTGATCGCGGACCGCAGCGGGCCCGTCACGGGCTACGCGGTGGACGCGCTGAGCGACCGCGGCGTGCTGTTCGTCGGCCCGGGCACCACCGTCTACGACGGCATGGTGATCGGTGAGTACACGCGCAACGAGGACCTCGAGGTCAACATCGTGCGCGAGAAGAAGCTGACCAACATGCGCAAGTCGACGAGCGACGAGCTGGTGAAGCTCACCCCGCCGACGGTCCTGAACCTCGAGCAGGCGCTCGAGTTCTGTGCCAACGACGAGTGCGTCGAGGTGACCCCGGAGAACGTCCGGATCCGCAAGGTCGAGCTGGACTCGCACCTGCGCGGTCGTCAGCGTGCCCGGGCGAAGGCCGCCAACGCGTCCAAGGCGTGACCCACCGCCGCCCGGGCAGGGCCGATCGAGGAGTCGATCAGCCCCACCCGGGCGGTGTCGTGTGTCGGTGCGACGATGGCCCCCCGGCGGGCCACACGGCCCGCCCCGGCGGGAGGACGGGCATGAGGACCGAGCGATCGCTGCTCGCCGTGCTGGTCGCGGCGCTGCTCGCGTTCCTCGCCGCGTGCACCGACCGACCCGTCGACCAGCCCGCGCCCGCCCCCGCTCCGCCGCCCGTCCCGATGTCGACCCAGGTCGTCGTCGGTGTCGACGACCTGGGCTCCGGTTTCAACCCGCATCTGACGGCGGACCGGTCCGCGGTCACGACGGCGCTGTCCACCCTGGTCCTGCCCTCGGTGTTCCGGCCGGACGCGAACGGGGACCTGCAGCTCGACCGGACCATCGCGACGAGCGCCGAGGTCACTTCCACCAGCCCGTTCACGGTCAGCTACGAGCTGAACGTGCAGGCGTCCTGGTCGTCGAACTCGCCCATCGCCGCCGAGGACTTCGTCTACCTCTGGGAGCAGATGCGCTCCCAGCCCGGGACGGTCGACGCCGCGGGGTACAAGCTGATCACCGACGTGCGCTCGCGGGCCGGCGGAAAGGCCGTGGACGTCGTGTTCTCCGAGGCGTACCCGAACTGGTCGCACCTCTTCTCGGACCTGCTGCCCGCGCACATCCTCAAGGACGCCCCGGGTTCCTGGACGGGCGCGCTCGCCGGCGGGCTCCCGGTGTCCGGCGGGCCGTTCCGCGTCGTGACGGTGGACCGCTCGCGCGGCGAGGTCGTCCTCGCGCGCAACGACCTCTACTGGGCCACCCCCAGCACCCTGGACCAGATCGTGCTGCGACGGCTCGATCCGCCGACGCTGGCCGAGGGCCTGCGCACGGGGGACGTCCAGGTGGCGATCCCGGCCTCGGGCGCGAAGGTCCGCGCCGCCCTCGCGCCGCTGGGCGCCGCCGTCCGCACGCAGCCGGCGCCGCGGCCTACCGTCAGCGAGCTCCGGCTGCGGTCCGACGGCGGCCCGCTCGTCGACACCCGGGTGCGGCAGGCCGTATGCGCGATCGTGGACCGGGAGGCGATCCGCACCGCCGTCGCCCCGGACTCACTCGCCGCGGACGCGTTCGGCCTCGCCCCCTCCCAGCCGGGCTACGCCGCCACCGCGCCCGCGGGTGCTCCCGCCCGCCGGGACCCGGCGGCGGCGGAGCAGCTGCTCACCGAGGCCGGCTACACGCGCGACGCCGACGGCCGGTGGTCCCTGGGCGGGACGCCGCTGCGGCTCGTGATCGGCGCCGGCGCCGAACGGACGACCGACGTGGCGGTGGCGCAGCTCGTCGCGCAGCAACTGCGGGCCGCGGGGATCACGGTCGACGTGGTCGCCCCGCCCTCGGCGGACCTGTTCACAGCGCCGACCGTGCCCGCCACCCCGCCGTCCACGACGAGCACGGCCCCCTCGTCGGGCGCTAGCGCGTCGCCCACGACGACCCCGGCCCCCACGCCCGCCGCGGCCCCGACGGCCACCATCGCACCGACCACGGCGCCGAGTACCACCCTCTCCTCCGCCGCCCCGGCGCCGGGCGCGGCGGTCCCGGTCGACGTCCTGGTGCGTCCCCGCGCGGTCGGCGGCGACCTCGGTGCCCAGCTCGCGTCGGACTACGGCTGCGCCACCCCGACGGCGACCGTCCCGAACCCGCCGGCGACCCCGACGGCCTTCTGCTCCACGGCCCTGCAGCCGGTCCTGGACAGCCTCGCGAACGCCGCGACCCCCGACCCCGGACAGCTGGCCACGACCGAGCGGGTGCTGTGGGCGCAGCTGCCCGCGCTGCCGTTGTTCCAGCCCGTGGGCCTCGTCGTCAGCACCACCGCGGGCGACGCGGCGACGGCCGGGATCGGACCCGGCCCGTTGACCACGGGCCCCCTCACGGGCGCCCAGCGCTGGACCGCGCCACCCGGCTGAGAAGCGCTTTATCGCCTCCCGCATGCTGGACGTTACCGTTGGGTAATAAGCTCGTATCTGCGGTTTTCTCGCCTGGTCACCCTTTGGTCACGAAGCTGGCGGGAAGCCTGTGCGATTCCTAAGTTGCTCGGGGCGGTGCGCCAGTCTCAGCACAGGGACGCGTCTCGCCGCACCGAACTGAACGGGTCTGCCGATCGGGAGGGCCCGGCAACGAAGGGTCAGGAAAGTCGATGAGGAGATCGAGGGCAGCCCTGTCTGCCGTCGCGGTCACGGCGGTGGCCAGCATCGTGCTCGCGGGCTGCTCCCAGCAGTCCAACCAGAATTCAGGACAGACCGCCGCGGCGGCAACCGGTTTCCCGGAGACGGCCGACGCCCCGGACGTGCCGGGCAAGCCCGGTGGCGTCTTCCGTCTCGGCATCGTCGAGCCCACGGCGATCGACCCGTACAACGCCCAGGAGTCCGAGGGCATCCTGGTCAACAAGCAGCTGTTCACCGGGCTCGTCCAGGTCGAGCCGGACGGCACCGTGATCCAGGGCGTGGCGGACAAGTGGGGGTCGAACGCGGACTGCACGCAGTGGACGTTCACCCTCAAGCAGGGGACGACGTTCAGCAACGGGGAGGTCGTCGACTCCGCGTCGTTCAAGCGTGGCTGGGAGCGGACCGCCGCGAAGGCCTCCGCCTCCGATGTCGCGTACCACCTGGACGAGGTCCAGGGCTACGCCCAGATGCAGGACGGCAGCGCCCAGGCGCTGTCCGGCGTCGACGCCACGGACCCGAACGTCCTGAAGGTCGCGCTCTCCAAGCCGGACTGCGAGTTCGAGATCCGCGGCGCGCACCCGGCGCTGAGCCCGGTCCCGACCGTCGCCGGCGCGGCGAGCAACACGACCTACAACGACCTCCCGATCGGCAACGGCCCGTTCAAGATGGACGGCCCGTGGCAGCACGACAAGGGCATCCGGCTCGTCCGCAACGACACCTACGGCGCCGGCCCGAAGGCGAACCTCGACGCCGTCGAGATCACCATCACTCCGGCCGACCAGGGTGCGCAGGCCGAGTACAACGGCTTCCGGAACGGCCAGTTCGACTGGGCGCGCATGCCCACGCCCGTCCTCGCCCAGGCCCGGGCGCAGTACGACCCGCAGGGCCAGTGGCTGAACAAGAAGACGGCGGGCATCAACTACCTGCTCGTCTCGGTCACCCGGAAGCCCCTCGACACCGCGGACGCCCGCAAGGCGATCTCGGAGGCGATCGACCGCAACGCCATCGCCCAGGGCGTGTTCCAGAACTCGCAGGTCCCGGCCACCGCGCTGGTCCCCGCGTCGTTCAAGGGCGCGTACCAGGAGGGTGTGTGCACCGCCTGCAAGTACGACGTCGCGGACGCCAAGAGGCTCGCGCAGTCGTCCGGCCTCGTCCCCGGCACCGAGGTGAACTTCCAGTTCAACACCGGTGGCGGGCACGAGGAGTGGACCGCCGCGGTCAAGCAGCAGCTGGAGACCAACCTCGGGCTCAAGGTCACCTACAGTGGCGTGCCGTTCCGTGACCTGCTGAAGAACGAGCAGGCCCCGGGTGCCACCGGCCTCTACCGGGCGGCCTGGACTGCCGACTACCCCACGGCGGGCAACTTCCTCGGCCCGCTGCTCTCGACCGCCGCGATCGGCGCCGCGAGCCCGCAGGACGTCGCCCAGGGCGACAACCGCGGCCGCTACAGCAACCCGCAGTTCGACAGCCTGCTCGCGCAGGCGTCCTCCACCCAGGACGACGCCAAGCGCAACGACCTCTACAAGCAGGCCGAGAAGATCGCCATCGGCGACGACCTGGCGCTCATCCCGTTGTGGGCCCGCCAGCAGTCCCGGCTGGTCGACACCGCGAAGTTCGACAACATCAAGTTCGACTTCTTCGAGAACCCGACGCTGGCCACGATCACCACGAAGTAAGCCGGTCGTAGTCGACATCAGGCGGTGGCCCGGGGCGACGTAGAGTCCCCGGGTCACCGCCGTGTTCCGTCGGGAGTCCCCTCGCATGGGAAAGTTCATCCTGCGCCGAGCCGCCCAGGCGATCCTGGTCATCCTCGTCGCCACCCTGCTGATCTTCCTGGCCACCTTCGCCCTGGGAGATCCCTTCGCCTCCACCGGCGAGAAGGCCGTGCCGCCGGCGATCGCGGCCGCCAACCGCGCCAAGTACGGCATGGACCACTCGCTGCCGGTCCAGTACCTCACCTACCTGGGCAACATGGTCCGGGGAGACTTCGGCATCGACTTCAACCAGAACCGGCCCGTCTCGGAGCTGCTCGCCGCGACGATCCCGAACACGGTCAAGCTGGCCGTCGCCGCGATCCTGCTCGACGTGCTGATCGGGGTCGTCGCGGGCGTCATCGCCGCCGTCAAGCGCTACTCGTTCTGGGACGTCCTGGTCACCGTCACCTCGACGCTCGCGATCGGCATCCCGCCGTTCGTGATCGGCATCCTGCTGGTGGCCAACGTGTCCGGCTGGGGCCCGTTCCCGCCGGTCCCGCGAAGTTTCACGGTCCAGGTCAACTGGCTCAACGAGCTGATCCTGCCGGCGTTCACGCTGGCCGTCATCGACGCCGCGTTCATCGCCCGGCTGATGCGCGGGTCGATGCTCGAGGTGCTGAGAGCGGACTTCATCCGCACGGCCCGGGCCAAGGGCCTGCCCGAGCGCACCGTCATCACCAAGCACGCGATGCGCAACTCGCTGATCCCCGTCGTCACCTACGTCGGCATCTCGCTGGGCGTGCTGTTCGGCGGCGCGATCATCACCGAGACGATCTTCCAGTACAACGGCGTGGGCTACCTGCTGTCGCGGTCCATCGTGCAGAACAACGCGCCGGTCATCATCGCGATCGTGGTCTTCAGCGTCGTCGTGTACGTGCTGCTGAGCCTGATCGTGGACATCCTCTACGCCTATCTCGATCCGCGGATCAGGCTCAGTTGATCTTCCTGTGCCGAAGAGTCCGTCCGCGACAACTCGAGAGAACCGAGCCGAGGCCAACCCTCCCATGACCCTTCCCCCCTCGTCGTCCAGCGACCCGGCCGCCGGGGCGCTCGGACTGCCCACCGCCGAGATCGCCCCGCCCGAGCCCGACACCCCGGTGACCCCGGGGACCGCCCCGCGGCGCAGGAACAGCCAGTTCACCGACATCTGGCGCCGCTTCCGGCGCAACAAGCTCGCGATGGTCGGGCTGGTGATCATCGCCGTACTGGTCGTGCTGGCGATCATCGGTCCGTTCATCACCCCGTACGACCCGTTCGAGCAGAACCTGCTCAACACGCTGCAGCCCCCCGGCTCCAGCCACTGGTTCGGCACCGACGTGCTCGGCCGGGACCTCTACTCCGGCATCATCTACGGCGCCCGCGTCGCCATGATCGTCGGCGTGTGCACCGTGGCCTTCTCGCTGCTCATCGGGGTGTCCCTCGGTGCGCTGGCCGGCTTCAAGGGGGGTGCCTGGGACGCCGTGATCAGCCGGATCATGGACGTGTTCCTGGCCTTCCCGCAGCTGATCGGTGCGATCGTCGTCGTCCGGGCGATCGGCAACGGTGTCGCCACGGTGATCGTCGCGCTCGTCGTCCTCGGCTGGGTCACCACCGGCCGGCTCATGCGCGGGCAGATGCTCGCCCTGCGCGAGGCGGAGTACGTGGAGGCCGCCCGGTCGATCGGGGCGGACAACGGGCGGATCGTGCGCCGGCACATCCTGCCGAACGCCATCGCCCCGGTGTTCGTCTACGCGTTCACCAGCATCGGCGTGGCGGTGGTCGCCATGGCGTCGCTGTCCTACCTCGGCATCGGCGTCCCGCCGGACATCCCCGAATGGGGCCGGCTCATCTCCCAGGCGGTGAACTTCCTGCAGGTCGAGGGCAAGGCGTTCCTGTGGATCGCTCCCGCCGCCGCGATCGCGATCACGACCCTCGGGTTCGCGTTCGTCGCCGACGGCCTGCGGGACGCCCTCGACCCGAAGCTGCGGGGTGGCAACTGATGTCCGAGAACACCGCCCTCGCGAGCGAGGACGTCCTCGGCGCCCGCAGCGACGAGCGCCGCTCGCCGTTGCTCGAGGTCAAGGACCTCCGGGTGCATTTCAACACCCCGGCCGGCACGGTCAAGGCCGTCGACGGCGTCAACTGGCACGTGCACGAGGGCGAGACCCTCGCGATCGTCGGGGAGTCCGGCTCGGGCAAGTCCGTGTCCGCGATGACGATCCTCGGCCTGGTGCCGAGCCCGCCCGCCGTCTTCCCGAGCGGCGAGGTGCTGCTCAAGGGCCGCTCGCTGCTGGACATGCCGGAGAACCAGCAGCGCAAGCTGCGCGGCAACGACATCTCGATGATCTTCCAGGACCCGCTGACCGCGCTGAACCCCGTGTTCAAGGTCGGCGACCAGATCGCGGAGATGGTGCGGGTCCACCAGCGGATCGGCAAGCATGCCGCGTTCCGCAAGGCCGTCGACCTGCTCGGTGAGGTCGGCATCCCCAACCCGGCCGTGCGGGCGGGGCAGTACCCGCACGAGTTCTCCGGCGGCATGCGCCAGCGCGCCATGATCGCGATGGCGCTGGCGAACGACCCGCAGGTCCTGCTCGCGGACGAGCCCACCACCGCGCTCGACGTGACGGTGCAGGCGCAGATCATGCAGCTCCTGGTGGACCTGCAGGAGCGCCGCAACACCGCGATCGTGCTGATCACGCACGACCTCGGCCTGGTCGCGAGCCACGCGGACCGGATCGCGGTCATGTACGCGGGCCGGATCGTGGAGACGGGTACGACGGACGAGATCTTCAGCTCGCCCCGGCACGCCTACACCCACGGTCTGCTGTCCAGCCTGGCCCGGATGGACCACTCGCGGCCGGAGCGCCTCGAGCCGATCCCCGGACAGCCGCCGAACCTCGCCCGGGTGCCGCAGGGCTGCGCGTTCCACCCGCGGTGCGCGTTCGCGACGCAGGAGTGCATCGCCGAGGTCCCGCAGCTCGTCCCCCTGTCGCCGGGTTCCGGGCACCTGCACGCCTGCGTGCACCCGGACCAGGTCGCGATCGCGCACGACACCCCGCGGCCGCATGCCGCGTCCGTCGACGCCACGCCGTCCACCGGCGGCCGGCCGGTCGTCGAGGTGACGTCGCTGGTCAAGCACTTCCCGATCAAGTCCGGGGTGTTCATCCGGCGCGAGGTCGGCGCGGTGCAGGCGGTCAACGACATCAGCCTGGACATCGAACCGGGGACGACGTTGTCGTTGGTCGGGGAGTCCGGCTGCGGCAAGTCGACCGCGGCCCGGGCGATCCTGCGGCTGCACGAGCCGACGTCGGGCACCGTCCGGGTCGGCGACCGGGACGTCACGGCGCTGAGCCAGCAGGAGCTCCGCCGGGCCCGGGAGGACATGCAGATCGTCTTCCAGGACCCCTACGCGTCGCTCAACCCGCGGATGACGGTCCGGCAGATCCTCGAGGAGAAGTACGAGCTGCTCGGCGGGACGGTCACGGACACCACGATCGAGGACCTGCTCGAGACGGTCGGCCTGTCCGGGGAGTACGCGGACCGGTACCCCCACGAGTTCTCGGGCGGGCAGCGCCAGCGTGTCGGCATCGCCCGGGCGATCGCGCTCAACCCCAAGTTCGTCGTGCTCGACGAGCCGGTGTCCGCCCTCGACGTCTCCATCCAGGCGCAGATCCTGAACCTTCTGGAGAAGCTGCAGGCGGACTTCGGGCTGACCTACCTGTTCATCGCCCACGACCTGTCGGTGGTGCGCCACATCTCCGACCGCGTCGCGGTGATGTATCTGGGCCAGATCGTCGAGATCGCGGACCGGGACGAGCTGTTCGAGCGACCGCAGCACCCGTACACGCAGGCGCTGATCTCGGCCGTGCCGATCCCGGACCCGGTGATCGAGCGCGAGCGGGAGCGGATCGTGCTGGTCGGGGACGTGCCCAACCCGGCCAACCCGCCGTCGGGCTGCCGGTTCCGGACCCGCTGCTGGAAGTTCGCGGAGGTGCTCTCGGAGAGCCAGCAGCAGGCCTGCCTGGAGCAGGACCCGGAGCTGGTGCGGCACAGCGACGTCGCTACCCACAAGGCGGCATGTCACTACGCCGCCGAGCGCGAGGTCCTGCGCGGATGACCGACGCCCCGGTCGGGGTCCTGCACCACGTCGAGCTGTGGGTGCCGGACCTCGACCGGGCCGTCGCCGAATGGGGCCGGCTGCTCGGCCGGACCCCGATGTTCGCAGAGCGCCGCCCCTGGGCGGGCGACCCCGAGCACTACGCGGGCTACCTGGAGAACTCCGACGGGTTCGAGGTCGAGCTCGTCGCGCGGTCCGCCGGGAACCCGTAGGACACCAGCACGAGACCGGGGGGCACCTCTCGCTCGCCGGTCGGGGCGAAGCCGAGCGAGGCGTACAGCGCGCGGGCCGGCGCGTTGTCCCGGCCCGTCGAGACGACCACCCGGCGGTCCCGGGCGTGCGCCAGGACCGCGGTGACGAGCCGGCGGCCCAGGCCCCGGCGGAACGCCCGTGGCGCGACGACGAGGCGTTCGAGGTCGACCTCCTCGGCCGTCTCGCTCAGCGCGGCGGCGGCGAGCAGGCCGTGGTCGTCCCCGAAGGCGAGCCAGGTCAGCCCGGCGGCGGCGAGCGTCTCCGCGCTGTCGTGCAGGGCCGGGATGGCGTCCGAGCCGATCAGCCCCGCCTCCACCCGGTAGGACACGCGCTGGAGCGCGAGGAGCTCGACTGCGCACGCGGCCGGGTCCAGGCGCTCGGGAGGCTGCACGCGTGCAGCATCACACAGGCCCCGCCGCATAGAGTGCGCTCGTGACGCTCCCACGCACAGCTGGGCGTCGGCTGCTGCTGGTGCACGCACATCCCGACGACGAGACGCTGACCACCGGCGGTGCCATCGCCCGCTACACCGCGGACCCGGACACCTCCGTGACCGTGGTGACGTGCACCCTCGGCGAGGAGGGCGAGGTCATCCCGCCCGAGCTCCGCGAGCTGGCCCCGGACCGGGCGGACCAGCTCGGCGGGTACCGGATCCACGAGCTCGCGGGCGCACTGGCCGCCCTCGGCGGGCCGGACCACCGCTACCTCGGCGGCGCCGCGCACTGGCGGGACAGCGGCATGGTGCTGGCCGGGCACGGCGGCGTGTGGGCGGCGACCCCGGCCGAGCTGCACCCGCGCGCGCTGGCCGCGCCCGAGGCGTTCGACGAGCAGCTGGCCCGGCTCCTGGAGATCGTCGACGAGGTGCACCCGCAGGTCGTCGTCTCCTACGCGCACGACGGCGGCTACGGCCACCCGGACCACGTCCGCGCACACCTGCTGGTCGCCGCGGCGGTGCAGGCCCGCCCCGACGTCGTCGCGCGGCTGTTCCACGCCGTCGTCGGCCGGACCACCCTGGACAAGGGGCTCGCCGAGATCGTCGGGCTGCCGGGCCTGCCGTTCCGGGCGCCGGGCGACGACGAGCTTCCCGGCGTCCCGGACGCGGACGTCACGACCCGGTTGGACGTCACGGCGCACCGGGCCGCCCGGATCGAGGCGATGCAGGCGCACGCCACGCAGATCTCGGTGTGGGACAGCGGGCGCGGCCCGGTGGCCCTGGCGATGAGCAACGAGGTCGCGCAGCCGCTCCTCGACGTCGAGGAGTACGTGCTGGCGCGCGGCGCGGGCCCGGCCCCGGCGGACGACCTGTTCTCCGGGCTCGACCTGTGAAGGCCCTGACGCTCGTCGCGGTGCTGGCGGCCTCCGCCGCGCTGGCCGTCGCCGAGCTGCTCTACCAGCCCACATACGTCGGCACGGTGCCCGCTCCGCTCGGCACGCTGCTGATCCTCGGCACCATGCCGGCGATGATCCGCGGGGCCGCGACGGTCGCCGCGACCCCGCTCGTGGCGGGGTCGCCGCTGATGATCTGGCTGGTGGTCGTCGGCGTGCTGGGGCTCGCCGGGCCGGGCGGGGACGTGATGCTGCCGGAGACCTGGCAGTCCCTGCTGCTGCTCGTCGCGGCCCTGCTCGCGGGTCTGCTGACGTTGCGGCGGGTACTGGACGAGTCGTACGACCACCCGGGTACGGGCACGAGCGAGGAGAGCACGAGTGTCCGGACATGAGAACGGCGCCATCCCCGACTCCGTGATCGTCGGGGTGCTCCGGCCGTTCGTGCGGGCCACCCGGCCGGTGCTCGCCGGCCTGCGCGAGTCCGATCCGTTCGGCCTGCGCGGGCGGGGGCGCCCGGGCCCGGGCGCGGAGGACGAGCGCCCGCTCAAGAACAGGATCCTGGACACGCTGGCGTCCGTCGAGGTGCCGGGCACCGCCGCGTGGGCGGCGATGGACGTGCGGGGCCGCTCGCACTGGTGGGTCTACCGGGTCGGCCGGTTCACGACGCTGATCGCGGCGATCCCCGGCCTCGGCGGCGCGCTGGCCAGGACGTTGCCGGTGTCCGCCGCCGTCGGCGCCGCGGGACAGGGCCTGCTGCTCGTCGCGATCGCCGGCGAGCACGGAATCCACTCCCGCGCCGGCGAGGACCGGATCGTCGAGTTGCTCGCGTCGGTGCTGTTCGGCCGCGAGCTGACGCTGACCGGCACCCTGGACGCCGCCGAGGACGCCGTGGTCGACCGCAGGGCGGACGAGCTCACCGGGGACCTCGGCGAGAAGGACGCCTCCCCGGCGGTGGCCAGGATCGGCTCCGCGGTCTGGCGGCTCGGCCGGGCGCTGTACTCCGTCGAGGACGAGCTGGACAAGCGCCCGCACGGCCGCTTCTACCACGAGGCGATCGGCATGCTGCCCGTCGTCGGGGTGGCGGGGAAGTACTTCGGGGAGTGGTCCGGCCTCAAGCGTGCGGCGAAGGCCGCGGAGAAGCGGCTGGCGCGGGTGTGAGGTAGTGGTAGCGGTGGTGCTCGGTGCAGCCCAGCCGCTCGTAGAACGTCCGGGTGCCGGTGTTGTGCAGCGCCACCTGCAAAACGGCCCACTTCGCGCCGCGCGCCAGCGCCCAGCGGGCGGCGGCCGCGGTGAGTGCGGTCCCGACCCCGGTGCGCCTGGCGGCGGGGGACGTCGACAGCCGGGACAGGTGCAGGTGGTCCTCGACGAGCGCGCCGCGCACGGCTCCGAGCGGCTCCGGTCCGGCGAGGCCGAAGACGGTCGGCGGCCCGCCCGGGCCCGGATCGAGGACGTGTCGCTGCGCCGGCGTCGGCTCGGCGCCCTCGGAGAACTCCCACCAGGTCGACGACGCGCGGTCGGTCAGGGAGACGGGCACCCGGCCGTCGGCGCCCGTCAGCAGAGTGAGATCCGCCACCAGGACCGCGACCTCGGCGCCCGCGTCGTGCCCGCGGTCGAGGACCCAACCGGCGCGCTGGACGGCCGTCGACCACGGCGAGCCGATCGGCGTCTGCACCCGCGGCGGGACGCCCTCGTGCGCAGCCGCGAACTCCTGGACGGCGGCGAGCGCGTCGGTGACCGGCATGCCGGGATCCCCGACCGCCAGGCACGAGTTCGCACGCCCGGTGAAACCGTCCGCCGCCCGCAGCCGCCAGGCGCCCAAGGGGCGGTCGACCAGCGCCGGCCAGGCGTCCGCACACAACGACTCCAGCCGCGTCACCGCACTCCAGGAGGCCCGGCGCGGGGGTGCCGGGGGTACCGCGCGAACCGCGACGACGGCCTCCCGCGGGACTCGCACCGCACCCTTCCGGGTCTCGACGACGACCGTGCCCCCGCCACCGTCGGACAGGGTGCCGACGGCGTCGGTGAAAAGGGGCCTGCCGTCCCGTTCCCCGATCCGGTGCCGGAGCGCGACACGCGCGCCGAGCACCGCGTCGAGGTCGATCCCGTCGCGTGTCACTGAGGCTTACCTTCCCATGCCGGGGCCACGAGCCGCGGGTTAACCTGCCACAGCGTGGAGCGCGCTCGAGCGCGCACCACACAGTGTTTCCACAGCCGTAGTTGGAGGACGACCCGTGACGTACGTGATCGCAGAGCCTTGCGTCGATCTCAAGGACAAGGCGTGCATCGAGGAATGTCCGGTCGACTGCATCTACGAGGGTGGCCGGATGCTCTACATCCACCCCGACGAGTGCGTGGACTGCGGTGCCTGTGAGCCGGTCTGCCCCGTCGAGGCCATCTACTACGAGGACGACGTGCCGGACCAGTGGGGCGCGTACACCAAGGCGAACGCGGACTTCTTCGAGGAGCTGGGCTCCCCGGGCGGCGCGTCGAAGGTCGGCCTGGTGGAGAAGGACGTGGAGCCGGTCCTGAGCCTGGCACCGCAGTCGCACGACGAGTGAGTCCCGTCGCGCTCCCGGACTTCCCCTGGGACTCGCTGACCGGAGCCCGCGAGCTCGCCGCACGGCATACGGGGGGCCTGGTCGACCTGTCGGTCGGCACTCCGGTCGACCCTGTGCCCGCCGTGATCCGCGACGCGCTCGCCGGGCCGGCCGCCGAGATCCCCGGCTACCCGACGACGCACGGCACGCCCGCCCTGCGCGAGGCCGTCGCCGCGTCGCTGGGCCGGCGCTTCGGCGTCACGGGGCTCGACCCGGCCGCGGTGCTGCCCACGATCGGCTCCAAGGAGCTGGTCGCGTGGCTGCCGACGCTGCTGGGCCTCGGCGCGGGGGACGTCGTCGGCGTCCCGGCGGTCGCCTACCCCACCTACGAGGTCGGGGCGCTGCTGGCGGGGGCCACCCCGGTCCGGCTCGCGGACGGCGAGGCCCCGCCCGCGGGGACCCGGCTGGTCTGGCTGAACTCGCCGTCGAACCCGACGGGCCGGGTGCTCGACGCCCGCGCGATGCGCGCCTCGGTCGAGGCGGCTCGCGCCGTCGGGGCCACCGTCGCGTCGGACGAGTGCTACCTCGGCCTGGCCGCTCCCGCGCTGGGGGCGGTGTCCGTGCTGCACCCGGACGTCTGCGACGGCCGGCACGAGGGACTGCTCGCCGTGCACTCGATGTCCAAGACCTCGAACCTCGCCGGCTACCGCGCCGCGTTCCTCGCCGGGGACCCGGCGCTGGTCGGCGCGCTGCTCGAGATTCGCAAGCACGCCGGGATGATCGTCCCGCACCCGGTGCAGGCCGCCCTGGCTGCGGCCGCGTCGGACGACGCGCACGTGCGGGCCCAGGTCGCGCTCTACGACGGCCGGCGGGCCCGGCTGCGCGCCGCCGCCGAGGCGTTCGGGCTGCGCGTGGACCACTCCGAGGCCGGGCTCTACCTCTGGGCCACCGCGGGCCGGCCGTGCCGGGAGACCGTGCAGGCGCTGGCGGAGAGGGGGATCCTCGTCGCCCCGGGTGAGTTCTACGGGGACGCCGGCGCGGAGCACGTCCGGATCGCGCTGACGGCGTCGGACGAACGGATCGACGCGGCGGTGGCCCGGCTGACCTCGGATCGACCGGGCAGATGACCTCTCCCGTCCCCGCGACCACGCGGATCCGGCCGGTGGTCGTCCTGCTCGGGCTGCTCGCCCTCGCCGCGAACCTCCGCACCGCCCTGGCGGGCTATCCGCCCCTGCTGGAGACCGTCCGCGCCCAGCTCGGGGTCTCCTCGGGTGCCGCCGGCCTGGTGCAGGCCGGGGCGGTGCTGATGATGGCCGTCGGGTCGTTCGTCGGTTCCGGGATCGGCTCCCGGTTCGGCCGGGAGCGCGCGGCGGGCGGCGCCGTCGGGTTGGTGGCGCTCGGCAGCGTCCTCCGCGGGATCCCGGCGCTGGCCCCGCTGATCGCGGGCAGCCTCGTCGTCGGGCTCGGGATCGGCCTGGCCGGGGTGCTGCTCGCCGGGATCGTCAAGGAGCACCTGGCCGCCCGGGCGGGCGCCGTGACCGGCGGCTACGTGGTCGCGATGATGGTCGGCGCGACCGTCGCGTCGGCCGTCGCGGTGCCGCTGTCGGTCGGGCTGGGTGGCTGGTCGTTCTCGCTCGCCGTGTGGGCGGTACCGGCGGTCGTCGCCTGCGCGGTGTGGGCGCCGGTGGCGCTGCGCGTCGGCCGACCGGACCGGACCGGGCCACCTGTGCGGCTGCCGTGGCGGGACCCGTTCGCCCGGAAGGCCGCCTGCTACATGTCCGGGACGTCGTTGATGTTCTACGGCTGGCTGACCTGGCTCTCGCCGTACTACGAGAGCCACGGCTGGAGCCCGCAGCGCGCGGGCCTGCTGCTCGCGGTCTGGAGCGTCGCGCAGATCCCGGCCGCGCTGCTCGCCCCGGTGCTGGCCGAACGTCGCCGGCGCTGGCGGTTCTGGTCCTCGCTCACGCTGGCCTGCGGGCTGGCCGGGACGCTCGGCGCGCTGCTGCTGGCGGAGCCGGGCGTCGTCGGCCCGTGGCCGTGGGCGGTGCTGATGGGGATCGGTGTCGGTGCCGGCTTCCCGATGGGCCTCGCGGTGATCGCGTGGAACACCCCCGACGGCGCGACGAGCGCCGCCACCAGCGGGTTCGCCATGGGCATCGGCTACCTGGCGGCCGGGCTGGGGCCCCTGCTGATGGGAGTGCTGATCGACCTGACCGGCGGGTACGTCGCCGCGATCGTGGTGCTGCTGGTCGCCGGGACGGTGCAGGGGCTGGCGATCTGGCGGATCGGGGACCACCGGCCCGATCCGGCTACCGCTTCGCTCGGCTAGCTCCCCCTACAGGTCCGCGGCGAGCTCCCTGACCTGTTCCCAGGCCGCCCACCACTCGGTGCGCTTCTGCTCGGCCCGGGTCCGCTCGCGCTCGACGAGCCGGCCGGCGACGAACACCACGAGCGCGTCCGGGGATTCGCCCAGCCCGTCGAGCAGGCCGCGGATCCGCTCCTCGGCCACGCAGGCGTCCTGGTGGTCCCCGAGGACCTCCTGGAGCACCGCCGTCGCCTGCAGCAGCCGCTTGACCGGCCTGCCGAGCATCGGCAGCACCAGCTCGCCCACGTACCGGACGCGCTTCACCCGGATCCGCAGCTCGTGCAGGGTCGCGTCCGGCGGGTGCTCCCCGGCCCGCTCGACGTTGCGCCGAAGCTTGTGCGCCTCCCTGCGGACGAGGTCGACGAGCTCGGGCTGCGCCTGCGTCGCCGACGGGGTGGGCAGGGGCAGCCGGATCGCGTCCGCCAGCCGCTCCAGCAGGGCGGCGTAGCGGGGCGCCTCGAGGGCGGCCAGCATCTCCGCCCGGGCCTGCTCGCGTTCGGTCTCCAGGGCCGCGACGAGCTGCTCCGCCGCCCGTTGCTCGGCGGTCGGCAGGCTCGCCGCCTCCCCGCCGAGCCGCAGCAGCAGGACGTCGAGGTCCCGGACCGGTCCGAGCGCCCGGCCGAGCCGGCCGAGCTCCTCGCGCAAACCGTCGGACCACGGGCCGTCGAGCAGCGGGCGGGCGGCCTTCAGCGCGGCCCGCATTCGCCGCACCGACACCCGCATCTGGTGCAGGTCCTCGATGTCCGTGCCGACCCTCGTCCCCGGGTCGTGCGCGAGCAGCGCCCGTAGCCGCAGGTCCAGCGCGGCGCGGACGTGGTGCGCCGGCGGGTCCGCGGGGGTCGCGGTGAGCGGCGCGGGGAGGTCGGCGACGGCGATCGGCCGCCGCCCGTTCCGAACCTGGGTCATCAGTTCGCGTGCAGCGCGGCGTTGAGCGCGATGCCCTCGCCGGTGCGGGGAAGGGCCTCGACGGCGCCGGTGACGCTGTTGCGGCGCAGCAGCACGCCGTCCTGGCCGGAGAGCGTGCGGGCGGCCACGGTGGTGCCGTCGGGCAGGGTCACCTTCGTGCCGGCGGTGACGTAGAGGCCTGCCTCCACCACGCAGTCGTCGCCCAGCGAGATGCCGATGCCGCCGTTCGCGCCCAGCAGGCAGCGCCGGCCGATCGAGATGACCTGGGTGCCGCCACCGGAGAGCGTCCCCATGATCGAGGCGCCCCCGCCGACGTCCGAGCCGTCGCCCACGACGACGCCCGCGGAGATCCGGCCCTCCACCATCGACGAGCCGAGCGTGCCGGCGTTGAAGTTCACGAAGCCCTCGTGCATGACCGTCGTGCCCTCGGCGAGGTGGGCGCCGAGCCGGACCCGGTCCGCGTCCGCGATCCGCACGCCCGACGGGAGCACGTAGTCGACCATCCGCGGGAACTTGTCCACGCCGTACACGGCGACTGCGCCGCGGGCCCGCAGCTTCGCGCGGACGAGCTCGAACCCGGGGACCGCGCACGGCCCGAAGTTGGTCCACGCGACGTTCGCGAGCAGGCCGAACTGGCCGTCGAGGTTGATCTCGTGCGGCCGGACGAGCCGGCCGGAGAGCAGGTGCAGCCGCAGGTACACGTCGGACGCGTCGACCGGCTTGTCCGCCAGCGACCCGATCTCGGTGCGGACGATCCTGGTGGTGACCTCGCGCGCCTCGTCGTCGCCGGTGAGCGGCTCGAGCGCGGCGGTGGTGTCGACGGCGTCCGCGCCCAGGGCGGGAGCCGGGTACCAGGTGTCGAGGATCGTCCCGTCCGGGGTGACGGTGGCGAGGCCGGTGCCGGAGGCACCCTCGCTGCGGAAACCTGTGCTGAACTCGGTGCTCACGTCTGCGCAATCTACGTCAGTGGGTGCCGTGGCCCGGGCGCCGGTGGTCCGGGTGGCTGTCAGGGGTGCTCGTCGGTGGCCTTTGCTCCGCGCACACGGCCGCACCGCCCGAGGGCGCCGGTGGCGAGAAGCACCCGGAGCGCAGGTGGTGATCGCGGTCAGCGGTAGAAGACGGCCATCGGTGACCGCCTCGTACCGCGAACGGCGATCAAGGGTGCGAGGGACGGCGCGGTCACTCCCGGCCGTCGGGGCGGAGCGCCCCGGTACGGTCGCCCGCGTGACCTCACAGACCACGGACCGGGCCCTCGACCTCACCGCGGATCCCGTCGACCTGACGGCCGCGCTCGTCGACGTGCCCAGCGTGTCCGGGGACGAGGCCGCGCTCGCGGGCCTGCTCGAGGCGGCGCTGCGGGAGCAGGCTCCTCACCTCGAGGTCGTGCGCAGCGGTGCGGCGGTGCTGGCCCGGACCCACCTCGGCCGCGAGCAGCGGGTGCTCCTCGCGGGGCACATCGACACCGTCCCGATCGCGGACAACGTCCCGAGCCGTCGCGACGGCGCGGTCCTGTACGGCTGCGGCACGTCGGACATGAAGGCCGGGGACGCCGTCTTCGCGCACCTCGCCGCCACCCTCGCCGAGCCCCGGCACGACCTCACGCTGGTGTTCTACGACTGCGAGGAGGTCGAGGCCGCCCGCAACGGCCTGGGGCGCATCGAGCGCGAGCTCCCGGAGTGGCTCCGCGCCGACCTCGCGATCCTCGGCGAGCCGACGGACGGCGAGGTCGAGGCCGGCTGCCAGGGCACCCTGCGGGTGGAGGTCCGGACCACCGGGCGGCGGGCACACTCGGCCCGCTCGTGGCTCGGGGACAACGCGATCCACCATGCGGGCGAGGTGCTGGGCCGGCTCGCCGCCTACGCCCCCCGGGACGTCGACATCGACGGCTGCGTCTACCGCGAGGGCCTGCAGGCGGTCCGGATCGCCGGGGGCGTGGCGGGCAACGTCGTGCCCGACGAGTGCGTCGTCACCGTCAACTTCCGGTTCGCGCCGGACCGCACCGCCGAGGCCGCCGTCGCGCACGTCGAGGAGGTCCTCGACGGGTTCGACCTCACCGTCACCGACCTCTCGCCCGGCGCCCTGCCCGGCCTCACCGCCCCCGCCGCGCAACAGTTCCTGACGGCGACCGGGACGTCGGCGCGGGCGAAGTACGGCTGGACGGACGTCTCCCGGTTCGCCGCGCTGGGCATCCCGGCGATCAACTACGGCCCCGGGAACCCGAACCTGGCGCACACCCGTGAGGAGCACGTGGACACCGCGGCCATCACCCGATGCACCGACGTCCTCCGGCGTTTTCTCGGCTGACACCGGGCCGACGCACGAGGCTCATTAGTCTGCGGACATGAGCGCGAACGGGGAGCGGGCCCGACCCGAGCAGAGTTTCCGCGGCCCGGTGGTGCTGCGCCGCGAGCACCAGACCGAGGGCAGCACCACGGACCAGCGGCTGCTGGACTCGCGCGGCCCGAGCGACTGGGTGCACACGGACCCCTGGCGGGTCATGCGGATCCAGGCCGAGTTCGTCGAGGGCTTCGGCATGCTGGCCGAGCTGCCCCGCGCGGTGACGGTCTTCGGCTCGGCGCGCACACGTGCCGACAGCCCGGAGTACGCCCAGGGCGTGCAGCTGGGCGCCGCACTGGCCGAGGCCGGCTTCGCCGCCATCACCGGAGGCGGCCCGGGCGCGATGGAGGCCGTCAACAAGGGGTGCTCCGAGGCGGGCGGGCTGTCCGTCGGGCTGGGCATCGAGCTGCCGTTCGAGCAGGGCCTCAACGAGTGGGTCGACCTGGGCATCAACTTCCGGTACTTCTTCGCGCGCAAGACGATGTTCGTCAAGTACTCCCAGGCGTTCGTCTGCCTGCCCGGCGGGTTCGGCACGCTCGACGAGTTGTTCGAGGCCATGACCCTGGTCCAGACGAAGAAGGTCACCAAGTTCCCGGTCGTCCTGCTCGGCAAGGACTACTGGCAGGGCCTCTTCGACTGGATCGCGGGCCCGGTCCTGAAGACCGGCAAGATCGGCGAGAAGGACCTGGCGCTGCTGCACCTCACCGACGACGTCGACGACGCGGTCAAGGTCGTCCACGAGGCGTACCGCGCGTGGGAGGAGACGCACTGATGACGGCCGGACGCGGGGGCCGGGACCCGCACGCCGTCTGCGTCTACTGCGGCTCGTCGGACGGCGTCCCGCAGCGCTACCTGGACCTCGCGTCGGAGGTGGGCAGGGAGATCGGCGCCCGCGGCTGGTCGCTGGTCTCCGGCGGCGGCAAGCGGTCGATGATGGGCGCCGTCGCACTCGGGGCGCGCGAGGCGGGCGCCCGGACCATCGGGGTGATCCCGCGGAGCATGGTCGAGCGCGAGTGGGCGGACCACGACTCGGACGAACTTCTCGTCACCGAGACGATGCGGGAGCGGAAGGCGCTGATGGAGGCGCACGCCGACGCTTTCCTCGCGCTCCCGGGCGGCATCGGTACCTGCGAGGAACTCTTCGAGGTCTGGTCGGCCGGGGCGCTGGACCTGCACGGCAAGCCGGTCGTGATCCTGGACCCGGACGGCCACTGGACGGGTCTCCTCCAGTGGGTCGAAGGGCTCCCGGCGGCCGGGTTCGCGAGCCGTGCCCCGCTGGAGCGGATCACGGTGGTGCACGACGTCGCGGGCGCCCTGGAGGCCTGCGCCCCCCGCGTCGACGCCGCGGCCGTGCCACGATCGGGGACGTGACGCTCCCCCCGCTCCGCTTCGGCACCCGGACCCCGGCACAGGACCGCGCGCTGGTCATGGCCATCGTGAACCGCACGCCGGACTCGTTCTACGACCGCGGCGCCACGTTCTCCGACGATGCCGCGATGGCGAAGGTCGACCGGGCCGTCGCCGAGGGCGCGGACATCGTCGACATCGGGGGTGTGAAGGCCGGCCCGGGGGACGTCGTGGACGTCGACGAGGAGGTCCGCCGGGTCGTGCCGTTCGTCGCCGCCGTGCGCGAGCGGCACCCCGACGTCGTGATCAGCGTCGACACCTGGCGCGGCGCCGTCGGCCGGCTCGCCGTCGCGGAGGGCGCGGACCTGCTCAACGACACGTGGGCCGGGACGGACCCGACGCTCGCCGAGGTCGCGGCCGAGACCGGCGTGGGGATCGTCTGCTCGCACACCGGGGGCGCCGTGCCCCGGCTGCGGCCGCACCGGGTGCGCTACGCGGACGTCGTCGCGGACGTGGTGGAGGAGGTCACCGGCCAGGCGGAACGGCTGCTCGCGATGGGGGTGCCGCGCGAGGGCATCCTCATCGACCCGACCCACGACTTCGGCAAGAACACCTTCCACGGGCTGGCCCTGCTGCGGCACTGCGACACTCTCGTCGCGACGGGCTGGCCGGTGCTGATGGCCCTGTCCAACAAGGATTTCGTGGGGGAGACCCTGGGCGTCCCGCTGGAGGAGCGCATCGAGGGCACGCTGGCCGCGACGGCGCTGGCCGCGGCGGCGGGCGCGCGGGTGTTCCGCGCGCACCAGATCGTGGAGACCCGGCGCACCGTGGACATGGTCGCGTCCATTCTGGGTACCCGTCTTCCGGCGCGGACCGTCCGCGCGCTGGCGTAGTACGGAGGGAAATCACCCGGAAGTTGGGTTTATCTCTGACCGACACTTCAATGGCAGTCCGGTTCGGATGCTCTTAACCGCGCTGTAACGAGTCGTGTCGTGAACAGTAATCCGCAATGGAACTAATCGAGTACTCGCACCACGACTTGGAATCCCAGTTGATCCTTACGTCGACGCGCTGACCGCGTTCCGAGACCCGACCCGAGGAGAACCATGCAGCCGATCACCGAGGACTGGTTCGCCCGTCGCACCTGGCAGGCCCCGGACTGGACCGTCGACGACCTGATCGCCGCGAAGCGTGGCCGCAGGGTGTCCGTCGTCCTTCCCGCGTTGAACGAGGAAGCGACCATCGGCGCCATCGTCGCCGGCATCGCGCCTTTCACCACGGGGGACCGGGCCTTGGTCGACGACCTACTGGTGATGGATTCCGGGTCCGAGGACCGCACCATCGAGATAGCGCGCGAGAACGGTGCCCGCGTCGCGCTGCGCACCGATGTCGTGCCGCATCTCGAGCCGGTTCCCGGTAAGGGTGAGGTGCTCTGGCGTTCGCTCGCCGCCACCGACGGCGACGTCATCTGCTTCATCGACTCGGATCTTGTCGACTTCGACCCCGGGTTCGTCCCGTCGCTGCTCGGCCCGCTGCTGCTGGCGGACGGCGTGCACCTGGTGAAGGGCTTCTACCGGCGGCCGCTGCGCCTCGAGGTCACCGAGGTCGAGTCGCTGGACCACGGCGGCGGCCGGGTCACCGAGCTCGTCGCCCGCCCGCTGCTGTCCGCCCTCCGCCCGGAGCTCGCCGGCATCGTCCAGCCGCTCGGCGGCGAGTACGCGGGCACCCGCGCGCTGCTCGAGTCCGTCCCCTTCGCCACGAGCTACGGGGTGGAGATCGGGCTGCTGCTCGACACGGTCGACAGCTTGGGCCTCGACGCCATCGCCCAGGTGAACCTCGGGGTGCGCAAGCACCGCAACCGCAACCTCATGGACCTCGGGGTCATGTCCCGGCAGATCACGGCCACGGCGCTGCGCCGCACGGGGCTGCCGGACACCGGCGCACCGCTGACGCAGTTCGTGCAGGTCGGAGGCGAATGGGTCCCGAACAGCCGGGAGCTGGTCGCCACCGAGCGGCCGCCGATGCGGGAGGTCCTGCCCGCCCGGCAGCCGGACCAGGTCGCCTGAGCCCTGTCGCGTCGTTCCCCACCCCGTGATGGGATGGCGTGGTGGGGACAGCTCTGATCTACCTGCTCGTCGTCGCGGCGGTGGCGGCGGTGGTGTTCGTGCTCGCGGCCATGGTCTTCGGCCGGGGCGAGGAGTTGGCCCCGCTGGCGCCGGGGGCGACACCGACCCGGCTGCCCGCGGAGTCCGTCCGCGGGGTGGACGTGCGGGACCTGCGCTTCCAACAGGTCGTGCGCGGGTACCGGATGGGCGAGGTGGACTGGGTGCTCGAACGCCTGGCGGACGAGCTGGACCTGCTCACGAGCGAACGCGATGCGCTGTCGGCCCGCGTCGACGAACTGGAATCCGGTCCCGCGATACCGGCCGCGCGGCGCGCGACCGGCGGCACCCACCGGCGCGTCGGCCCGTCCGAGCACGAGGGGCCGCGCCCGTGAGCGAGCCGTCCACCGGCGGGACGCCGGCTCCGCACGGCCGTCGCGAGCTGACCCTGACCGTCGACGTCCGGGCGCCCGCCCCTGTGGTCTGGGCCTACGTGACGGACTGGGAGGCGCAGGGGGAGTGGATCCCCGCGACCCGCGTCCGGCGCACCGGAGGGGACGGCCGGTCCGTCGGGTCCACCCTCGACGCCTTCACCGGCGTCGGCCCGGTCGGCTTCCTGGACACGATGGAGATCACCGAGTGGAGCGAGCCGGCTCCCGGTTCCGACGGGCCCTGGCGCTGCGTCGTCCTGCACACCGGGAAGGTCGTGCGCGGCGACGGCGTGTTCGAGGTCGTCGAGCTAGGGCCGCAACGCTCCCGGTTCGTCTGGACCGAGCTGCTGGACCTCCCGCTCGGGGCGGTCGGCCGGTTCGGCTGGCCGCTGGTGCGGCCCGGCTTCGCGGCGGGTGTCCAGCTCGCGCTGCGGAAGATGGCCCGGCTGTGCGAGCGGCGGTACACCGCACGGCGGTGACCGGGGAAAGCGCGACGGAACTGTCGGACCCCGCGGGTAGCGTGCCGCCCGTGACGACACCTGCTGGCGAGCGCCTCCGATGCGGATGGGCCACCTCCGCCCCGGAGTACGTCGCCTATCACGACGACGAGTGGGGCCGTCCCCTGCGCGGCGAGGTCGCGCTCTTCGAGCGGCTCACGCTCGAGGGCTTCCAGTCCGGGCTCTCGTGGCTGGTGATCCTGCGCAAGCGGCCGGCGTTCCGGGAGGCCTTCGCGGGATTCGACCCGGAGGCCGTCGCGAAGTTCGACGACGCGGACCGCGCGCGGCTGCTGGCGGACGCCGGCATCGTCCGGAACCGTCTGAAGATCGATGCGGCGATCGACAACGCCCGGGCCGTCCTCGAGCTCGACACGCCGCTCGACGAGCTGCTGTGGTCGTTCGCGCCGGACCCGGCCACCCGCATCCGCCCGGCGACACTCGCCGAGGTACCGGCCACGAGCGGGGAGTCGAAGGCCATGGCGAAGGAGCTCAAACGGCGAGGCTTCCGGTTCGTCGGACCCACCACCTGCTACGCGCTGATGCAGGCCACCGGGCTTGTGGACGACCACGTCGCGGACTGCTGGCGAGCGGCCCCGGACGCTCCGCGTCCATAACGGACGGTCTTCTCCCGACGCCGCGTTCGGCCCGTGATCCGGCGATTGCGCAGCGTGCACGCATCACCCCGGCGTGCACCGTTGATCGCCTCGGTTGCACCTCACGCTCCGCGATGGGGGAGAATGGCCACACCATCCCGCCGTGCGCGCTCCCCAGCGCACCGGCGCCCTGCACGAGAACTGACGACGGAGGGAGCAGGACATGGCGGCGATGAAGCCCCGGACCGGCGACGGACCCCTGGAAGTGACCAAGGAGGGTCGGGGCATCGTGATGAGGGTCCCGCTCGAGGGCGGCGGCCGGCTCGTCGTCGAGATGACCCCCGAAGAGGCCAGCAATCTGGGCGACGCCCTCAAGGCGGCCTCCCCCAGCTGAGCCCCGGAAGTGGGTGCCCGTGTCGTTCCCGCGGCGCGGGGCCCGCACCGGGAAGTCCGGGGCAGGCTCCTCGGGACCGGCTGCCCGGACGTGCGCGTCAGGACTCGCTGCCCGCCGTGGCGTGCACGCCCTGCTCGCTCACCCCCGTGTCGGCGAGTTCCAGGTGCTGGATCGACACCGCCCCGCAGACGCAGAGCCGGTAGCGGACCCAGCCCTCGGAGGTGTGGTGGGTCGAGAGCGTCCTGGCCTCGTCCGTCGGCCAGCCGCAGCGCGTGCAGCGCATCGTCGCACTCCTGATGAGAGTAATGTGCGTCTTTAGTTGACGCCTTACGCCCAGAGGGTAGCAGGAGTAATAGCTCAGTGGACTTCATCGGTTACAGAAGTGACGCGCTCGGCGCTGCCGTCGAACTGGTGAACACGGTCACGGCCGCGCCGGCGGGCCGTAACGGCGAGAGCGCGCCGCCGAACCAGCTCCGCGAGGTCCTGCTCGCCCACGGTTACCTCGCGGGCCGGGCGCCCGCATCGGTGGAGCCCACGTTGCGGGGCTGGGCGCACCGGCTGCGCACCGTGTTCGACGCCGAGGACCTCGACGAGACCGCGGCGGCGGTGAACGCGGTGCTCGCGGACGTCGTGATCGGCCCGCACCTGACCCGGCACGACGACCAGAGCTGGCATCTGCACTACTCGCCGCCGGACGCCGCCGTGGTGGACCGGGTCCGCTCCACCACCGCCTTCGCCCTCGCCATGCTGGTGTCCGAGTACGGGATGGACCGGCACGGTGTCTGCGCCGCGGACGGCTGCTCGCGGGTCTTCGCGGACACCTCCCGCAACGCCGCCCGCCGCTACTGCTCCCCGGCCTGCGCCAACCGCTCCGCGGTCGCCGCCCACCGAGCCCGCCAGCGCTCGTCCCGCTGACCGCGACTCGCGCGGCCTCACACCGCGAGTCGTTGTCTTCGGCGGTCTACAGGTTGCGGTAGATCTCGACCGTGCGCTCGGCCGCCTGCTCCCAGGCGAACTCCCGTACCGCCCGCTCGCGGCCCGCGACGCCCATCGCCTCGGCGCGGGCGGGGTCCGCGAGCAGGGCGTTGACGGCGTCGGCGATCCCGCTGCGGAAGGTCTCCGTGTCGTGCTCGTCATAGTGCACGAGGGTCCCCGTCACGCCGTCCTCGACGACCTCCGGGATCCCGCCCACGTCGGAGGCGACGACGGCCGTGCCGCACGCCATCGCCTCCAGGTTGACGATCCCCAGCGGCTCGTACACCGACGGGCAGACGAACACCGTCGCGGCGGACAGCAGTTGGCGGACCTCGGTAGTGCCGAGCATGCGTCGCACCCAGATCACACCGGGCCGGGCGGAGGCCAGCTCGCTGACCGCCTTCTCCGTCTCCTCGGCGATCTCCGGGGTGTCCGGCGCGCCTGCGCAGAGCACGATCTGGGCGTCCGGGTTGATCGAGTGCGCCGCGGCGACCAGGTGCCCGAGACCCTTCTGCCGGGTGATCCGCCCGACGAACACGACGATCGGCCGGTCCGGGTCCACCCCGGCCTCGACGACGGCGTCCCGGCCGGGATCCGGCCGGTAGAACTCGGTGTCGATCCCGTTGTGAACCACGTGGACCCGGGCGGGGTCGAGGGAGGGGTAGCAGTCCAGGACGTCGTCCCGCATGCCCCGGCTGACGGCGATCACGGCGTCCGCGGACTCGTAGGCGGTCTTCTCCACCCAGGACGAGAGCCGGTAGCCGCCGCCGAGCTGCTCGGCCTTCCACGGGCGTCGAGGCTCGAGCGAGTGCGCGGTGACGACGTGCGGGATCCCGTAGAGGATCTTCGCGAGGTGCCCGGCCATGTTCGCGTACCAGGTGTGGGAGTGCGCGACGTCGGCGTCCTGCAGCCCCGCGACCATCGACAGGTCCACGCCCAGCGTCTGCAGCGCGGCGTTCGCCCCGGCCAGGCCGCCCGGGGTGGCGTAGGTCGTCACCCCCTCGCGGGGTGGGGAGCCGGCGCCGCCGAAGGCGTGCACGTCGACGTCGACGAGGGCCCGGAGGGCAGGGACGAGGTGCGCGACATGGACCCCGGCGCCGCCGTAGACGTCCGGGGGATATTCGCGGGTGAGCAGACCGATCCGCACGCGGACACACGCTATCGGTTGATCGGCCGCCGACACAGGGCCTTCTCGGTGTGGCCCAGCACCCGCCGGGCGCACTAGGGTCTCCACCGTGACCGTGCGACTGCTGGACGGGCCGTCCGGGAAGGGCGGCAGGCGATGACGTCCTCCCGGATGCTGACCCCCGGAGGCATGCCGGCGAACGTGCTCGGCATCGTCCTGGCCGGCGGTGAGGGCAAGAGGCTGTGGCCGCTGACGGCGGACCGCGCGAAACCGGGTGTGCCGTTCGGCGGCAACTACCGCCTGATCGACTTCGTGCTCTCCAACCTGGTGAACGCCGGGGTGCACCGGATCTGCGTGCTGACGCAGTACAAGTCGCACTCGCTGGACCGGCACATCTCCACCACGTGGCGGCTCTCGAGTGTGCTCGGGCAGTACATCACCACGGTCCCGGCGCAGCAGCGGCTCGGCCGCCGCTGGTACACCGGCAGCGCGGATGCGATCTTCCAGAGCCTCAACCTCGTCTACGACGAGAGGCCGGACTACATCGCGGTCTTCGGCGCGGACCACGTGTACCGCATGGACCCGAGCCAGATGATCGCGCAGCACATCGAGACCGGGGCGGGCGTCACCGTCGCCGGGATCCGGGTGCCGCGGATGGAGGCCAAGGCCTTCGGCTGCATCGACTCGGACGCGGAAGGCAAGATCGTCGGGTTCCTCGAGAAGCCGTCGGACCCGCCGCACGTCCCGGACGACCCCGAGGTCACGTTCGCCTCGATGGGCAACTACGTGTTCACCACGGAGACGCTCATCGACGCGCTGCGGGCCGACGCCGAGGACCCGGACTCGGACCATGACATGGGCGGGGACATCATCCCGCGGCTGGTCAACGAGGGCGAGGCGCACGTCTACGACTTCGCGGACAACGTCGTCCCCGGCGAGACGGACCGCGACCGCGGCTACTGGCGCGACGTCGGCACGATCGACGCCTACTACGACTCGCACACCGACCTCGTCTCGGTGCACCCGATCTTCAACCTCTACAACGAGCGCTGGCCGATCCGCACGGCGACGCCGCCGCTGCCGCCGGCCAAGTTCGTCGAGGGCGGGATCGCGCAGGACTCCATCGTCGGCGCGGGCACGATCATCTCCGGCGCGATCGTCCGCCGGTCCACGATCAGCCCGAACGTGACGATCCAGGCCGGCGCCGAGGTGTCGGACTCGGTGATCCTGCCGGGGGTGAAGATCGGCCGGGGCGCCGTGGTGCGCCGCGCGATCCTGGACAAGAACGTCGTGGTGCCCGACGGCGCGCTGATCGGCGTCGACCTGGCCCTGGACCGGGCGCGCTACACGGTGAGCCCGGGCGGGGTCGTCGTCCTCGGCAAGGGCGTCACCGCCCTCTGAGGAGTCAGACGCGCGTCGCGCAGAGCAGGCCCTGCCCCAGCGGGAGCAGGGCCGCGACCAGGCGTTCGTCGTCCCGGGCGAGGTCCGCGACCTCCTGCAGCGCCGCGGCGGCGATGTCGGCGCGTTCGTGGCCGTCGTGGCCGGCGCGGTCGATCCCGGGGTCCGCGAGCACGCCCTCCAGCACGACGACGCCGCCCGGCCGGATCAGCCGGACGGCCTCCTCGAGGTACCGCGGGTACTCGGTGGGCACGGCGTCGACGAACACCAGGTCGTAGCCGCCGTCGGTGAGCCGGGGGAGGACCTCGAGGGCCATGCCGTTGATCAGCCGGAGCCGGGACGGGCCGTAACCGGCGTCGAGGAACGAGCGGCGGGCCGCCCGCTGGAGCTCGGGGTCGACGTCGATCGAGGTCAGCGTGCCGTCCCCGGACATCCCGCGGAGCAGCCAGAGCCCGCTCACGCCCGCTCCGGTGCCGATCTCCACGACCGCCTTCGCCGACGTCGTCGCGGCCAGGAACGCCAGCGCGGCACCGACACCGCTGGTCACCGGGGTCGCGCCCGCCGCGTCCCCGCGGGCGCGGGCGGACGCCAGGACGTCGTCCTCGGCGAGGTAGCCGTCGGCGGTGCCCATCGGGCGGTCCGCCCGCTCGTTCGCCGCCAGGGGGCCGGTCATGGCACGAACTTACTGTGCGCAGGCCCGGCCACCGCGCGGACGGGGAGGAAGATCGGGAAATTTCGTGTGTCGGGAGATTTCACAGGCTCTTCTCAGTCGGATCTCACACTTCTGTCATGGGGGTGGGGCACCGTGTGGAGCGTGGAACCGGGGTCGTCGGTTTCACACCGGCGAACCGGGGAACCCCCGCAATTCGCTCGTCGCCACGAAGGCACGACCCGCCGCAGGAGGTGCGCTCCCCCGATGACCGACCGACCGGCCACCGTGGGCTTCGACGCGGAAACGGTGACGTCCTCGTCGCCGGGCTCCGTGTCGCTGCCCGGCGAAGGGCCCGAATGGACCCCGCCGAGCTGGGACGAGGTCGTCCGAGAGCACGCGGACCGGGTCTACCGGCTCGCGTACCGGCTCAGCGGCAACCCTCACGACGCGGAGGACCTCACCCAGGAGACCTTCATCCGGGTCTTCCGCTCGCTCGCGAACTACAAGCCCGGCACCTTCGAGGGCTGGCTGCACCGGATCACCACGAACCTGTTCCTGGACATGGTCCGCCGCCGCGCCCGCGTGCGCATGGAGGGCCTGCCCGAGGACACGGACCGGCTCCCGGGCGGCGGCCCGGAGCCGGAGACGGTCTTCTCGGAGACCCACCTGGACCCGATGCTGCAGGACGCGCTGGACGAGCTGCCCCCGGAGTTCCGGGCCGCGGTCGTGCTGTGTGACGTGGAAGGCCTCTCCTACGAGGAGATCGGCGCCACGCTCGGCGTGAAGCTGGGTACCGTGAGGAGCAGGATCCACCGTGGTCGCGCTCAGCTGCGCGGTGCGCTCGAGCGTCGCCGCGCGGAGGGCGAGCAGCTGTGGAGAGGTGGTCGGGGTGAGCTGGTGATGGCCGGGGAGGTAGCGGGTCGATGACCGAGGCGCGCCGCAGGTTCGTCCGCGGACCCGGCTGGGGCACGGACCACCTGTCCTCGGACGCGGTGGTGGCCTTCGTCGACGGCGAGCTCGCCGCCGGTGCCCACGAGCGGGCCACCGCCCACGTCCGCGAATGCCTGGAGTGCACCGCCGAGGTGCGCGTCCAGCGGCAGGTCCGGACGCGGCTGCGCGGTGCGGACGACCCGACGGTCCCGTCCTCGCTGCTCGCAGCCCTGCAGTCCATCCCGCACGACGCCGAGCTGCCCCCGTCGCCGCCCGGTCTCGCCATGACCGCGGACGGCACGCTCGTCTCGGTGCTGCGGCCCGAGCGGATGCCGGACGTCGTCCGGCCCGCCGTCTCCGTCCGGCGGCCCTTCGGCCCCACGCTCCCCGACGCGCCGGCCGGGCTGCCCGACGGCCTCCCGGACCGGTCCGACGAGCACCCGCAGGCCGGTCGCGTCCGCCGGCTGCGCGTCGGCGCGGTCGGCGCCGTCTCGGGGCTCGCCCTCGGGGCGCTCGCGCTCGGCGCGGTCCCGTCCGCCGGCGTCGTGCACACCGGCGTCCCGGCTCCGCGCGGGGTCCTCGGCGGGGCGGTGCTCGGCGGCGCCGGCGGCGTCGTGCCGGCCGCACGTCTGCAGGGCACCCAGGGCGCCACGAGCCGCGCGGTCTCGACGCCGTCCGCCTCGGCCACCCCGACCGCCGCCCCGATCCTCCCCGCCGAGCTCCGCCAGGACGAGCGCGCGGCCGTCCCGGCGTCGTTCCCGCCGGCCGGTCTGCGCTGAGCTCTCCCGCCCGGCCCGGCTACGCGGACTTCACCCCGTATCCGGCAGGCTGAGCGGGTCCGATCAGTCCCGTCCCCTGGAGCCGGCCTGCGATGTCAGACGAGCAGGACGCGCGCGAGCGCGCCGAGCCGGACTCGTCCGTGCCCCCGCAGGACGCACCCCGACAGGACGCACCCCGACAGGACGCGTCCGGGGCCGAGATCGCCGATCTCCGTGCCGAAGGTGCGGGCGGCCCGCCGCGGCTGAGTCCACGCCCGATCGAGCGGCCGCCCGTCGACCCGGGCACCGCCGCCGCCTTCGCCCGGCCGGACGGGGTCGACGGGGCCTTCGCCTCGACGCTCGGCAGCAACGGCCGCGCCCGGCGCGCCCCGGCCCCCACCGCCGCCCTGGCCACGGCCTTCGGCCGTCCCGCGACCGGCGGACCCACCCTGCAACGCCCGCCCGTCGAGGCCGGCGGCGCCGACGGTGACGGCGCGGACCCCTTCTGGAACTCCGGCGCCCAGCAGGACCCCTGGCGGAACCCCGGGACGCCGGTCGAACTCGGCCCGCCGCAGCCCGGTGAGGAGACCCCCGGTGCCAGCATGCCGGCCCGCGTCGGCGCCCGGCTCAGCGTCCGGGAGCTGCTGTTCGGTCGCCGCGTCGCCCCGAAGGCCCTGGCCCTGCTCGGCATCGTCGCGCTGCTCATCGGGGCCGTCGGCGGGCTCGTCGGCCGCTACACCGCGGAGGGCGCCAACTCGCTCACCGAGCCCGGCGTCACCCTGACCGCGACGTCGGACGGCAAGGAACGCCCGCCCGGCTCGGTCGCGGACATCGCGCAGCGGGTCCTCCCAGCGGTCGTCTCCATCGACGTCAAGGTGGGGCAGGAGAGCGGGACCGGTTCCGGCGTCGTGATCGACCAGGCCGGTTACGTGCTCACCAACAACCACGTCATCGCCCCGGCCGCGGGCGCGCAGGGCGCGACCATCGAGGCCGTGTTCAGCGACGGCACCCGGGCCCCGGCGCAGATCGTCGGCCGGGACCCGAAGACGGACCTGGCGGTGGTCAAGGTGCGGGTCACCAACCCGACCGTCGCGACCATCGGGACGTCGAAGTCGCTGGTCGTCGGGGACGGGGTGATCGCCATCGGGTCGCCGCTCGGCCTGGCCGGCACGGTCACCGAGGGCATCGTCAGCGCCGTCGACCGGCCCATCCGGCTCGACGGCGACGGCTCGGACGTGGCGGTCATCGACGCCGTCCAGACCGACGCCGCGATCAACCCCGGCAACTCCGGCGGGCCGCTCGTGGACTCCACCGGTGCCGTCGTCGGGATCAACAGCGCGATCCGCAGCCTCGGCGCGACGCAGGACGAGGGCGGTTCCATCGGCCTCGGCTTCGCCATCCCGATCGACGACGCCCGGGTCATCGCGGAGGAGCTCATCGGCACCGGCGTCGTCAAGCACGCGGACCTGGGCGTCAACACCCGCTCGGTCACCGACGGCGCCTCCGACGGCGCGGAGGTGCAGAACGTCGTGCAGGGCGGGGCGGCCGCCGTGGCCGGGATCCTCGAGGGGGACGTGATCGTGAAGGTCGCGGACCGGTCCGTCGCCGGAGCGGACGAGCTCGTCGTCGCGGTCCGGGAACGCAACCCCGGGGACGTCGTGCCGATCCAGCTGGTCCGGGACGGCCGGCCGCTGACGGTGACGGCCACCCTGGCGTCCGACTAGATCCGAGTAGGCTGGTCGCGTGTTCGACTCCGTCGGCTGGGGCGAGATCCTGGTCCTCATCGTGGCGGGCCTGTTCATCCTGGGCCCCGAGCGGCTGCCGGCCGCCGCGGCGTGGCTGGGCAAGACCATCCGGCAGGTCCGCGAGTACGCCACTGGCGCGAAGGACCAGCTGCGCAACGAGCTCGGCCCGGAGTTCGACGAGCTGCGCAAACCCCTCGAGGACCTCCGCGGCCTGCGGAACTTCAACCCCCGCACCGCGGTCCGCCGGAGCCTCTTCGACGACGGCGACCTGTTCGGCGAGAAGCCCAACGGCCACGCTCCGGGAGCGAACGGCGGCAGCGTGACCCCGCAGCCGCATCCGGCGGCGGCGCCGCAGCCCGAGAAGCTCGCCCCGAACGAGCGCCCCCCGATCGACCCCGACGCGACCTGACCCAGGCTTTCCTGCCGGTCGGGGTCCGAGCTCAGCCGAGCAGCGGCGGGCGGCGGGTGTGGTGGTCCGTCGCCGTCTCGAACGCGTGCGCCGCGGCCAGCACCCGGCCGTCCGCGTGCCGTGGGCCCACGATCTGCAGCCCCACGGGCAACCCGGCCGAGGTGAACCCGCAGGGGACGCTCGCGGCGGGCTGCTGGGTCATGTTGAACGGGTAGGTGAAGGGCGTCCAGGACGTCCACCGCGGGTCCGGTGACCCGGGCGGCACCTCGAGCCCGCCGGCGAACGCCGGGATCGGGAGCGTCGGGGTGAGCAGCAGGTCGTACTCGGCGTGGAACGCGCCCATCAGCGTCCCGAGGTCGTTCCGGACGGCCATCGCGGTCAGGTAGTCCAGGGCGCTGTACCGCGCGCCCTGCTCCGCGATCTCCACCAGCGACGGGTCCATCTGCGCCCGCGCCCCCGGGCCCAGGTTCTCGATCGTCTTGGCGGCGCCGGAGAACCACAGCACGTGGAAGGGCTCGACCGGGTCCGCGAACCCGGGCTCCGCGCGCTCGACCGTCGCGCCGAGCGCGGCGAAGACGTCCGCGGCCGCCTCGAAGGCGGCCTCGACCTCGGGGTCCACGGTCGCGAAGCCCAGCGTCGGGCTGACCGCGATCCGCAGCCCGTCGACACCGTCGGCCAGCGTGTCCGCGAACGTCCGGGCGTACGGGGAGAGCAGCCAGGGGTCGCGGCCGTCGAAGCCGGAGATCACGTCGAGCAGCAGCGCGGCGTCCGCCGCGGTCCGGGTCATCGGCCCGACGTGCGCGAGCGTGCCGAAGGGGCTGCCCGGGTGGTGCGCGACGCGGCCGTAGGTCGGCTTGTGGGCGACGGTCCCGGTGAACGCGGCGGGGATGCGGACCGAGCCGCCGCCGTCCGTGCCGAGGGACAGCGCGCCCATGCCCAGCCCGACGGCCGCGGCGCTGCCGCCGCTGGACCCGCCGGACGTCAGTGTCGGGTCCCAGGGGTTGGTCGTGACCCCGGTGAGCGGGGAGTCCGTGACGCCCTTCCAGGCCAGCTCCGGGGTCGTCGTCTTGCCCAGCAGCACCGCCCCGGCCTCGCGCACCCGCGCGACCGGCGGCCCGTCGACCTCGGCGGGCGCGTCGGCTGAGGTGCGCGAGCCGCGGCGGGTCGGCCAGCCGGTCGTCAGCAGGATGTCCTTGATCGAGGTCGGCACGCCGTCCAGCGGCCCGCACGGCGTTCGCGCCTGCCAGCGGGCCTCGGACTCCTTGGCCGAGGTCTGTGCGCCCTCGGCGTCGACCAGGTTGAAGGCGTTGACGGTGTCGTTCAGCGCGGCGATCCGGTCGAGCGCGTCCCGGGTGGCCTCCACGGGCGAGAGCTCCCCGGTCCGGTAGGCGGCGAGCAGGTCGGCGGCCGAGAGGTCGGCGGTGGTCCTGGTGGGGGTGGACACGGGGATCAGCCCTTTCCGGAGACGTAGCCGAGGCTCTTGTCGACGACGTTGCGCAGCGGCTCGCCGGCGCGGTAGCGGGTGAGGTTGTCGAGGAACAGGTCGACGAGCAGGTCCCGCCAGCCGACGACGTCGCCGGACATGTGCGGGGAGACGATCACGTTCGGCATCGCCCACAGGGGGGAGTCGTCCGGCAGGGGCTCGGTCTCGAACACGTCCAGCGCGGCACCGGCGATCCGGCGGCCCGCCAACGCGGCGATCAGGTCCTGCTCGACGACGAGCCCCCCTCGTCCGACGTTGATCACCCGCGCGGAGTCCGGCAGGGCGTCGAGCGCGGCCTTGTCCAGCATCCCGCGCGTGGTGTCCGTGAGCGGGGCGGCCAGGACCAGGAAGTCCGTGGTGGGCAGCAGGCCGTCGAGCGCGTCGAAGGGGTGCACGCCCTCCCCGCCGCGCCGGCCGACCAGCTCGGTCCGCAGTCCGACGGCCCGGAGCAGGTCCGCGATCGCGTGTCCGATCGGCCCGCTGCCGACGACCGTGGCGCGCTTCCCGGCGACGCCCTCGGTCTCGCGGTGCCGCCACTGCGCGCGGGACTGCAGCGCGAGCGTCCCGGGCAGGTCCTTGGCGAACGCCAGCACGCAGCCGAGCACGTACTCGGCCATCGGGCGGTCGAAGATGCCGCGTGAGTTCGTCAGCACGGCGTCCGAGGCGAGCAGCTCGGGGAAGGTGACCTTGTCCACGCCCGCGCTCGCGGTGTGCACCCAGCGGACCGAGTCCGCGGCGTGCCAGGCGCCGGGGACGGCGTGGGAGAGGAAATCCCAGGTCAGCAGGACGTCCGCCCCAGGCAGCGCGGCGGCGAGGGTCGATTCGCTCGCAAACCGGATCTCGGCCCCGTCCGCGCGTTCTTCCAGACCGGCCGGCCGATCGCCGCCGGTGAGCACGGCAATCACCGGTTGACCTGCAGAAACGGGCACGCAGAAGATCCTTCCGGAGGCGGGGAGGCGATTGACACGCTAGGAAGCGCTCGTATGATTGTCAACAATCCGCGTGGAGATCACCTGCGTGGCCGTCCCCGTGCTCCCGACCGCTTCTCCGAGGTGTGTGCGTTGCCGAAGTTCATCAGGATCTCCCTCGAGCGCCGTGGCGTCTCCTGTGTCGCCGAGCTGCTGGAGAAGGACGCCCCGCGGACCGCGGCCGCGGTGTGGGAGGCGCTGGCCGACGGCCCGCTGGGTGGGCCCGCCCAGCACGCCAAGTACGCGCGCAACGAGGTCTACTCGATCGTCCCGCGGTTCGGCCCGACGATCGGCCAGGAGCACCCGACGGTCACCCCGATCCCCGGCGACGTCTGCTACTTCGACTTCCACGGCGGCATGCTCGACGCCTCGTTCAAGCAGGACCAGGACATCGACCAGGCCCAGGGCGGGATCGACCTGGCGATCTTCTACGGCCGGAACAACCTGCTGCTCAACGGCGATGTGGGCTGGGTGCCCGGGAACGTCTACGCCACCATCGTGGAGAATCTCGACGCGATGGCGGAGGCGTGCCACGACGTGTGGCGCTCCGGCAGTGTGGGGGAGCGGCTCGTCTACGAGCGTGCCCCCGAGCAGTCGTCCGAGTAGCGCTCGGACCTTCTCTTGGAGTCCCCGTGCCCGCTGAGCTCTCCGTCGGCCTCGTCGAGTCCGCGCACGGTGAGAGACCCGCCGATCCCGACGCGCCGGGCGTCGGCGTCGTCGCGCCGTTCGACTTCGCCTTGGATCGCGAGCTGTGGCGCTGGGTGCCCGAGGACGTCTCCCTCTACCTGACCCGGCTGCCGTTCTTCACGACGCCGGTGACGGTCCAGATGGCCGTCGCGGTCGGGGACCGCCGGGCGGTGCGCCGGGCGACCCGGGACGTGCTGACGCCGCGGCCCGGCACCGTAACGTTCGCGTGCACGTCGGGCAGCTTCGTCAGCGGCGTCCAGGGCGAGTACGTGCTCCGCCGGACGATGCTCGAGGCCGGCGCGCCCACCGCGTCGACCACGAGCGGGGCGCTGATCGACGCGTTGCAGCTCCTCGGCGTCACCCGGCTCGCGATCGCGACGCCGTACATCGAGGCGGTGACGACCCGGCTGGTCACCTACCTCGCGGACCACGGGGTGGCGACGGTGGCGAGCGAGGGGCTCGGGCTGCTCGGCAACATCTGGCGCGTGAGCTACGACCAGGTCGTCGACATCGTCCGCGCGGTGGACCGGCCGGAGGCCGAAGCGCTGTTCATCAGCTGCACCAACCTGCCCACCTACGACATCATCGAGCCGCTCGAGCAGGCGCTGGGCAAGCCGGTGCTGACGGCGAACCAGGTGACGATGTGGGCGTCGCTGCGGGCGATCGGCCGGCAGGCGGTCGGCGGCGGCCGGCTGCTCTCCGCGCCCGGGCAGCAGCTGTCGATGGCGTGACACAGGCCGAGGGACTCGACATGTTGTCCGGTTGTCGACAATCATGAGGGCATGAGCACTGGCACGCCGACCGTCGGCATCCTCTACCCCGGCTTCTCCGCCGAGGACGACTACCCGCGCGCCGAGCAGCTCCTCGGCGACGCCCGCCTCCCGCTCGTGCACACCCTGATGCGGGAGGACGCGCACCGCGTCGACGCGCTGCTGGACGTCGGCGGGGACGAGATCCTCGCGGACGGTGCCCGGGCCGTCGCGGAGCAGGCCGGGCCGCTGGACTCGATCATCTGGGCCTGCACGTCCGGCAGCTTCGTCTTCGGCTGGGACGGCGCCGCGGCGCAGGTCGACGCGCTGCGGAAGGTGGCGGGGGTGCCGGCGTCGAGCACGTCGTTCGCCTTCGTCGACGCCTGCCGGCGGCTCGGGGTCACCAGGGTCGCCGTCGGGGCCACCTACCCGGACGACGTGGCGCAGCGGTTCGTCGAGTTCCTCGGCAAGGCCGGGATCACGGTCCTGACCCTCTCGGCGCGCGGGATCGTCACCGCCGCCGAGGTCGGGACGCTGCCCGGGGACCTGGTGCTGGACTTCGCCGCGGCCGCGGACCACGCGGACGCGCAGGCCGTCCTGCTGCCGGACACGGCGCTGCACACGGTCGACCTGCTCGACGCCCTCGACGCGCGGGTGGGCAAGCCGGTGCTGACGGCCAACCAGGTGAGCATCTGGCAGGGTCTGCGACTCGCCGGGCAGGACGAGCGGCGGAACGGCTTCGGCGCCTTGTTCGCCGGGAACTGAGGGGCTCATGGAGCTGGACACGAGCGGGCTGGAGCCCCTGGAGCGGCGGTCGACGGCGGCGATCGTCGCGGACCGCATCCGCACGGCGATCATGCGCGGGACCTTCCCGCCCGGGACCCAGCTCGGGGAGGTCGAACTCGCGAACCGCCTGGGGGTGAGTCGCGGGCCTCTGCGCGAGGCGATGCAGCGGCTCGTCGCCGAGGGGCTGCTGCGCAGCGAACGGCACCGCGGGCTGTTCGTCCGGGACCTCGACGCGGCGGACGTGCAGGACGTCTACACGGCCCGGACCGCCGTCGAGCGGGCCGCGGCGTTGCTGCTGCTCGCCGAGGGGGACCGCAGCGCCGCGGTCGCGCGGCTCACCGCGGCGCTCGCGACGATGGAGGCCGCCGCGGCCGCGGGGGACGCCGTCGCGCTGGCGGACGCGGACCACGACTTCCACGCCGAGCTCGTCGCCGCGTCCGGAAGCCCGCGGCTGCACCGGATGGCCCGCGCACTGCTCGTCGAGACGCGGATGTGCCTGGCCGCGCTGCAGCAGACCGCCCCGCCGGCGGAGGACCTGCTCGACGAGCACCGCACGCTCCGCGACGCGCTGCGGGACGGGGACGCCGCCCGGTTCGTGGGGATGCTCGAGGCGCACATGGCGGATGCGGTCGCGCGGATCCTGGACGTCACGGCCGTCGCGGACCTGACCACGGACGAACCCGACCCGACCGGAGCCGTCCCCGCCTGACCTGTGCGGGGAACCTCGCTAGAACGAGGTTCCCCGCGCACGACCCCCGGTGACCTGTGGTCTGTCCTCCCCGGCGGCCCTGAACCCGGGGAACCGCCGTAACCTGGTCAGGCGTGACGGCCCAGTGATCTCCGCCGCGAGCGACCTCCGGTGAGCGGCATCCTCGAGGGGTTCCTCGTCATCGGCGTCGTCGTGGGCGTCGGCTACCTGATCGGGCGCGCGGGGGTGCTCGGCCCGTCGGCCACCCAGGTCCTGTCCCGCACCGCGTTCTTCGTCGCCAGCCCGGCCCTGCTGTTCGTCACCCTGCAGGCGGCGGACGTCCGGGCGGTGTTCTCCGAGGCGCTGATCGTCACCGCCGGGTCGAGCTCGCTGGCCTGCCTGCTGTACGTGCCGATCGGGCGCTGGTGGCGCAAACGCCCGGCGGGCGAGACGGCGATCGGGGCGATGGCCAGCGGCTACGTCAATGCGGGCAACCTCGGCATCCCGATCGCGACGTACGCGCTGGGCAGCGCCGCCGAGGTCGCCCCGGTGCTGCTGTTCCAGCTCGCCGTGCTGACGCCGCTGTTCTCCACCGTGCTCGACGTCGTGTCCTCGAGCGGGGAACGCCCCTCCCGGATGCGGACGATCATCGCGCCGCTGCGGAACCCGCTGGCGGTGGCGAGCGGGATCGGCATCGTCGCGTCGCTCGTCGACTTCCACCCGCCCGAACCCGTGATGGCGCCGATCCAGCTGATCGCGGACCTCGCCGTGCCCGGCATGCTGCTGGCGTTCGGGATCTCGCTGCGGGGTGCGGCGCGGCCCGGCTCGGGGGAGTCCCGGCCACTGCTGCTGTCGATCGTGCTGATCAAGACCGTGCTGCACCCGCTGATCGCGTACCTGATCGCGGGGCCGATCCTCGGCCTGGAGGGGCACGCGCTGCTCGCGGTGGTGGTCCTGGCGGCGCTACCGACCGCGCAGAACGTCTTCGGCTACGCGGTCCGGTTCGACCAGGGAGTGGTCCTGGGCCGGGACGCGGCGCTCACCACGACGATCCTCAGCGTGCCCGTGCTGATCGCGATCGTGGCGATCCTGGCCTGAGCGGCGGCCGGTCTCGTCTTGCCGCAAGCGACGTCCCATGGTTCCATCGACCCAGATTGTCGACAACCCGACAATCATCTGCCTAGCTCGTACTGCTCGATCCGTCCAGGGAGCCCTCTTCATGGCACAGCTGTCCCCGATGCTCACCCAGGCCACCCCGGTCCAGGCCGCGCGCGGCGAGGGCGTCCACCTCTACGACACCGACGGCCGCCGGTACCTCGACTTCACCGCGGGCATCGGCGTGACCAGCACCGGACACTGCCACCCCAAGGTCGTCGCGGCGGCCCAGGAGCAGGTCGCGACACTGATCCACGGCCAGTACACGACGGTCATGCACCGGCCCCTGCTGACGCTCACCGAGCGGCTCGGCGAGGTGCTGCCCGAGGGCATCGACAGCGTGTTCTTCGCCAACTCCGGCAGCGAGGCCGTCGAGGCGTCCGTGCGGCTCGCCCGGCACGCCACCGGCCGGCCGCTGATCCTGGCGTTCGACGGCGGCTTCCACGGGCGCACCATGGGCGCGGCCGCGCTGACCACCTCCGGCGCGAAGATCCGCTCCGGCATCGGCCCGATGATGGGCGGCGTCGCGTTCGCGCCGTTCCCGTACGCGTACCGCTACGGCTGGTCCGAGGAGCAGGCCGTCGAGTTCGCGCTCAAGGAGCTCGACCGGCAGCTGGTCACCACCGCGCCCGCCGCGGACGTCGCCGCGTTCATCATCGAGCCGGTCCTCGGCGAGGGCGGCTACGTGCCGACCCCGCCGGCCTTCCTGCAGGGCCTGCGCGAGCGCGCCGACCGCCACGGCATCCTGCTGATCGCCGACGAGGTGCAGACCGGCTACGGCCGCACCGGGAGGTTCTGGGGCCACCAGCACGCCGCCGGCGCCACCCCGGACATCCTGATCACCGCCAAGGGCCTGGCCAGCGGCTTCCCGCTGTCCGCGATCGCCGCGCCGCGGGACCTGATGGCGAAGGCGCGCCCGGGCTCGCAGGGCGGGACCTACGGCGGCAACGCGGTGGCCTGCGCCGCCGCGATCGCGACCCTGGACGTGGTGCAGGAGGAGGGGCTCGTCGAGAACGCGGCGACCCAGGGCAGGAAGCTGCTCGACGCCGTCCGCGCCGCCGCGGCGGACGTCCCGGTCGTCGGCGACGTGCGCGGGCTCGGTCTGATGGTCGGCATCGAGTTCACCGCCCCCGACGGCACGCCCGACGCCGCCACGGCCGTGCGGGCGCACGCCGCGGCGGCCGAGCAGGGCCTGCTGCTGCTGACCTGCGGCCCGTTCGGCAACGTCGTGCGGATGATCCCGCCGCTGGTGGTGAACGCCGAGCAGATCGACGAGGGCGTCGCGCTCTGGACCAAGGCCCTCGGCGACGCCGTGGGCTGACCGACCCCCGGGGGAACGCACGAACGGCACTTTCGCTCAGCAGGTCTGAGCGAGAGTGCCGTTCGTGTAGATCGACAGGAGACTACTTGCGGACGGGGGAGATGTTCAGGCTCATCCCCGCCAGGCCCCGGCTCCGCACCGTGAGGGTGTCCGCAATGCCCAGCAGCGCCTGGGCGGCGGGGCTCTCCGGCTGTGCCTGGACGATCGGCGTGCCCGAGTCCCCGCACTCCCGCAGCCGCGGCTCGAGCGGGATCTGGCCGAGCAGCTTCACCGGCGCGCCCAGGGCCTTCGTCAGCGAGTCCGCGACGGTCCGGCCGCCGCCGGACCCGAAGACCTCCATGCGCGAGCCGTCGGGCATCTCCATCCAGGACATGTTCTCGACGACGCCGGCGATGCGCTGACGGGTCTGCAGCGCGATCGAGCCCGCGCGCTCCGCGACCTCGGCCGCGGCCTGCTGCGGCGTCGTCACCACGATCAGCTCGGCGTTGGGGATGAGCTGCGCGGTGGAGATCGCGATGTCACCGGTGCCGGGCGGCAGGTCCAGCAGCAGGACGTCCAGGTCTCCCCAGAACACGTCCGCCAGGAACTGCTGCAGCGCGCGGTGCAACATCGGGCCGCGCCACACCACCGGGGTGTTGTCCTGCACGAACATCCCGATGGAGATCACCTTCACGCCGTGCGCCTGCGGCGGCATGATCATGTTGTCGACCTTGGTGGGCCGGGCGTCCGTGCCGAGCATCCGCGGCACCGAGTGGCCGTAGATGTCCGCGTCGACGACGCCGACCTTGAGACCCTTCGCAGCCATCGCCGCGGCGAGGTTGACCGTCACCGAGGACTTGCCGACGCCGCCCTTGCCGGAGGCGACGCAGTACACGCGCGTCAGCGAGCCCGGCTGGGCGAACGGGATGACGGGCTCCTCGGAGTCCCCCCGCAGGCTCTTGCGCATCGCGGTGCGCTGCTCGTCGCTCATCACGTCCAGCTCGACCCGCACGTCGCGGATCCCGGGCACGTCCATGACGGCGGTGGTGACGCGGGAGGTGATCGTCTCGCGCATCGGACAGCCGGCGACGGTGAGGTAGACGCCGACGGCCGCGACGCCGTCCGGCGAGACGGCGACGCTCTTGACCATGCCGAGATCCGTGATGGGCCGGTGGATCTCGGGGTCCTCGACCTTGGTCAGGGCGGCCCGGACGGCCTGCTCCATCGTCTCGGTGCTGGTGTTTCCCATGACGGACATCTGGGTCTCCGCTGAACCTTCCGTTGCGACGCATGCCCGGGTACGTGGCGACGTGGTGGTTCCCTCGCGCCCGGTGGGCTCGTTCCATGCTACGTCCGGCCCCGCGTCGGCCCGCGCATCCGTAGCATCTGTGGACGTGACGGACATCGCTGACGCCCCACAGGGGCTACTCAGGTCCGCGCACGGGGGGAACAGCAAGGATCCGGGGAGGGCGCCGCGCACGGTGCCCTCCCTGGAGGAGCTGGCGTCGTGGCGGGCCTTCCTGCGCGCGCACGCCACGATCACCCGGGCGCTCGAGACCGAACTGGAGGCCGAGCAGCGACTCTCGCTGGCGGCCTACGACGTGCTGGTGCAGCTGGCGGAGGCGCCGCAACGCAGGTTGCGGATGACCGAGCTCGCGGACGCCGTGCTGCTGTCCCGCTCCGGGGTGACCCGGCTCGTGGACCGGCTCGAACGCTCCGGCCTGGTGCGGCGGGAACGGGTCGCGAACGACGGCCGGGGGGTCGCCGCGCTGCTCACCCCCGCCGGACTGGACCGGCTGCGGACGGCGTCGCGGACCCATCTGCGGGGGGTGACACGCCACTTCGTCCGGCACCTGGAGCCGGCGGACCTGGCCACGATGGAGCGGATCGGGCGGACGCTGGCCGCCGGCCAGGACCCGCCGGGCCGGAAGGCGACCGAGTAGGAGCGCCCCGGTCAGTCACCCGCCGCCGAGCGGCCCGCCCGCCGGGAACGGTCGCGGTCGCGCGCGGGTGGCTGACCGTCGACGGCGGCCTGCAGGGTCGCCGTCAACCGCTCCAGCTCGCCGCGGAGGTAGTCCCGGGTGGCGAGCTCGCCGACCGCGATCCGCAGCGCCGCGAGCTCGCGGGCGAGGTACTCGGTGTCCGCCTTCGTGCGTTCGGCGCGGCGGCGGTCCTCCTCGAGGGCGATCCGGTCCCGGTCGTCCTGCCGGTTCTGCGCGAGCAGGATCAGCGGGGCGGAGTAGGCGGCCTGGGTGGAGAAGGCCAGGTTGAGCAGGATGAACGGGTAGGGGTCCCATCGGATCCGCCACGCCACGAGATTCAGCCCGATCCAGACCACGACGACCACGGACTGGATCGCGAGGAAACGCCCGGTGCCGAGGTAGCGGGCGACCCGCTCGGAGAGCCTGGCGAAGCCGTCCGGGTCCAGCTCGAACCGGCGGCGGCCGAGCCGGGGCTGGTCCAGCCGCCGGGACGTCTGCTGCTCAGGCATGGTCCGTTCCGTTCCGGTCCGCGGGTGGAGGCGGGGGCACGGCGGCCAGGACCCCGTCCACCACGGCGCCGCCCCGGCCCGCCCCGCCCCCGGGCTCGTTCATCCGGTCCCGCCAGCCGATCGGCAGCAGGTGGTCCAGCACGTCGTCGACGGTGACGGCGCCGAGCAGGTGGTCCTCCCCGTCGACCACCGGGGCCGCGACCAGGTTGTACGCGGCGAAGTAGCGGGTGATCTCGCCGAGCGTGGCGTCGGGTGCCAGCCGGTCCAGCTCGGCGTCGACCACGCCCGCGACCAGCTCGAACGGCGCCTCGCGGAGCAGCCGCTGGGCGTGCACGCAGCCGAGGTACCGGCCCGTCGGCGTAGCGGTCGGCGGCCGGCAGACGAACACCATGCTGGCCAGCGCCGGCGGGATGTCCGGGTTCCGGATCTGCGCCAGCGCCTCGGCGACGGTGGCGTCGGGGCGAAGGATGATCGGCTCCGGGGTCATCAGGCCGCCGGCGGTGTCCGACGAGTACCTCATCAGCCGCCGCACCGGCTCGGACTCCTCGGGCTCCATCAGTCCCAGCAGCCGGCGGGCCTCCTCGTCCGGGAGCTCGTGCAGCAGGTCCGCGGCGTCGTCCGGGGACATGGCCTCCAGGACGTCCGCGGCGCGTTCGGAGTCCAGGTGGCCCAGCAGGGTGCGCTGCTCGGACTCGGACAGCTCCTCGAAGACGTCCGCGAGCCGCTCGTCGTCCAGGCTGTCGATGACCTCGTGCTGGCGTTTGCGGGGTAGCTCGGACAGCGCTGTGGCGAGATCCGTGGGGCGCATCGTCTCGAAGACGGCGAGCAGGCCCTCGGTGCCCTGCCGGTCCGACAGCGTCAGCCCCTGCACCGCGCTCCACGGCAGCACCTGCACCTGCGCGCGGCGGGTGAGCCGCAGCCGCCGGGCGCGCACGGCCAGCCGGCCGACCACCCAGTCCCGGGAGCGCAGCGGCTCGATCGCCGCGTCGACGACGACGGCCTCCTCGCCCGAGTCCCGCAACCGCACCGGCGCATCGAGCATCTGGCCCAGCACCAGCGTCTCGTTGGGGCGCTGGTGGAAGCCCCGCAGGCTGACCGAGCCGGACGCGAGCGTGACGGCCGTCGGATCGATGTCGGCGACCCGCAGCATCGGCACGAAGATCCGGCGCCGGGTGGACAGCTCGACGACGAGCCCCAGCACCCGCGGCGGTGTCGCGTCCACCCGCAGCGTGGCCACGACGTCCCGGACCTTGCCGATCCGCTCACCGTCGGGCCCGAACACGGCGAGCCCCGCCATGCGTGCGACGAAGATGCGTGCGGACCCCATGGGCGCAGCCTAGAGCGGTGACACGCCCTAGGGTGTCCGTCCGTGCCGAACCTGCGATTCGACGTCGTCGACGTGTTCACCGACCGGGCCTATGCCGGCAACCCGCTCGCCGTCGTCCACGACGCGGACTCCCTCACGCCTGAGCAGATGCAGGCGGTCGCGACCGAGTTCGCCCTGTCCGAGACCGCCTTCGCGCTGCAGCCGACCGGGCCGGGCGCGGACTACCGGCTGCGCATCTTCACCCCCGCGCGCGAGCTGCCGTTCGCCGGGCACCCGAGTGTCGGTGCGGCCTGGGTGCTGGCCCGCGACGGCGTGATCCGGCGCGGCGACGTCGTCCAGGAGTGCGGTGCGGGCCTGCTCCCGGTGCACGTCCGCGAGGCCGGGGCTCAGGTCGCAGGCGGCTCGCCCGAGGTCGGCGACGACCTCGACGCGGCCCTGCTCGCCACCGCCGTCGGGTTGAGCCCGGACGACGTCGACGGCGCCGCGGCCCCCGGGGTCGCGGCCGCCGGGATCCCCTTCGCCTTCCTCCCCGTGCACGACGACGCCGTCGCGCGCCTGGAGCCGGACCCGGAGGCGTTGAGCGCGCAGACCGACGGGCTCGTCGGCCTCGCCGTCTACAGCCTCTCCGCGGACGCGACACGGGTGCATCTGCGGATGTTCGCGCCCGAGGTGGGGGTGGCCGAGGACCCTGCGACCGGCTCCGCGGCCGTGGCGCTGGCCGTCCACCTCGTGGACCGCGGGCTGCTGGAGCCGGACGGGGAGTCCGCGTTCACGGTCTCGCAGGGCGCGGAGATCGGGCGGCCTTCGACGCTGCACGTCACGGTCCGCGCCGAGGGGGGCCGCGCGGTCGGGACGGCCGTCCGCGGCGGAGTCGTCGCCGTCTCCCGAGGTGAACTGGTGGCGCTGCCCTGACCGGACGGCCTCCTTCGGTCGGAGGAGGCGACCCGCCGGTAACCCCGGTCCACCTCGCGTGGGTGAGAAACCAATCACCTGAGGGCGCACCGGGGGTCGCGGACGTGTCAGCATCCAGGGCAGTCTTCAGGTACGCAGTTCCGCACCGCCTGATCCGAGCACTCGACGAGGAGTCCCGCCCGTGACGTCCGAGAGCACCCAGCTTCGCGCCCGCCGGTCCTGCCTGGCCGTTCCCGGCTCCAGCCAGAAGTTCATCGACAAGGCCCGGACCTTGAACTCGGACCAGGTCTTCCTGGACCTCGAGGACGCGTGCGCGCCGCTGGCCAAGCCCGGTGCCCGCAAGACCATCGTCGCCGCGCTCAACGAGGGCGGCTGGGGCGACAAGATCCGCGTGGTCCGGGTGAACGACTGGACCACCGAGTGGACCTACCGCGACGTCACCGAGGTCGTGGAGGGCGCAGGCGCCAACCTCGACGCGATCATGCTGCCGAAGGTGCAGACGCCCGAGCAGGTCGTCGCCCTGGACCTGCTGCTGACCCAGATCGAGAAGTCGATGGGCTACGAGGTCGGGAAGATCGGCATCGAGGCGCAGATCGAGAACGCGCTCGGCCTCACCAACGTCAACGCGATCGCGACGGCCAGCCCGCGCGTCGAGACGATCATCTTCGGCCCGGCGGACTTCATGGCGTCGATCAACATGAAGTCCCTGGTCGTGGGCGAGCAGCCGCCCGGCTACGACGTCGGCGACGCCTACCACCACATCCTGATGAGCATTTTGATGGCGGCCCGCGCGCACGACAAGCAGGCCATCGACGGCCCGTTCCTGCAGATCCGGGACGTCGACGCCTTCAAGCGGGTGGCCGGCCGCTCCGCCGCCCTCGGCTTCGACGGCAAGTGGGTCCTGCACCCCGGCCAGATCGACGCCGCCAACGAGACGTACAGCCCGCTGCAGAGCGACTACGACCACGCCGAGAACATCCTCGACGCGTACGAGTACTTCACGTCCGAGGCGGGCGGGAAGAAGGGCTCGGCGATGATCGGTGACGAGATGATCGACGAGGCCTCGCGCAAGATGGCGCTGGTGATCTCGGGCAAGGGCCGGGCCGCCGGCATGAAGCGCACCGACAAGTGGACTCCGCCGGAGGCGTGAGCACCCCGACCGGCTGACGCATCCGACGAGGAGGAACACACCATGGCCCGCCTGGCCCAGACCGCCGGCCTGACCGACATCCAGGAAGAGATCCTTTCCACGGTCAAGACGTTCGTGGACAAGGAGATCATCCCGCACGCGACCGCCCTCGAGCACGCGGACGCGTACCCGCAGGACATCGTCGACGGGATGAAGGAGATGGGGCTCTTCGGCCTCACCATCCCCGAGGAGTACGGCGGCCTGGGCGAGTCCCTGCTGACCTACGCCCTCGTCGTCGAGCAGATCGCCCGCGGCTGGATGAGCGTCTCCGGCGTCATCAACACCCACTTCATCGTGGCGTACATGCTGATGCACCACGGCACTCCAGCGCAGAAGCAGAAGTTCTTGCCCGCGATGGCGCTGGGGGAGACCCGCGGTGCCTTCTCCATGTCGGAGCCGGACCTCGGCTCGGACGTCGCCGCGATCAAGACCCGCGCCAAGAAGGACGGTGACGACTACGTCATCGACGGCGCCAAGATGTGGCTGACGAACGGCGGCTCGTCGAACCTGATCGCGCTGCTGGTCAAGACGGACGAGGGCAAGCCCAAGCCGTACCAGAACCTCACGACGTTCCTGGTGGAGAAGCCGTCGGGCTTCGGGGAGGTCGCGCCCGGGCTCACCATCCCCGGCAAGATCGACAAGATGGGCTACAAGGGCGTCGACACCACCGAGGCCGTGTTCTCCGGCTTCCGGATCCCGGCGTCGTCGATCCTGGGCGGGGAGGCCGGCAAGGGCTTCTCGCACATGATGGACGGCGTGGAGGTCGGACGGGTCAACGTCGCCGCCCGCGCCTGCGGCATCTCCATCCGGGCCTTCGAGCTCGCGGCCGAGTACGCCCAGCAGCGCTCGACCTTCGGCAAGCCGATCGCCGAGCACCAGGCGATCGCGTTCAAGCTGGCCGAGATGGGCACCAAGGTCGAGGCCGCCCACCTGATGATGGTCAACGCGGCCCGGCTCAAGGACCGCGGCGAGCGCAACGACGTCGAGGCCGGCATGGCCAAGCTGCTGGCCAGCGAGTACTGCGCGGAGGTCACCCAGGAGGCCTTCCGCATCCACGGCGGCTACGGCTACTCCAAGGAGTACGAGATCGAGCGGCTCATGCGCGAGGCGCCGTTCCTGCTGATCGGCGAGGGCACCAGCGAGATCCAGAAGACGATCATCAGCCGGGGCCTGCTGAAGGAGTACAAGCTCCGCGGCTGACCCAGGTCGGACGAACGGCACTCTCGCCCCGTAGGTTGGGACGAGAGTGCCGTTCGTCCGTTTCCGGCTTGTGGCCCGATCGTGATCGCGTGCTGGGCACTGCGGGGTGGGGTCGGTCGTTGAGATGATGTGGGGCCGGATGTCCCCGGTGCCCGATGTTTCGAGGAGAGAGCCCGTGACCACCCCCTTCGGCGGCCCCGGACGCCAAGCGCCCGGGCTGCCCAACCTGCCCACCCCGCCCACCGGCTGGCCGGTCGGCTCCTACGCCACCTACGAGGAGGCGCAGCGGGCGGTCGACCACCTGGCGGACACGGACTTCCCGGTCCGCGACGTGACGATCGTGGGCGTGGACCTGATGCTCGTCGAGCGCGTGATCGGACGCCTCACCTGGGGCCGTGTGCTGCTCCAGGGTGCGCTGTCGGGCGCCTGGTTCGGCCTGTTCGTCGGGCTCGTGTTCGGCCTCGCCGGCGGCGCCGGGCTGGGCCTCGCGCTGCTCGTCGCGGCGGGCGGCGCCGTGTTCGGCCTGGCGTTCGCCGCAGTCGGCTACGGAATGACGCACGGCCGTCGGGACTTCACCTCGGCGAGCCAGATGGTCGCCGGCCGTTACGACGTGCTGTGCCAGCCGCGCAATGCCGAGAAGGCCCGCGAGGTGCTCGCGAAGCTCGCGATGAGCGGGAATTCCGGAACCTCCTCCTGAGCTCCGGCCCTTTCGGTCCGGTCCGTCCGGACCGGACGCGCCCTTTCACGTCTCGGTCCGGTATCGCCCGTCTCCCCCGATTGCGAGGCCGCTTCGGGGGACATAGGTTGCGGCGTACCGGTCGCCCTCCGTGACCGGAGTCACACGACGGAGTGTGTCGCCGGGCTGCCGCGATCGCGGGCACGCGGTGGCCGTGAACGGGAGGCCGTGATGGGGCAGCCGCCGGGAGGCCGGGCCCATGGCCCGGACAGGACGCGGGCCGGCAGACGGCGCACGTGGGCGGCGGCGGGTGCCGCGCTGCTGTCGTCGGCCGCCATCGCAGGCTGTTCCAGCGGCGCGGTCGGGCCGCCGGTCCTGAACTTCTACACGCCCGCGGACGCCGCGACCCAGTACGGCGAGGCGGCCGCGGACTGCACGACGCAGGCGAACGGCCGCTACACGATCGTCCCGCAGACCCTGCCCAAGGGTGCGGACGACCAGCGGTTGCAGCTGGCCCGCCGGCTCGTCGCCGGGGACACCGCCGTGGACATCATGGGCATCGACGTCACCTGGACCGCGGAGTTCGCGACCGCGGGCTGGATCACCCGGCTGCCCGAGGACGTCGCCGCGCAGGTCACCCAGGGCACCCTCGCGGGCCCGCTGGAGACGGCGACGTTCAAGGGGGCCCTCTGGGCGGCCCCGCTCAACACGAACACCCAGATCCTCTGGTACCGCAAGGACCTCGCCCCGACGCCGCCGAAGACCTGGGACGAGATGATCTCGATGTCGGAGGCCCTGCAACAGAAGGGCCTGCCCTCCTACATCGAGGTGCAGGGCGCGCAGTACGAGGGCCTCTCGGTCTGGTTCAACACGATGATCAACAGTGCCGGCGGTCAGATCGTCGACGAGAACGGCACCGTCCTCATCGGCCAGGAGCCGAGCAGGGGCGCCGCCGAGAAGGCCGCGACGATCATGCAGCGGGTGGCGGCCTCACCGGCGTCGGATCCGTCGTTGTCCGTGGCGAAGGAGAACGACGGCCGGCTCGCGATGGAGGCCGGCACGGCCGCCTTCCAGATCAACTACCCGTTCGTCTACGCGTCGATCAACACTCCGCCCCCCGACGGCGGCGGTGGTGGCACGTTCATCGACGACCAGGGCAGGCCGGCGGGCACGGACACCGGCAAGAAGGTCATCGACGAGTTCGCGTGGGCGCCCTACCCGTCGGTGACGCCCGGGACCCCCGCGAAGCCGACGATCGGCGGCCTGAACCTCGCCGTCAGCACGACGTCGCTGCACCCGGCCCTCGCCTACGAGGCCGTCCAGTGCCTGCGCAGCAGGGAGAACCAGCTGCGCAACGCCACCGACGCCGGCGTCCCGCCGACGCTGGAGGCGCTGTACGGCGACCCCTCGTTCCAGCAGGAGTACCCGGCCTGGCAGGCGATCAAGGAGTCGCTGGACGACGCCAGCGTCCGGCCGAAGACGCCCGCCTACCAGAGCATCTCGATCGTCCTGTCGGACCTGCTCAACCCGCCCGCGCAGATCAACCCGCAGGCGGTCGTCGGGGAGATGGCCGATCAGGTCGTCCGCGCGGAGAACTCGGAGGGACTGGTCCCGTGAGCGACCTTGCGAACGAACCGTCCACACAGCGCACCGAACCCGCCGCCCCTCCCGAACGGGCGCCCTCGTCGCCGGCGGCCCACCGGAAGCCGGGCAAGCCCGCGCTGTCCGAGGGCAAGAAGGCCGAGCGCAAGCTCGGGCTCCTGCTCTGCGCACCGGCGGCGATCATCATGGTGCTGGTCACCGCCTACCCGATCATCTACGCGGTGTGGCTCTCGCTGCAGCGCTACGACCTGCGGTTCCCCGGTGAGCAGCAGTTCGCCGGGCTGACCAACTACGCCGCCGTGCTCACGTCGAGCTACTGGTGGAGCGCGTTCCTGGTCACCGTGATCATCACGGTGATCTCGGTGGCGATCGAGTTCGTGCTCGGCCTCGCGTTGGCGCTGATCATGCACCGGACGATCGTCGCGCGTGGACTGACCCGGACCGTCGTGCTGATCCCGTACGGCATCGTCACCGTCGTCGCGGCGTTCAGCTGGCAGTTCGCCTGGACCCCGGACAAGGGCTACCTCGCGGCGCTGCTTCCCGAGGGCGCCGCGCCGCTGACGGACCAGGTGGCGGCGCTGGCGATCATCATCCTGGCCGAGGTGTGGAAGACGACGCCGTTCATGGCGCTGCTGCTGATGGCGGGCCTGGCCCTGGTGCCGGACGACCTGCTCAAGGCCGCCCAGGTCGACGGCGCCGGAGCCTGGCAGCGGCTGACGAAGATCATCCTGCCGATGATGAAGCCGGCGATCCTGGTCGCGCTGCTGTTCCGCACGCTCGACGCGTTCCGCGTCTTCGACAACATCTACATCCTGACCCAGGGCTCCAACGGAACCGGGTCCGTCTCGATGCTGGGCTACGACAACCTGTTCAAGGCGTTCAACCTCGGCATCGGCTCGGCGATCAGCGTGCTCATCTTCATCGCGGTCGCGGTGATCGCGTTCCTGTTCATCAAGATATTCGGGGCCGCGGCACCCGGATCCGACGAGGGGAAGCGCTGATGGCCACCGCGACGGCCACGGAGCCCCGGCGGGCTCGCTCGGCGAGCTCGTCGGGCACGGCGGACAACAAGAAGCTCTGGTGGTCCATCGCCAACCTGATCGTGCTGCTCTACGCGCTGATCCCGGTGCTGTGGATCCTGAGCCTGTCGTTCAAGACCGCGGACACGGTGACGGACGGGAACTTCATCCCGCGGGCCTGGACGTTGGAGAACTACGCGCAGGTCTTCGCGATCGACCTCTTCACGTCGGCGCTGATCAACTCGATCGGGATCGCGATCATCTCGACGGTGCTCGCGGTCGTCATCGGGACGATGGCCGCCTACGCGATCGCGCGGCTGGACTTCCCGGGCAAGAAGGTGCTCGTCGGCATCTCGCTGCTGATCGCGATGTTCCCGCAGATCTCCCTGGTCAGTCCGCTGTTCAACATCGAGCGGGCGGTCGGGCTGTTCGACACCTGGCCCGGCCTGATCCTGCCCTACATCACGTTCGCCCTGCCACTGTCGATCTACACGCTCTCCGCGTTCTTCCGCGAGATCCCGTGGGAGCTGGAGAAGGCCGCGCAGATGGACGGCGCGACGCCGCTGCAGGCCTTCCGCTCCGTGATCGTGCCGCTGGCCGCGCCGGGCGTGTTCACCACGGCGATCCTGGTGTTCATCTTCTGCTGGAACGACTTCCTCTTCGCCGTGTCCCTGACCTCGACGACGCGGTCCCAGACGGCGACGGTCGCGATCTCGCAGTTCACCGGTGCCTCGCAGTTCGCCGAACCCACCGGCTCGATCGCCGCGGCGGCCGTCCTGCTCACCATTCCGATCATCATCTTCGTGCTGTTCTTCCAGCGCCGGATCGTCGCCGGCCTGACCTCCGGCGCAGTGAAGGGTTAAGGGGCAACCGACATGGCTGACATCGTCCTGGACAACGTGGTCAAGCGGTACCCGGACGGCACGCTCGGCGCCGACCACGTCAACATCGAGATCGCCGACGGCGAGTTCATCATCCTGGTCGGCCCGTCCGGCTGCGGGAAGTCGACGACCCTGAACATGATCGCCGGCCTGGAGGACATCTCCGACGGCGAGCTGCGCATCGCGGGCGAGCGGGTGAACGAGAAGGCGCCCAAGGACCGGGACATCGCGATGGTGTTCCAGTCCTACGCCCTCTACCCCCACATGACCGTGCGGGAGAACATGGCCTTCCCGCTGAAGCTGGCCAAGATGGACAAGGCCGAGATCGACAAGAAGGTCAACGACGCCGCCCAGATCCTGGACCTGACCCAGCACCTGGACCGCAAGCCCGCCAACATGTCCGGCGGCCAGCGCCAGCGCGTCGCGATGGGCCGGGCGATCGTCCGCAGCCCCAAGGCGTTCCTCATGGACGAGCCCCTGTCCAACCTCGACGCGAAGCTGCGCGTGCAGATGCGGACGATGGTCTCGAAGCTGCAGCAGCGGCTGGAGACCACGACCGTCTACGTCACGCACGACCAGACCGAGGCCATGACGCTCGGGGACCGGATCGTCGTCATGCGGGGCGGGGTGGTGCAGCAGATCGGCTCGCCGCAGAAGCTCTACGACCGCCCGAACAACCTCTTCGTCGCGGGGTTCATCGGCTCGCCGGCCATGAACTTCCTGCCGGCGACCCTGGAGGACGGCGTGTTCCGGACGTCGCTCGGGGACCTGACGCTCTCCGACGAGCTGCGCCGGAACCTCGAGGCGTCCGACGCGCCGCGCGAGCTCATCGTCGGCATCCGGCCGGAGCACTTCGAGGACGCCGCGCTCGTCGAGGAGCACCAGCGGCCGAAGGGCTCGGTCTTCACCGCCGAGGTCGACGTGCTCGAGTCCATGGGCTCGGACAAGTTCGCCTACTTCACCGTGCAGGGGGAGCAGGCCATGTCCGACGACCTCGCGGACCTCGCCGCGGACGCCGGCACGGCGGACGTCCCGGGCGGGGACGCGGGGACGCTCACCACCCGCCTCTCCGCGGCCTCCACCGCCACCGAGGGCCGGTCGACGGAGGTGTGGGTGGACACCAGCAAGATCCAGGTGTTCGACCCGAACAGCGGAAAGAACCTCACCACCCGCGAGGCCGCCCCCGTCACCGCCTGATCCGCGAGTCGGCACCTTCGGTCGTCCGAGTCCGCGATCCCGGGAGATCTCCGGGATCGCGGACTCGCGCGACCGGAAGTGCCGACTCGCGCGACGGGGGGTGCCGACTCGCGGGGGTCAGGCGGTGGGGTGGGCGCGGAGCTGGTCGACGACCTCGTCGTCCCAGCGGTGGGTACGGAGCAGGCGGTAGCGCTGGCAGGCGAGCTGCAGGTAGGCGTCGGCGTCCGAGCGGTCCCCGATGAGGTCGGCCTGGCGCAGCATCCGCACCACCGGCTTGTACTCCTCGGACCACCAGCGCCGCGCGACGGTCTCGCGGTCCAGGTAACGGCTCTCGTGCTGCATGAGCCGGAACCCCCACGCCTCCACGGCCTGGCTGAGCTCCGCGTAGGCCCAGGGGGCCGCGACCTCGATGGACTCCAGCGCCCTGCCGCGCAGCGGTACCCGGTCCACGAAGACGCGGCGCAGGTCCTTCGTGATGAGGTCCCCGCGGTGCACGATTCCGTTGGGGTCGATCTTCGTGGTCACCTCGGTGACCCTCGCCTCGATCGAGCGCAGGTTGAGCGCGATCGCGACCGAGACGCGGTGGTGGCCGTCCCGGACGAAGTGCAGCCCGCCGACCCGGTACAGGTCGATCGGCGGGATCGTCTCCCCGCGCCGCTGCGCCCGGGCGAGGCGCTCCCAGCGTTCGCGGGTTCGGGGCGTACGGGGGCGGAAGGAGCGGTCGAAGTCCTTCGTGCGATCCACGCTGCCGACGATCGACTCCAGCGCGATCACCTGGAGCCCGAGCCGGCGTTCACCGGTGCGGCCCAGCGCGGCCACCACCTCGTCGAAGGGCAGGATGTCGGAGACGTCGTCGGGTTCGCGGCGCAGCCAGGACGCGAGGCGGGACAGCACCTGACGGCGACGGGTGCGCAGGAAGTCGTGCTCCGCGTCCGCCTGCGGGAAACCCGTCTCCACTAGACGTCCACCACCTTGCGCCCGACGACGTTGACCACCCTGGTGGAGCCCAGCATCCGGTCCGGGACCGGCTCGCCGTGCGGATGGATGTGCCCGTGCACGAGCAGCCGCGGCCGCAACGCCTCGACGAGCGCGTGCAGGCACTCGAAGCCGCGGTGCGGCCCGTCCTCCCGGTCCCCGCAGTGCCGCGGGGGAGCGTGGGTGAGCAGGACGTCCACGGCCCGGCCGTCCTTCCGCCGCGCCCGGCGCGCGATCCGGACCAGCCTGCGGGCGCGCCGGGCCTGCTCGGCCTCGCTCCACTGGTTCGGCCCCGGGCGGTAGCGCAGGCAGCCGCCGAGGCCCGCGATACGCAGCCCCGCGACGTCGACGACCCTGAGGTCCGCGTTCTCGAACCCCGCCGGCCCCGGCCAGTCGCACGGGTGTCCCGCGCGCATCCACAGGCCGCGGCGCTGGGAGAAGCCGCTGAGGTCCTGGTCGTGGTTGCCGGGAACCATGACGCCCGGGCGGTCCAGTGTGTTCGCGAGGTCCGCGAGGTAGTCGGACGGCAGGTCCCCGGCGCCCAGGACGAGGGCGACGTCGTACCGCCGGGCAGCGGCGGTGCGCAGCCCGGCGACCTCCTCGTCGCTCACGGCCAGGGTTCGGACCATTGCGGGTCAGGGTACGGCGCGCGGGTCGTCCTTGGGTGCGGTCGGAGCGCCGATGGGTCAGGATTGGGGCGTGACCGGTCAGGAGTCCGTGACACCCCAGTCGCCGCCGTCGCAGTCGCCGGGACCCTCGACGATGGCGCACGCCTTCGACGAGCAGGCCGACAGCTACGACAAGCTCGTCGGCGCGAACCCCGGATACCACGAGCACCTGCGGCTCTCCGCGCGCCGGATGGGCCTGCGTGGGCGGGGGCTGCACCTGCTCGACCTGGGCTGCGGGACGGGCGCGTCCACCGAGGCCCTGCTGGGGGCCGCACCGGGTTCGGACGTCGTCGCGGTGGACGCGTCGGCGGGCATGCTCCGCCAGGCGAAGATGAAGAACTGGCCCCCGGGCGTCGAGTTCGTGCACTCCACGCTGAGCGAGCTACCCGCGAAGGGCGTCCGCGGCCCGTTCGACGCCATCCTGGCGGCCTACCTCGTCCGCAACCTCCCGGACCCGGACGCGGGGCTGCGGCAGATCTTCGACCTGCTCGAGCCGGGTGCGCCGGTCGCGATCCACGAGTACTCGGTGCGGGACCACGTGCGCAGCCGGATCGTGTGGAACCTGGTGTCCTGGTCCGTGATCATCCCGATGGCGAAGATCCGCAGCGGGGACACCGGCCTCTACCGCTACCTGTGGCGCAGCGTCCGGCGCTTCGACGGCGTCGAGGCCTTCACCGCGCGGATGGCGAAGGCCGGGTTCACCGACATCCGGGTGCAGACGATGCCGGGCTGGCAGCAGCACGTCGTCCACACGTTCCTCGGGCGCCGGCCGGCCGAGGACGCCGTCCTCCGGGACCCGGTGCCGACGCCGTCGGAGGGCGCCGGGCCCCGGCCGAGCCCGCGGCCGCGGCACACGCCGGACTACACCGCGCGCGACGGCGGCGCGGACGACATGGGGTACGGCGACGCCACGGCTTTCGGCGACGACACGGAGACGCCGCCGGCCGGCAGCCCCGCGGCGTCCTGACCTCAGCGGTCGGCGCGCAGCGCGTACCGCCGCTCCGCGTAGGCGATGTCGTCGCGCCACAACCGCCTCGCCGTGCTCGCGACGAGCGGCCGCAGCGCCGCCGCGACCTTCTTCGTGTGCGCGAAGCCGGGCCGCCCCGAGTACGCCACGACGGCCTCGATCACGGCGGTCCGGGCCGCCCCGTCCGGACCGGGGCGCAGCGGCGTCGCGTGCGTCTCGACGACGGATCCGGTGCCCTCGCCGTCGACGATCTCCATGGTGACCGTGCGCGGGTCCGGACAGCTGAACTCGGCGTGCACCGGCACCCCGAACGGGCCCGCGACCTTGAAGGCGACCTCGACGAGGAATCGGTCCTCGGCCGGCCGGCAGTCCGCACGCGGGGCGCTGAGCACGCGCAACGTGGCGAACGAGTAGGGGTGGAACCAGGCGCCGTGCCAGGGGTCGAGCCGGTTCGCGAGCACGTCCGTGGGCTCGCAGCGGCCGATGACCGTGGCGACGGCGTCGAACGCACCGGCCCCGGGCGGGCGCGGGCCGAGGAAGGGACGCTCCGTGGGCTGCTCGCCGTCGGGCAGGGTGGAGTCGAGGCGGACCCAGGCCAGCACACCGTCGTCGAAGGTCGGGAAGGTGGCCCAGCCCGGCCGGCCACCGGGGCCGAGCGGCATCCCGTGCCAGCGGCAGACCAGGGCGTCGTCGTGCACCGGGGCGTCGCAGAGGGCGGCGCCGAGGTGGGGGCACGCGCCGGGACCGGCGTGCAGCGCGCCGGCCGAGTCCCGCCACGCGACGACCTCACGTCCCGCGACGACGCGCCCGTAGGCGCGGTCCCCGCGGACCTCCCGGCTGCCGGCGAGCACGAACCAGCCGCCGGACGGCCGGGCCGCCGCCCGTTCGGTGGCGGCCCGGATGAGGGCCGATGACGCGTCCCGCCACGACGGTTCCTGTTCGGCCCAGGGTGGGATCCGCAGCCGGCGCAACGGAGTTCGGGCTTGACGCTGCTCCACGCGCCGAGACTAGGACCGCGCCGCCGGCTCTGCGACTCGACGGTGGGGCCCGATCCGCGGGCGGGTCAGAGCCAGTTGTTGCGGCGGAAGTTGCGGTAGAGCAGCCCGCAGGCGACCGCGATGAGGAGCAGGACGGCGGGGTAGCCGAAGTTCCAGTGCAGCTCGGGCATGTAGTCGAAGTTCATCCCGTAGATGCCGGCCACCATCGTCGGCACGGTGATCAACGCGGCGTACGCGGTGATCTTGCGCATGTCCGAGTTCTGCCGCATCGAGACCTTGGCCAGCACCGCGTCCACCAGTGTGGTCAGGAGCTCGTTGAAGCCCGCGACGCGCTCGGCGACGGTCGAGAGGTGGTCCTCCACGTCGCGGAAGTAGGAGCGGACCTCGTGCGGGATCAGCGAGCTGTAGCCCTCGGTGATCTTGCGGAGCGGCTTGAGCAGCGGCATCACGGCGCGGCGGAGCTCGAGGATCTCGCGCTTCATCACGTAGATCTGCTCGGGGTCCATCGTCGAGCGCGGGGCGAAGACCTCGGCCTCGATTTCGTCGATGTCGTCCTCGATGGCCTCGGTGACCTCGAGGTAGGAGTCCACGACGTGGTCCGCGATCGCGTGCAGCACGGCGGACGGGCCCAGCGCAAGCTGCTCCGGGTCCTCCTCGAGGGCGCGCCGAACCTGCTGCAGGCCGCTGTGCTTGCCGTGCCGGACGGTGACGACGAAGTCCCGCCCGACGAAGGCCTGCACCTCACCGGTCTCGACGATCTCGTTCGCCGTCGTGGGCTCGGCATGACCGACGTAACAGACGGTCTTGAGGACCATGAAGAGCGTGTCGTCGTAGCGCTCGAGCTTCGGCCGGTTGTGCGCGTGCACGGCGTCCTCGACGGCCAGCTCGTGCAGCCCGTAGGTCTCCGCGATGCCGGTGATCTGCTCCTCGCTGGGCTCGTGCAGGCCGATCCAGACGAAACCCTCGCCACGCTCGCGGACCTCGTCGATCGCGGCGTCGTGGGTGAAGCGACCGGGCAGCCGGACGCCGTCGACGTACACGCCGCAGTCCACGACGTACGCGGACATGGGGACCCGCAGGCGGGGGAGCACGGCCTGACCGGCACGGCCGTTCAGCTTGCCCGCGGCCCGGATGACGGGGCGGAAGGAGGACAGGGGCGGCACGGGGTACCTCCTGCGACGAGGACCTCGACGGGTCGAGGTCGTGCGGAGAGTGGACACGGGTCGTCCTCCGCTCGGCGGCGGCGACCCGGTGAGCTCGTCGCGCCTCCTCGCCGTGCTGCGTGGGCTCAGCTGCTCCACACGGTGGTCACGACGGGGACGCGCTCGGTACTGCACCCTGGAGCGGGATCCATCGCGCCACCTCCTTCGTCCACCGTCCCCGATCGCACGGCCGGCAAACCCCCGGGCCTGTGATCAGGGCCGCCCGCCGGAGCGCGGGCCACCGGCTAGATTACGCCTCCGGAAGATTCATCGGCGATGGAGGCGTTGACGTTGCAGTTCGGTCGGTATTACGAGGAGTTCGAGGTCGGCGCGGTCTACAAGCACTGGCCCGGCAAGACGGTCACGGAGTACGACGACCACCTCTTCTGCCTCCTCACGATGAACCACCACCCGCTCCACATGGACGCGAACTACGCCGAGGAGACCACCGACTTCAAGAGGAACGTCGTGGTCGGCAACTACATCTACTCGTTGCTGCTGGGCATGTCCGTGCCGGACGTGTCGGGCAAGGCGATCGCCAACCTCGAGGTGGAGTCGCTCAAGCACACGAAGCCGACGTTCCACGGGGACACGATCTACGGCGAGACCGAGGTCCTGGACAAGACGCCGTCGAAGTCCAAGGACGACCGGGGCGTCGTGTACGTGGAGACGCGCGGGTACAAGCAGGACGGCACGGTCGTCTGCACGTTCCGTCGCAAGGTGATGGTCCCGAAGCTGAGCTACGGCGAGGCGCGGGGCGGGGAGCAGCCGGGCCGCCCGGTGCCGCAGGCCTGATCTCTCACGAACGGCACCCTCGTGCGGACCTACCGCACGAGGGTGCCGTTCGTGCGTGACGGGGGAGGGGTGTCACGGGAAGGCGCGGGGGAGGACGGCCCACTCCGCGAGGGTCTCCGCGAGCAGGTCGACCTTCTCCAGCGCCGCGAACTCCGCCGCGTCGACGAACCTCGCCTCGTCCGCGTCGTCGCCCGCGGTCAGCTCGCCGCCGACCGCGTCGCAGAGGTAGTCCGCGATGACGTAGCCGCCGCGGACGACCGTGCCGACGAGCCGACCCGGGACGACGACGAGGCCCGTCTCCTCAGCCATCTCACGGACCAGCGCGGCGGCGTCGTCCTCGCCGGGTTCGACGCGGCCGCCGGGCAGCGACCACAGGCCCCGGCCCGGATCGTGGCCGCGGCGGATCAGCAACAGCCGGCCGCGGGCGTCGAAGACGAGACCGCCCACGCAGGGGACGCGTCGCTCGGAGCCGGACATCGGACGGGACGCTACTCGACGGCCGGCCGGATGGATCGATGCAGGAGATCGGCCGCTCGGACCCGGGGATCGGGCCGGCCGACGAGGATCTGCCCGAAAAACCCCTGGATAGGTGATGTTTCGCTACCGTGCGTCGTCGCCCGGAGCGGTACGCTCCCCGCGTGGCCGGTACCCGTCCGGGCCGGTCTCCGGTAGACATGATCTTGCAACCTGTCCTCGGGCCTGAACGGTGGTCGTGTGAACGTCAAGAAGCTCGTGACGCTCCTCGTCGTTGCTCTTGTGGTGTTCTTCATCCTGACCAATCCGAACGGCGCGTCCGAGTCGGTGGGCAACATCGGCAACATCCTGTACAACTCCGCACAGTCGGTCACCACCTTCTTCACCAACTTGTTCTGACCCCGTGCTGGCGCCCCGCGAGATCGACGAGTACCTGCTCCCCACGGAGCGGCGCGTCATCCGCGTGCGCCAGCACTGGGCGGTGATGGCCAAGCACATCGTCCAGACCGCGCTGTTCGTGCTGGCGATGGTGGTGATCGAGCGGTACCTCGACGGCATCCTCGGCGGCGGCTCCGCCTCGGACGGGTCGCTCGCCATCGGCGAGCGCGTCGTGGACAACCTGACGTTCTACCTCGCGCTGGTCGCGGTCGCGCGGTTCACGATCAACACGATCCTGTGGTGGATCGAGCGCATCGTGATCACGGACAAGCGCGTGATGCTCGCCCAGGGGATCATCACCCACAAGGTCGGCATGATGCCGCTGGGCAAGGTCACGGACCTGACCTTCCAGCGCAGCTTCGGCGGCCGGATCCTCGGCTACGGCACGCTCGTCGTGGAGTCCGCGGGCCAGATCCAGGCGCTGAACCGGATCGACTACATGCCGCGCCCCGAGGAGATCTACGAGGCGCTCTCCGAACTCGTCTTCGGCGAGAAGGGCAAGACCCGCGCCACCGGCATGCTCGCGCGTCCACGCTGGCGCCGGGGCTGACCGGTCCTTCCGGCCGGGGCCGTGATCGAGACGCCCGGTCTAGGGTCGGCAGGTGACCCGGATCGATCTGCACACCCACTCCGTCGTCTCCGACGGCACCGAGACGCCCGAGGAGCTCGTCGCGACCGCGGCGGCCGCCGGCATCACGACCCTGGCGCTCACCGACCACGACACGACTGGCGGCTGGGCCCGCGCCGCCGCGGCGCTCTCCGCAGGGATGCAGCTGGTCCGCGGCGCGGAGTTCTCCTGCGTGAGCCCGGACGGGCGCGGGGGCACGGTCTCGGTCCACCTGCTCGGTTACCTGTTCGACCCCGAGCATCCCGCGATCGTCGACGAGCAGGCGCGGCTGCGCGAGGAACGCTCGCAGCGGCTGGTCAAGATGGTGGCCAAGCTCGCCGAGGACGGTTACCCCGTCGATCCCGGGACCGTGTTCGCTGACCTGCCCGAGGGCACCACACCCGGCCGCCCGCACCTGGGGCAGGCGCTGATCCGGGCCGGCATCGTGGCGTCGGTCGACGAGGCGTTCGCGAAGCTGCTGCACAACGACAGCAAGTACTACGTCGAGAAGGCGGACACCCCCGTCGAGACGGCGGTGCGGATGGTCCGCGAGGCCGGCGGAGTGCCCGTCTTCGCGCACGCCCTGGCCCGCAAGCGCGGCCGCGTGATCGAGACGTCGGTGCTCGCGGACCTCGCGGAGGAGGGCCTGGGCGGCGTCGAGGTCGACCACCCGGACCACTCCCCGGAGGACCGCGCGACGCTGCGGGGGCTCGCCGGCGAGCTCGGCCTGGTCACGACGGGGTCCAGCGACTACCACGGGACCAACAAGACGACCCCGATCGGCGCCGAGACCACCGCGCCGGACGCGCTCGAGGCGCTGCTGGCGCAGGCGAGCGGGGTCGAGCCGCTGACGGGCTGAGCAGCTGCGCTCGGTACCGTTGCCGCGTGGGTGCCGCGCGCGACAGATCTGGCGGTGAGCAGCTCGGGTTCGACCTCCTGGACGACACGGACTGGGTCCGGCCGCTGGTCCGGGTCACCCCCGCCCGCCTCGCCACCTGGGAGGCCTGTCCGCGGCGCTACCGGATGACCTACGTCGACCGGCCCGCGCCGGCCCGGGGCGGAGCCTGGGCGCACAGCACGCTCGGCGCCGTCGTCCACCTCGCCCTCCGGGCTCTGCACGCGCTGCCGGTCGCCCGGCGCACGCCGGAGACGGCCGCCGCGCTCGTCGACCGGAACTGGTCCGGCGAGGGCTACCGGGACGACGCCCAGCAGGCCGAGTACCGGGAACGGGCGAGGGACTGGCTGGCGGAGTACTGCGCCGAGCACGTGACCGGGCCGGACGCGGAGGAACCCCTGGCCGTCGAGCGGTGGGTGTCCGGGGCGGTCGGCTCGATCGTCGCCGAGGGGCGGGTCGACCGGATCGACTCCCGCGACGGCGACGCCGTGATCGTCGACTACAAGACCGGGCGCCGGGTGCCCGAACCCGAGGATGCCCGGGACTCGCCCGCGCTCGCGCTCTACGCCGTCGCCGCGGCGCACACGCTGCGCCGCGGCTGCACCCGCGTCGAGCTGCACCACCTGCCCAGCGGGCGGGTCGCCGCCTGGGAGCACGACGACACGTCGCTGGCCGGGCACGTCGCCCGCGCCGAGGCGACGGCCGCCGAGATCACCGCGGCGGCGGACGGCGGCGGCTACCCGCCGCGGACGGCGCCGCACTGCTCCACCTGCCCCGTCCGGCGGCACTGCCCCGAGGGCCGGGCCGCCGCGCCCGAGCTCGACCCGTGGGCGTTGCTGGCGCCGTGACCACGTCCCGTACCCGCACCTCCCGCGCCGGGCGCCTGCTGCGCGGCGTGTCCGGGGTGCTCGCCGCCGGGCTCGTCGGGGTCACCGTGATCCTGCTGGCGGGTTGGGCGACGACAACGCGGACGGGCACCGCGGGTCCGGGGACGGGGATGCTGCTGGGGCACGGAGCGGCCGCGGTGGTGGCCGTCGTCGCGCAGGTCGTGGCGGACCGGCGCCGGGACCGGGCGGGCGTGCTGGCCGCCTGGGCGGCGATCGTGCTGGTCTCGGCGGTCGTGGCCTGGTACTGGCTGTTCTGACCCGGTACACATGTCTGATCAGCCCGCGGGCCGCAGGGCCACGGCCTCGGTGCCCCGCTGCTCGACGAGCACGTCGCCCTTGGTCGCCAGCGCGACCGGCCCCGAGTAGTCACCCCGGTCCACCGGCACGGTCCGGCGCACCACACCCCGCGTCGGGTCGACGACGGCGAGGCCGCGCGGGACGGGGACCAGCCACTGGCCCGCGTAGCTCGTCCCGGGGCCCAGCGTGCCCTTCAGGGTCCACAGCGGGGCCAGTGCGGTGCGGTCCAGCGCGATCGTGCTCGAGCCGCTCCACCAGTAGGTCCGCTGCGTGTCCGAGGCGGTCACGGCCACGCCGTCCGGGGGTGGCGCGACCTCCGACTCCGGGATGTCCAGCCCGACGAGCGAGACCTGGGCGCCCTTGGCGTCGAGGATCTGCAGCTCGGGCGGGCCGGGCAGGACCACGGCCGTGCGCTCGGCGGAGAGGGCGACGACCTGCGCACCCGTCGTCGGGAGCTGGCTGGAGAACGTGATCTGCGGGGTGTCGGCGTCCCCGCCGCCGTCCGGGCGCAGCACCGTGATCCGGTCCGCGGTGTCCGTCGGGCAGGATTCGACGACGCCGAGCCGACCGGCTGTCGCGGCGAACGAGTGGTACGTGCAGCCGCTGCGGGGCTGCCGTCCGGGCTGCGCGGGCGCGGTGATCACGCCGTACTCCAGGGTCTTGACCAGGTCCGAGCGCATGGCCTCGGTGTGGTCCGGGCCGGTGACGACGACCTGGCTGCCGCTGGTGAGCAGCCGGGCGCCGGGCCGGGCGTCGACGGTCCGCTGGTCCTTGCGCGTGCCGAGGTCCCCGTCGAGCGCCGCCAGCTCGCTGCAGTGCTCGTCGTCGTGGTAGAGCGCGAGAACCCGGCCGAAGCCCTCCGCGACGGTGCACAGCTGCCGGTCCCGCGTGTAGTGCCAGCGCTCGGCCCCGGTGGCGGCGTCCCGGCCGGTGACGGTCCCGCCGTCCGCGGTCACGACGCCCGGGCCGGCGGTGACGGGCAGCGGCGCGGCGGAGCTGGGCGCGCGCCAGGCCTCGGCGAACGCGTCCGGGACGTCCAGCGGGGCCTCCGGCGCGGTGCCGGGGCCCGCGGCGGGAACGGAGTCCGTCCCGGCGAGGGGACTGTGCGTGCCGTAGACGACCGCGGCGACCACGAGCACCACGACGATCGCGACGGCCGCGACGACGTCCGCAGGACGCCGGCGTTCGGGGCGGATCGGCCTGCGGCGGAGCACCTCAGCACCCTGCCACACAGGAGCGGACACGACACCGGCCCGGCCCCCGAGGTGGGGGCCGGGCCGGTGTCATGTCCTGCTGGGTCAGCTGGCGGCGGCGTCCTGCTGCTCGACTCCCGCCGTGGTGCCCTCGCCGGAGCCACCGCGGCGGCGACCGCCACGGCGACGACGACGGCGCGGGGCGCCTTCGCCGTCCGTGCCGGTGGAGGCGGTGACCTCCGGGCCGGTGGCGGGAGCGGCCTCGGGGCCGGCGGCGACGCCCGCCGCGACGGGCTGGGCCTCGCCGGCCACGGGCACGCCGGAACGGCGGCGGGTGCGCTGGCGGGTGGCCCGGTCCGAACGGGCCGGACGGTCCGCCTCCGCCTCCGGGGCCGGGGCGGCGCGGCGGTCGTCCCGGCCGTTGCGCTTCTTGTTCCGGCCGCCGTGGTCGCCCTCGGTGTCCACGTACTCGGCCTCGAGCCCGGCGCGGGTGCGCTTGGAGTGCGGCAGCCGGCCGGTGGCGTTGGTCGGGATCTCCAGGTCCGTGAACAGGTGGTCCGACGTGGAGTAGGTCTCGGCCGGCTCGTCGAGGCCGAGCTTCAGGTCGTCCGAGACCATCTTCCACTTCGGGATCTCGTCCCAGTCCACGAGCGTGACCGCGACGCCCTCCTTGCCGGCGCGGCCGGTGCGGCCGATCCGGTGGACGTAGGTCTTGGAGTCCTCGGGGCACTGGTAGTTCACGACGTGCGTGACGTCGGTGACGTCGATGCCGCGGGCCGCGACGTCCGTGGCCACCAGGACGTCGACCTTGCCGGCGCGGAACGCCCGGAGCGCCTGCTCACGGGCCCCCTGGCCGAGGTCTCCGTGCACGGCGGCGGCGGCGAACCCGCGGTCCGCGAGGTCGTCCGCGACGCGCTGCACGGTGCGCTTGGTCCGCGCGAAGATCATCGTCAGGCCGCGGTCCTTGGCCTGCAGGACGCGGGTGAGCAGCTCGACCTTGTCCATCGCGTGCGCGCGGTAGACGAGCTGGCGGGTGCGCTCGTGGACCGAACCCTGGTCCGACTCCTCGGCGCGGATGTGCGTCGGCTGCTTCAGGAACGCCCGGGAGAGCGCGATGATCGGGCCCGGCATGGTGGCCGAGAAGAGCATCGTGTGCCGCTCGTCGGGGAGCATGCGCATGATCCGCTCGACGTCCGGCAGGAAGCCGAGGTCGAGCATCTCGTCCGCCTCGTCCAGGACGAGTGCCTTGACGCGGCCGAGCACCAGGTGGCGCTGCTCGGCGAGGTCCAGCAGGCGGCCGGGGGTACCGACGACGACGTCCACGCCCTTGCGCAGCGCCGCGAGCTGCGGCTCGTAGGCCCGGCCGCCGTAGATCGCGGTGACCCGGACGCCGAGGTGGCTGCCGGCGTCCGCGAGGTCCTTGGCGACCTGGACGCACAGCTCACGGGTGGGGACGACGACGAGGGCCTGCGGCACGTCGCGAGTACGGTCCGCGGCGTCGCCCTCGGCGGTGGCGGCGGGCTGCTCCGACGGCGGGGTCACACGCTGCAGCAGCGGAACGCCGAAGCCGAGGGTCTTGCCCATGCCCGTGCGGGCCTGGCCGATGACGTCCTCGCCGGCGAGGGCCAGCGGGAGGGTGAGCTCCTGGATCGCGAACGTGCGCTCGATGCCGGCCTCGGCCAGCGCCTGCACGATCTCGGGGCGGACGCCCAGCTCGGCGAAGGTGGGGGACTCCTTCTTGACCGGAGCGCCGCCCTGGAGCGGGTGGGCCTCGTCGAGGGCCTCCGGGTCCGGGGTGCCCGCCTCCACGGTTGTGTCCAGTGTGTCGGGAATGTCGATCTCGGCGGACTCGCCGAAGGAATCGCTCGGAACGGACAGGATGATCGCCTCTCTCCGCGTACAGATTCCCTGGAGCGGCTCGTCCGACCACCTGGGAGCCCGGGTGGGAGAGCCGTCGAGGCGCTGTACGCACCATGTCTGTGCGAGATGCCGGTGAGTCGGGCGCCGGTGGCGCCGACCCGTTTCCCGGCGGTTCGCTCGGTGTGCGCGGCGCTACGGGGCAAGAAAAGGAGCCTCGGGAGGCCCCGGGGTTGCGACCCCGATCGCGCATCGCTGACCCGATGGTACCCCGAAAGGCCACGTCGGGGCACGTTGCGGGCCGCTCGGGCCGGGTGACGTGCGCCGCCTGATCGAACGGCTACGCTCGCTGACCATGGTGGGCGAGTCCGGCACCGTCTCCGACGGTGGGTACGAGCGTACGGAGAACAGGGTGAACGGCAGTACCTCCCGGGCGACGGTGGACCTCCTCGGTGTCCTGGCCTACGGCGAGCTCTCCGGGTTCGACCGCCTCGCCGCGGACGCGCGCACCGCGCCGACGCTGAGCGGACGCCGTCAGCTCTCGGTGATGGCCGCGGCGGAGATGGGGCACTTCCGGCTGCTGGAGGAGCACCTGGAGCGGTTCGGCGTGACGGTCGAGGAGGCGATGACGCCGTTCGTCGCCCCGCTGGACGCCTACCACGCCTCCACCCGGCCGCGGACCTGGCTGGAGTCCCTGGTCAAGGCCTACGTCGGCGACGGTCTGGCCGCGGACTTCTACCGCGAGGTCGCCGGCTGGGTCGACGACCCGACGGGGGAGCTGGTCGAGAAGGTTCTCGCGGACACCGGGCACAGCGCGTTCGCCGAGCGTGAGGTCAGGTCCGCCTGCGCGCAGAACCGGCAGGTCCGGGACCGGCTCGCGCTCTGGGGCCGCCGGCTGCTCGGCGAGGCGGTCACCCAGGCCCAGCACATCGTGGCGGAGCGGGACGAGCTCGCGGACTTCATCGTCCGGGGGTCCGGGGACATCGCGGGGATCGCGGCGCTGATCAAGCGGCTGCAGTCCAATCACGGGAAGCGGATGGCGGCACTCGGGCTGAACTGAGGACGCGTTCGCCCACGGTGGACGGCCCGTGCCGCGCCCGCGCCGCCGGCTCGACTAGCCTGACGTTCGTCATCCCATCATCGTCACCAGGAGGTTCCCCGGTGGAGGTCAAGATCGGCATCGCGGAGAGCCCGCGGGAGCTCGTGGTGTCCAGCGGCCAGACGCCCGAGGAGGTGGAGGCCCTGGTCAACGAGGCGATGAAGTCCGCCGACGGGACGCTCGCCCTCGTCGACGACAAGGGGCGCCGCTTCCTCGTGCCCGCCGCGCGCATCTCCTACATCGAGATCGCTCCCGCGTCGCCGGCACGGGTCGGCTTCGGCTCCTGACACCCGAGTCCCCTCGAACGGCCGGTCCCCTCGGGGGCCGGCCGTTCGTGTTTCCCGGGCCTGACCAGCGAATCCCGAAACACAGCGGTAATGACCCCTGCGTCGACCGATTGTTGAACAATCCTTACGCTCAACGAAACCGGTGCGACTGGGCTCACGGCCGTGGCCGACGTCGACACGAGCAGGGAGATTCCATGGGTCATCCGGACAGTGCCGGACCGGACGTCGACACGACCGTCGCCCCGGCCAGGGCGTACGACCCGAAGCGCACGATCGCCGTCGTCGGCGCGATGTTCCTGATGGCGATGTCCGCGGCGGGACCGGGCTTCATCTCCCAGACCGGCACGTTCACCGCCCGCTACGGCGCGTCCTTCGCCGCCGCGATCGTCGCCAGCATCGTCATCGACGTCGCCATCCAGCTGAACGTCTGGCGGGTCGTCGGGCTCTCGGGTCTCCGGGCCCAGGACCTGGCCAACAAGGTCGTCCCCGGCTCCGGATACGTCCTGGCCGGCCTGATCACCCTCGGCGGGCTCGTCTTCTGCACCGGCAACCTCAGCGCGACCGGGCAGGGGCTGAAGAACCTCTTCGGGCTCGAGCCCCGGATCGGGGTGGTGCTCAGCGCCGCGCTGGCGATCCTGATCTTCTCCTACAAGGCGCTGGACGGGACGCTGGACAAGGCCGTGATCGTCCTCGGCACGATCAAGATCGGTCTGATCGCGTACATCTGCGTCGTCACCACCCCGCCCGTCGGCGAGGCTGTCGTCCGCACGTTCGCCCCGGTCGGGCTGGACTTCCTGCCCGTCCTCACGCTCATCGGCGGCACCGTCGGCGGCTACATCACCTACGCCGGGGCGCACCGGCTGATCGAGTCCGGCACGACCGGGCCGGAGAACCTGAAGGCGATCGCCCGCGGCTCGGTCAACGGCATCCTGATCACCGGGGCGCTGCGGCTGCTGCTGTTCCTGGGCATCCTCGGCGCCGTCACCGCGGGTGCGGTGCTGTCCACGTCGGACCCGGTGGGCTCGGCGTTCGCCGCGGCCGTCGGACCGGTCGGGCTGGCGCTGTTCGGCCTGGTCTTCTGGACGGCGGGCATGACGAGCACCATCGGCGCCTCGTTCACCTCGGCGACGTTCCTCAAGACGCTCGCCCCGCCCGTCGCGCGCCGGTTCAACCTGAGCATCAGCGTCTTCATCGCGGTCTCGACCGTGCTGTACCTGGTCGTCGGCCAGACCCCCGCGGCGCTGCTCGTGTTCGCCGGGGCGTTCAACGGCCTGATCCTGCCGTTCGGACTCGGCATCATGCTGTGGATCGCCTGGCGCCGGCGCGACCTGCTGCAGGGGGCGACCTACCCGCGCTGGATCCTGCTGGTCGGCGTCGCGGCCTGGCTGTTCACCGTCTACGCAGGGGTCCGCTCGCTGGCGGACCTGCCGAAGATCTTCAGCTGATCTGCTCGACGGCGGCGGCGTAGGCCGCGATCAGGTGGCGCTGGGAGCGGCGCAGGTACCGCTCCAGGGTCACCGCCGCGTCGTCGAGCCGTCCGGCGGCGATCTGCGTGGCGAGCTCGACGTGGGCGGGGACGTAGCGCTCGTGCATCTCCCGCGCGTCCGCGACCAGCAGGAACGCCAGCCGGAGCTCGGCGAGCAGGCTGCGGATCGCGCTGTCGATGCGGGGGTTGCCCGGCAGCGCGGCCAGCCCGAGGTGGAAGCGGGAGTTGGCCGTTCCGACGGCCGTCCAGTCCTCCCGGGCGACGGCCTCGACACCCTCCGCCGCCGCGGCCTGCACCGCGGCGACGAGCTCGGGATCGAGCGGGCCGTCGAGTGCCGCGGCCTCGCGCAGGGCACCGGTCTCCAGGGAACGGCGCAGCCCGCACAGGTCCGCGAGGTCGCCACGGCTCAGCTGCCGGACGAACACGCCGCGGTGCCGCCGGTGCTCCACCAGTCGCTCGTGCCCGAGGATCTGCAGCCCCTCGCGGATGGTGTTGCGGGAGACGCCGAGCGCCTCGACGAGCGCCTCCTCGCCCAGCTGCACGCCCGGGCGCAGCTCGCCGTCGAGCACCTGGGCGCGGAGCAGGTCCGCCACGCGCGCCGCCGTCGAGGCCGCGTGCAGCGTCTCGCGCTGCCGGGAGAGCGAGGCGGTCCATCCGGCGCGGGGCGTGCTGGCGGGCATGCGCCCAGGCTAGCGGGCGCTGTCGGATCGTCCGACAATTCGCCGGGTCAGTCGTCCTCGGGCGGGGGCGGCTCGTCGAGGGGGAACGGCGGGCGGCCCGTCCCGCTGAGCCGGTAGCGGCCCCACAGGTCGACGTCGCCGATCGTCGCGGCCGCGCTGCCGTGCTCGGTCCGGAACTCGACGTCGCCGCCCCGGCCGCCCAGCAGGTCGGTGAGCCGCTCGGTCCGGTCCACCCGGCCGAACCAGTGCAACCGGCCGTCGTGGGGCTCGTGCTGGACCAGGATCTGGACCCGGACCGGCACCTCCTCGCCGTCAAGCGTCAGGGTCGCGGCGCCGGTGTAACCCGCTTCGTCGTGGTCGTGCTCAACCTGCTCTGCGTGGGTCTCAGGCATGGTCTCTCTCCTTCTCGCGGGGGTCGGGCACGGCGCGGAGCGGGGTGTCGGGAGCCGGGGTGCCGGGAGCTGGGGTGCCACGGGTCGGGGCCGCGGCCGCGAGCACGCCGCCCAGTCCGCCCCAGATGAGCGTGGTCAGGTAGCTGGTCAGCGCGGCGCGGCTCATGGTGCGGCGTTCGAGCCACCAGTCGCCAGCGTTCTTCACCATCCCGACGAGGCCGAGCGCCCACACCTCGGCGCCACCGGAGTCCAGGCCCGCCGCGCGCAGCCGCTCGCCGATCAGGATCGAGAGCAGCCGGGCGATCCGTTCCTGCACGTCCTCGACGATCTCGCTGCCGGCCTCGCGCTCGGCGGTGTTGTGCACGACGAAGCGCCAGAGCTCCGGCTCGTCCTCGATGCCGGCGAGAAACGCATCGACGATGTGCGCGATCAGAGCGGCCTCGTCCGCCTCCGAGTCCGCGGCCTCCAGCGCCGTGAAGATGCGTTCCATCAGCAGCTCGGCGCTCTTCTCGCCGACCGCTCGCTGCAGGTCCGCGCGGTCGGCGAAGTGCCGGTAGAGCACGGGTTTGGTGATCCCGGCGCGCTTCGCGATATCCGCGACGGAGACCCCCGCGCCGTGCTCGCGCACCGCGTCCATCGCCGCGTCGACCATCTCGGCGCGGCGTTCGGCCCGACGTTCGGTGTTGCGGACGGAGCGGTCGTTCCTCTTGACAGCTGGCGTGTCGTGCGGCACGTTACCAGTGGTAACAGTTACCGGCGGTAACAGCAAGCGCCGGTGGCCTTCGACGAGAGGAGAGCCGACGGTGTCTCATCCCAGATCCCGACGAGCGGTGGCCCCGGGCTCCCGTGTGCTGATCACGGGGGCCGCGGGCGGGTTCGGTGCGCCGACGGTGCAGCGGCTGCGTGAACAGGGTGCGAAGGTCGTGGGGCTGGACCGGGTCGCCGGGGACGGAATCGTCGCCTGCGACATCACCGACGAGGCCGCGGTCGACCAGGCGGTGGCCACCGCGGTCGAGCAGCTCGGCGGCCTGGACGCGGTGGTGCACTACGCCGGCATCGGCACGCCGAACGACGCGGGCGGCCCGCTCGAGCCGGACGCGATGAAGGTCATCGACACCAACCTGCTCGGGGCGTGGCGGGTCACGGCCGCGGCGCTGCCCGCGCTGATGGCGGGCCGGGCGGACCGTGGGGGCGCCAAGGGCCGCGTGGTGTTCGTGTCCAGCGAGCTCGCCTACCTGACGCTCCCGTTCGTCTCGGCCTACAGCGTCGCGAAGCGCGGGATGGCCGCCTATGCCGACGCCCTGCGCCTCGAGTACGGCACGGAGCTGTACGTCAGCACGGTGTACCCGGGCTACGTGCGGACGCCGATCCACGACGCCGGCCGCGAGGTCGGGCTCGCCCTGGAGGGGCAGGTCCGCCGCGAGGAGGTCGAGGACATCGTCGGCACGGTCGTCCGCGCGCTCGCGGCCACCCGGCCGCCGCGGGACACCGCCGGCACCCGCGCCGGCCAGCTCGAGCTCTGGGCCGGACGGCACATCCCCACGATCGTCGGCTCAGGCGTCGTCCGGCGCCTGCGCAAGCAGGCCGCCACCGGCCACTTCGACTCGTCGCCCGTCGCGGCGGGCCTGGTCCGCAGGCTGACCGGCCGCGACGTCCCCGCAGTAGTGCAGGAGACCGCCCCCGCGACGGAGAGGAGCACCTCATGAGCGCCCCCACCGCAGACAAGCCCACGAAGACCCTGAACGACCGCGAGGCCACGGCCGAGCGGCTGCTGAAGTCCTCGGTCGACCACTCGTACGACCCGAACCTGGACATCGACTGGGACGCCCCGCTCGTCGAGGGCAAGTGGGGCATCTCGCCCGAGCTGTCCAGCCTCTACGGCACCGAGCTGTGGGACGGGCTCACCGAGGAGCAGCGGCGGACGCTGACGATCCACGAGGTGTGCAGCGTCGCGCGCATCGGCCTGTGGTTCGAGATGATCCTCATGCAGATGCTGCTGCGCTACGCCTACGACCGGGACCCGCGCCGCAGCCACATCCAGTACGCGCTCACCGAGATCGCGGACGAGTGCCGGCACTCGATCATGTTCGCCAAGATGACCGAGGCCTACGGCGTCCCGGACTACGCGCCGACCGGGCTCACGCACAACCTGGGCCGGCTGTTCAAGACGGTCGGCTACGGCCCCGCGATGTTCGGCGGCACGCTGTTCGTCGAGGAGATCCTCGACCAGATGCAGCGCAGGAGCATGCGCGACGAGTCGGTGCAGCCGCTCACACGCATGGTCAACAAGATCCACGTGACCGAGGAGGCGCGGCACGTCCGCTACGCCCGCGAGGAGCTGGCGCGGATCATGCCGAAGACCAGCCGGGTGCAGAAGGAGATCGGGCGCTACCTGCTCTCGCGGATCGCGTTCGTCGTCGCGCGGAACATCATCCACCCCGAGGTCTACCGCAGCGTCGGGATCGACCCCGAGGTCGGCCGCAAGGCCGCGCTGGCGAACCCGAACTGGCAGGAGACCCTGCGCTGGTCCGCCCGCAAGTGCGTCGCGTTCCTGCGCGAGCAGGACCTGATCGGCGGCCCGACGGAGGTCCTGTGGCGGAAGGCCTACCTGGTATGAGGGTCCGGTCCGCGGACGGCCTCGAGCTGCACGCCGAGGTCACCGGGGCAGCCAGGGGAAGTTCCGGTACCGAGGCCCCGGTGACCGTCGTGCTCGCGCACGGCTGGACGCTGGACTCGCGCTGCTGGGAGCCCGTCGCCGACTCGCTGGTCGGGGCCGGGCTCCCGGTGCGCGTCGTCCGCTACGACCACAGGGGGCACGGCCGCTCGGACACCGCCGACCCGTCGACGCTGACGATCGAGCAGCTCGCGGACGACCTGGCGGCGCTGATCGAGCAGGTCGCGCCGGACGGGCCGCTGGTCCTGGGCGGCCACTCGATGGGCGGCATGACCGTGATGGCGCTCGCCGAGCGGCATCCGGAGCTCGTGGCCGCGCGGCTCGCCGGCGTCGCCCTCGTCGCGACGGCCAGCGGCGGGCTGGCGGACGCGACGTTCGGCCTGCGGCCGGCGCAGCTCGAGCTGTTCCGCCGTGCCGAGCGCCGGATGTACGCCTCACGCGGCTGGGACACCCGCCGTGCCCTGAGCAGGCACCCGTGGCTGCTGCGGCCGGGGATGAAGTGGCTGCTGCTGGGCAGCGACGCGGACGCCCGCGCGGTCCGGCTGACCACGAAGGTCGTCGCGGAGTGCCGGCCGAGCACGGTCTCCGGCTTCCGGCCGACCCTGGAGGCGCACGAGCGGGACGCCGCGCTGGCCGCGTTCGCGCAGGTACCGGTGGAGATCATGGTCGGGTCCGAGGACCGGCTCACGCCGTCGTCGTTCTCCCGCCGGATCCGCAAGGCGCTGCCGGACGCGTCGCTGACGATCTTCCCGGAGGCCGGGCACATGCTGCCGGTCGAGCGGGTGGCAGGGGTGTCCGCGCGCCTGCACGCGCTGGCCCGCACCGCCGCCACGCGCTCGTCGGCGGCCTGAGGACGGGACCGCCCCGTCCGTCGCAGGGCTCTCGCGACGGACGGGGCGGGCTCACCGCTGAGCTCTAGTCGTGCACCATCGGGAAGCCCGCGAGGCCCTTCCAGGCCAGCATGGACATGAGTGAGATCGCCTCGTCCCGCGGGATGCCCTGCTGGGAGTCCAGCCAGTACTGCGCGGTGACCTGGCTCAGGCCCACCAGCCCGACCGCGAGCAGTCGCGCCCGGGCCTCGTCCAGGCCCGCGTCCTGCGTGACGACCTCGGCGACGGCGTCGATGCAGTTCGTCAGCGCCCCGTCGACGACGGCGGCGGCCTCGGGCTCGCCGCGCAGGTCCGACTCGAACACCAGCCGGTAGGCGTGGCCCTCGCCCGCGACGAAGTCGAAGTAGGCCGCGACGGCCGCATGCACGCGGGCCCGGTTGTCCGCGGTCTCGGAGATGGCCTCGCGGACCCGGGAGACGAGCTCGGCGGCGTAGGTGGTGAGCAGCGCCCGGTACAGCTCGAGCTTGCCGGGGAAGTGCTGGTAGAGCACCGGCTTGCTCACGCCCGCCTTCTCGGCGATGTCGTCCATCGCGGCAGCGTGGTAGCCGTGCGCGGCGAAGACGTCCCGGGCGGCCACGAGGAGCTGGGCGCGCCGTGCGCTTCGGGACAGCCGGGCTCCCCGCTGCACGGGTGCGGTGGTCTCGGTCATCGTGTACTCCTCACTGCAGGCCGTGCGCGGTGATGCTACCCGCAGGTAACTCCCGACGGGGTGAAGAACGCGCGACTTCCTGTACGGGGCGTACCCGGTTCGGCCGCGGTCGATGTGGGAGATCGTCAGACGGTGCCGCGGAACCGCCGCAGGCGGAGACTGTTGGTGACCACGAACACCGAGCTGAACGCCATCGCCGCCCCCGCGATCATCGGGTTGAGCAGGCCCACCGCGGCCAGCGGGAGCGCGGCGACGTTGTAGGCGAAGGCCCAGAACAGGTTGCCGCGGATCGTGCCGAGGGTCCGCCGGGCGAGCCGGATCGCGTCGACGGCCGCGAGCAGGTCCCCGCGGACCAGCGTCAGGTCGCTCGCCTCGATCGCGACGTCCGTGCCCGTGCCCATGGCCAGCCCGAGGTCCGCGGTGGCGAGCGCCGCCGCGTCGTTCACGCCGTCGCCCACCATCGCGACGACCTTGCCCTCGGCCCGCAGCCGCTCGACGACGGCGACCTTGTCCTCCGGCATGACCTCGGCGATCACCGAGTTCGGATCGATCCCCACCTCGGCCGCGACGGACCTGGCGGCGGCCCGGTTGTCCCCGGTCAGCAGGACCGGCGTGAGGCCCAGGTCCCGCAGCCGGCGGACGGCGTCGGCGCTCGTCGGCTTCACCGCGTCGGCGACGACGAGGATCCCGCGCGCCTTCCCGTCCCAGCTCACGGCGACGGCGGTGCGGCCCTCGGACTCCGCCTTCTCCTTCGCCTCGACGAGGGACTCCGGCAGCGTGATGCCGTGTTCGGCCAGCAGCGCGGGCCGCCCGACCGCCACGGCGTGCGCGACGATCCGGTCGCTGCCCCCCGCGGGCGTCAGCGGCTCGGGACCGGCCGGGGACCGCAGCGGCGCGGGCAGACCCGGCAGCTGCGCGAGCTCCGCGACGAGCCCCTGCACGCCCAGGCCGGGCCGGTTCTCGAACTCGCCGACGCGCAGCAGCTCGCCGAACCGCTCGCGCGCCGCGGTCGCGACCGCCCGGGCGACGGGATGTTCGGAGCCGTTCTCGACCGCGCCGGCGAGCCGCAGCACCTGGTCCCGGGACTCGCGTGCGGCCGCGTGCACCGCGAGCAGCGTCATCACGCCGGTGGTGACCGTGCCCGTCTTGTCCAGGACTATCGTGTCCACGCGGCGGGTGGACTCCAGGACCTCCGGCCCCTTGATCAGCACTCCGAGCTGCGCGCCGCGGCCGGTGCCGACCAGCAGCGCCGTGGGCGTCGCGAGGCCCAGCGCACACGGGCAGGCGATGATCAGGACGGCGACGGCCGCGGTGAACGCCCGGGTGGCCCCCGCACCCGTCCCGAGCCAGTACCCGAGCGTCCCGACGGCCAGCGCGATCACGATCGGCACGAACACGCCGGAGATCCGGTCCGCGAGCCGCTGGGCGGCGGCCTTCCCGCTCTGCGCGTCCTCGACGAGCTGCGCCATCCGGGCGAGCTGGGTGTCCGCGCCGATCCGGGTGGCCCGCACGACCAGCCGGCCGCCCGCGTTGACGCAGCCGCCGGCCACCGAATCGTCCGGGCCGACCTCGGCCGGGACGGACTCGCCGGTCAGCATGGACACGTCGACCGCCGACGTGCCCTCACAGACCGTGCCGTCCGTCGCGACCTTCTCGCCGGGGCGGACGACGAACAGGTCCCCGACGGCCAGCTCGTCGACCGGGATCCGTTCCTCGGTGCTGATCCCTCCCGGCCCGTTCCGCACGACGGCGACGTCCTGCGCGCCGAGCTCCAGCAGCGCCCGCAGCGCCGCGCCGGCCGTGCGCTTGGACCGGGCCTCGAAGTACCGGCCGGCCAGGATGAACAGGGTGACCCCGGCGGCCACCTCGAGGTAGATCGCGTCCGCGCCGGAGCCGCGGGAGACCGTCAGCTCGAACGGGTGCGTCATTCCCGGAATGCCCGCGGTGCCGAGGACCAGGGCGTAGACGGACCAGCCGAGCGCGGCGAGTGTGCCGAGGGAGACCAGGGTGTCCATCGTCGCGCTGCCGTGGCGCAGGTTCGTCCAGGTGGCGCGGTGGAAGGGCCACGCGCCCCACAGCACGACCGGTGCCGCGAGGCCCAGCACGACCCACTGCCAGTAGAGGAACTGCCACGCCGGGACCATCGACACCACGATCACCGGGACGGCCAGCAGCGCGCTGACGACGAGGCGTTCCCGCAGGTCCCGAGCGTGCTCCTCGGCCGTGCCGGGGTCCTCCGCCGCGGGGAGTGCCGCGGTGTAGCCGGCGGCCTCGACGGTCGCGACGAGCTGCTCGGGCGTCACGTCGGCGGCGTAGCTGACCCGCGCCTTCTCCGTCGCGTAGTTGACCGACGCCTCGACGCCGGACAGCTTGTTGAGCTTGCGCTCGACGCGGTTGGCGCACGACGCGCAGGTCATGCCGCCGATCGCGAGCTCGATGCGCGTCCGCTCCTCGTTCGTCGCCGTGCTCGGCGTGGTCATGCTCAGCTCCCTGCCGTGGAGACGGTGAACTCGGCCGTCCCGGTCCGGCCCTCGTGCCGGTATCCCAGGAAGAACCGGTAGGTCCCGGCCGTCGGGACCTCGGTGGTGAAGGCGATCGCCGGGCCGGCTCGGTCCGTCGGGAGTGGCCGTGTGGTCTCCGGCCGGACCCGGACGTACGCCAGGTCCCCCTCGCGGACCGCGACGAGCCGGCCGAAACCGCCCCGGGTCGGCTCGAGCTCGGTGACCGGCTGCCCCCAACGCCCGACGGTCGTGTAGATCGCCGACGGGACCCCCGGGACCAGCCGGCCGTCGATCCGGACCTGGTAGCCGTCCACCGCGGCCGGGGCGCCCGTGGGCGGGAAGATGCGGGAGTCCGGGAACGTGAACGGGTCGAACTCCCCGGGCGCGAAGAGGTCCGTGCCCAGCGCGAGCCGCGGGCCGCCGGTGGGGACGAAGTCCGCGTAGGCCCGCCACACCCCCGCCGCCGGGAGCAGGAACGGGACGCTCCACGTGCCGTCGGGACCCATGGTGGGGGAGAGGTCCTGCATGCCGGCCGCGTCCCGTCGCACCACCAGCAGGTTCATCCGCTCGCCCGGCCGGAACTCCTGGTCCGGGGCGACGTCGAAGGCCGTGACGGGCGCGCCGTCCGAGCCGGTGATGCGGAAGCTGAACGTCGTGGGGCTGTTGACGGCGAACGACGTCGTCGTGGGGACGAAGGTGTAGCCGGCCGCGGTGGCCGAGAGGCCGAGCGGATCCGCGGGATCCGGGCCGGCGGCCGCCGGCGGGGGAGCCATCGAGGCCATCCCCGGCTCGTGCGCCGCCGCCGGGGCCGGGCCGTCGCCGGACCCGCCGAACGCGGCCCCCGCCCCCCATGCGGCCCCGAACACGACGCAGAGCACGGCGAGGTAGCTGCCGAGCCGCACCGCGGTCTGCATGTGTTCCGTCTCCCTGGCTCGTCTTCGCGGGGCTGTCGTGCGCGTTCGACGCGGCGCGCCACCGGGGGGTACAACGCACGAACGGGCCGTCCGACACGGTGAAGCTACCCCAGGGGGGTATCGATGCGTCGCCGGGGACCGGATGGTGCGGGTCACCCGAGGTGGTCGGGACGGGCGGGTTCAGGCCATGCTCGTCGGGTGGTCTCCGTCGCGCTCCCGCTGGTTCACCCGCGGAACACCTCCGCCCCTCGCCCCGCGGGCACCGTCGACCCGGCCGACCTCCCGGTCCTGCCGGACGACGAGCATTGGCCCGCGTGGCCGGGCCGCGACGTCACGTCCGGCGGGGTGACCCTGCACGTCCGCGAGACCCCCGGCGCCGATGGCACCGAGGCCGTCTACGTGCACGGGCTCTCCGGCTCCGCGACGAACTGGACGGACCTCGCGGGCCTGCTCGCGCCGCGGGCCGCGGGCGTCGCCGTCGATCTGCCGGGGTTCGGGTACTCGAAGCCGCTGCCGTCGCGGGACTACTCGCCGTCCGGCCACGCGGACGCGCTGCTCTGCTGGCTGGCCGGCCGCGGGCGGCCCGTGCACCTGCTGGGCAACTCGCTCGGCGGGATGGTCGCGACGATGGTGGCCGCCCGCCGGCCGGAGCTCGTCCGCACGCTCACCCTGGTCTCGCCCGCATTCCCGGACCGGCGGCCGGACCCGCGCCGGATGTCCGATCCGCGGATGGCGCTGGCGATGATCCCCGCCATCGGGAAGAGGGCCCGGGCCCAGCTGGCCGCGGCGTCGCCCCGGGCGCGGGCCGAGCAGGTCATGGCGCTCTGTTTCGGGGACCCCGGCCGCGCCACCGACGCCCGCCTGGACGAGACGGCCGCCGAGATCGCGGCCCGCGGGCGTCAGCCCTGGGCGGGGGAGGCCGTGTCCCGCTCGACCAAGGGGATGTTCGTGAGCTGGGCCGGTCGCGGGCTCTGGGCGACGGCCGCACGCGTCCCGGTGCCGACGCTCGTGGTCTGGGGGGACCGGGACCGGCTCATCTCGCCCCGGCTCGCCGCGCGGGCGGCGCGCACGTTCCCGGACGGGCGGCTGCTGATGCTGGACGGCGTCGGGCACATCGCGCAGATCGAGGTGCCGGACCGGGTGGCGGCCTGTGTCGCGGCACTCTGGGACGAGTGCCCTTCCTGAGCCCGGATGGGAAGATAGGCCCCGACGAGTGCGTTGGCACCAGCGGGACGCACGCACGATCGACACGCAAGACAGCACCGAGGAGCTTTGACATGGCGCTACCGCCGCTCGTGGAGCCGGCCGCCGAACTGACCAAGGACGAGGTCGAGCGCTACAGCCGCCACCTCATCATCCCCGACGTCGGGATGACCGGGCAGAAGCGGCTGAAGAACGCGAAGGTGCTGGTCGTCGGCGCCGGTGGTCTGGGCTCGCCCGCGCTGCTGTACCTGGCCGCGGCCGGTGTCGGCACGCTGGGCATCGTCGAGTTCGACGAGGTGGACTCGTCCAACCTGCAGCGCCAGATCATCCACGGCCAGTCCGACGTGGGCCGCCCCAAGGCCGAGTCCGCCCGTGACTCGATCAAGGAGGCGAACCCGTTCGTCGAGGTCCGGCTGCACCAGGTGCGGCTCGACTCGTCGAACGTGATGGACATCTTCGCCGACTACGACCTCATCCTCGACGGCACGGACAACTTCGCCACGCGCTACCTGGTGAACGACGCCGCCGTGCTGTCCGGGAAGCCGTACGTCTGGGGTTCGATCTTCCGGTTCGAGGGTCAGGCCTCGGTGTTCTGGGAGAACGCCCCGAACGGGCTCGGCCTGAACTACCGCGACCTCTACCCCGAGCCGCCGCCCCCCGGGATGGTGCCGTCGTGCGCCGAGGGTGGCGTGCTGGGCGTCCTCTGCGCGTCCATCGGCTCGATCATGGTGAACGAGGCGATCAAGCTGATCACCGGCATCGGCGAGCCGATCCTGGGCCGGCTGATGGTCTACGACGCCCTCGAGATGACCTACCGGCAGGTCAGGATCCGCAAGGACCCGGCCACGCCCGAGATCACCGAGCTGATCGACTACGACGCGTTCTGCGGCACCGTCTCCGATGACGCCCAGGCCGCGGCGGCCGGCAACACGATCACCGCGCTCGAGCTCAAGGAGATGATCGACGCGGGCAAGGACTTCGCGCTGATCGACGTCCGCGAGCAGAACGAGTTCGAGATCGTCCGGATCCCGGGTTCGGTGCTCATCCCGAAGGACCGCATCCTCTCCGGCGAGGCGCTCTCGGAGCTCCCGCAGGACAAGCCGATCGTCCTGCACTGCAAGTCCGGGGCGCGCTCGGCCGAGACGCTCGCGGCGCTGCAGAAGGCCGGCTTCAAGGACGCGGTGCACGTCGGGGGCGGCGTGCTGGCCTGGGCCAAGCAGGTCGACCCCTCGCTTCCCACGTACTGACCCACGATCCCCGTAGAGCCGTACCGACCGCCCGTCCTCGTTCGCGAGGGCGGGCGGTCTGCGTCTGTGGATCACACTGCGCAGACGTTCCTGTGCTGTGGGTCACATATGAGCAACCCCCTGTCGCGGTCCGTGACGGCGGGCGCCTCCACCACGACGGTCCGTGGCGATCACGCTGTTATGTGACGCTCCGTGCCTTTGACCCGGGGGAGCACGTCCGACTGGAGCAATGACAATCGATCATCGGCCTGGGTAGCCTCCTTTGCCTCGGTGGATGTCGTGTCCCGTCATCCGAACGGGGCCAGGGAAGCGGGGACCTTCGGACGCCGCGGTGTCGGGGGCGCGTGAGCGCCGCCTCGGTGGCCCCGACGGGGACGTCGTGCTGAACGGGCACGCGCTCCCGGTGACTGCGATGGGGGTCGACTGTGGTGGACGATTTCGGGGTGGACGATTTCGGGGTGGACCGGTTCGGCTCCGACGGGTCCGGGTCGCCCTCGCTGCGGCGCAGGTGCGCGCTCCCCGGGTGCGATGCGCTGGTCGAGGAGACGCCCGACCGGCCCGGGAAGATCTACTGCACCGCCGCGCACCGGGTGGCCGCGCGGCGTGAGCGACGGGCCGCGGCGCAGGCCGCCGGCGACGAGCGGCTGACCGAGACGCTGCCCTGGCTGCGCGAGACGCCGGAGGGGCCGCCCGTCCGGAGCAGAGCCGTGCCGGCGCGCGTCGCCGCACCCGGGCGGGAGGAGCCCGAACCGGAGCCCGGGGAGCTCCCGGGTGCGCGGTCGTCGTGGATGGCCGGGCTGGCGCGGCGGCGGCGCGCGATCGCGGTGCTGGGCGCGACGGCCGTGCTGGTCGGCGGCTACGCGCTGACCACCTCGTCCGCGTCCCCCGATCCCTCCCCGCCGACGGTGACGATGCCGGAGGGGACCACGGACGAGGAGTGGGCACGGCGGGCGCAGCTCGCGCTGGTCGCGGTCAACGAGCAGCTCGACACGATCGGCGAGACGGAGCAGGCCTGGAACTCGACGGCGGCCGCGCAGCAGGTCGGGACCGCCCCTTCCGCCGTCCGGCAGCTGCAGGAACGCAGGCGGGTGCTCGAGCAGCAGCGGGCGACGCTGCAGTCCCAGCTGGAGACCTACCGCGAGCTCGAGCGCACCTCGGACGAGCTCCGGCAGGCGGACAGCCGGCTCGACGAGATCCAGCGGCTGCTCGACGCCGCCCCCGCCCCGCCGTCGCGTTCCGCCGCCGACACCTCCTGGGCCACGGCCCTGTCCGAGCAGCGTGACCTGCGGGCCCGACACCGGGAAGCGGTGGCGAGCCAGGTGCAGAACCTGTCGGAGGGCGTGCGAACCGCCACCCGCAGTCCGCTGCCGAACGACGCGGACCGCACCGACCGGGTGCGGGAGGAGGTGCTCCGGCTCGCGAGGAACCCCACGCCGAGTCCGACGCCGTCGCAGGGGGTGGACGAGCGGCCGCCGGTCGTGCAGGGCCGCGACCAGGACGAGAGCCGCCCGTCGGGCGAGGTCGGCACGAGCGGCCCGCCGGACCCGCGCGGGCCGGGGGACGACGCGGAGGAGACGCCGGAGCACGACCATTCCGGGGATGCCCGCGCGGTCGGCTCGGGACCTGATCGTGGCGGGCCGACCGGCGCTGTGTCGGGGACCGTCGACGGCGTCGGCGGGACGCTCGGGCTGAACGGCCAGCAGGGCGGCCGGCCGGACCAGGGCTCGGGAGACCGGAAGGACCAGGGCCGGGGGCAGCCGGGCGGTCAGGAGCGGCAGGGCTCCGGGCAGCAGCAGGGTTCCGGGCGGCAGGGTGCGCAGCGGGGTGGCGTAACGGGTGCGGTGTCGGACACCGTCGACGGCGTCGGCGGAACCCTCGGTCTGGACGGCGGCCGGCAGGCGTCGGCGCAGGGCCGGGCATCCCAGCAGGATCGGCGCGGGGCGTCCGGACAGACCGGTCGGGCCGGGCAGGGCGCGGACCAGGGCGGCTCGGCACAGGCTCGCACCGAACGGGTCGAGGCCGTGCCGTCGCCGGGCCGCGTCGACCGAAGCAGCGGGGCCGACGCGTCCCGGCAGCGTGCCGAGCAGGGCGGAGGCGGCGCCCCGGCGCGCCGGTCCGTCGGGCAGCAGGATGCGGGGACCGGCGCCGACCCCCAAGCTCCGCGTCCCGTGGGCGGGGAAAGCTCCGGCATCGCCGGCGCCGTCGCCGGTCCGATGATCAACACGATGACCGGCGGGCTCGCGGCGCCGCAGATCGACGGGGCACTCCGGCTGGCGGACCGCGAGGCGGACCGGCAGATCCAGGAGCAGCTCCGGCAGCGCGGCGCCGCCGGGGCGTCGACCCGGGAGACCGGGCCGCAGGACTCCGGTTCGGACGGTTCGGGGCGGTCCGGGGCGGACACCTCGCGCTCGACCGGGAGCTCGGGCTCCGCAGGCGCGGCGAGCGGGCAGGACTCCAGCGCGAGCGGCTCGGTGCGCAGCAGCGGCGCGTCCCGGAGCTCGGACGGCGCCCGTGCGAGCGGCAGCGGCAGCGATTCGAGCAGCAGCTCGAGGACCACCGGGTCCGGCGGCGGCTCGCCGACGGGCGCGACCCGGGCGGGCGGCACCTCGGACAGCGCGTCGGACAGCGGCTCGCGGACCACCACCCCGCGCAGCGAGAGCTCCGGCAGCGGATCCAGCCGGTCCACGGGCGCCGGGGCCGGGCCGGGCGGCTCCTCGGGCTCCGGCACCACGGAGCGGAGCAGCAGTTCCTCGTCGGGCGGCTCGGGTACGGTCGCCGACAGCGCGAGCAGCGGCGGCGGGACCCCGTCCGAGCAGGAGGTGCGCGTCTACGCGGAGGCCCTGGCCGCGGACGTGTCGAGCTGAGGCGCTCCTCGGCGCCGGCCGCGGACGACGCCGCCCGGCACCGCCGAGCCTGATTCCGGAAGTCCTGCTCGGGGATCTCTCCGCGTGGCGACCGTGATCCCGGCGGCGACGCAGGTACCGTGCCGGTCGTGACGGCAGCTCCCGTAGTCCCGACCAGCGAAGCGGCGATCGCCCTGCCCGACCACGTGCGCGTCGCGTTCGGGGTGAAGGACGTCGTGCCGCGGCCGGTGGTGTGGGCGGGTCAGCGCGCCTGGCACTGCGGGGACGTCCTGCTGCGCCCGGTCGCGGACAACGCGGTCGCCGCGTGGTCCGCCGGGGTCCTGGACAGCCTCGAGGTCGAGGCCGTGCGGCTCGCCCGCCCGGTCCGGTCCTCGGACGGCCGCTGGGTCGTCGCCGGCTGGGCCGGATCCCGCAACCTGGCGGGCTCCTCCGAACCGCGCCACGACGACGTCATCTCCGCCTCACTGCGCCTGCACGCCGCCACCTCCACCGTGCTGCGTCCCCGCCTCCTCGACGACCGCGACGACCTGCTGTCCCGCTCCGCCGCCGCCGCCTTCGGGGAGCGTCGCCTCGTGCTGGACCCGGGGACCGGCGGGGAGCTGTTCGAGCAGCTCGCGGCCCACCGCCGTCCGGTCAGGCTCTCCCCGCAGGTGGTGCACGGCGAGCTGTTCGGTGCCGTGCTCTTCGACGTCGACGGCGTGCCCGCGGTGCTCGATCTCGTCCCGTTCTGGCGCCCGGCCGAGTGGGCGGCGGCGGTCGTCGCCGTCGACGCCGTGGCGTGGGGCGGTGCGGACGAGGGCCTGCTGGACCGGTGGTCGCACCTCGACGAGTGGCCCCAGGCGCTGCTGCGCGCCGTCCTGTACCGGCTGGCCCTGCACGCCCAGCACCCCGACGCCTCCGCCCGGAGCCTCCCCGGCCTCGAGCGCGCCTCGGGCCTGGTCGCCGCCCGCCTCTGACACCCGGAAGCCGCGTCATGGAGCCATGGCGCGGCCGGGCGGCCCCGAAATTCGCGTTGCGGCTCCACAACGCGGGCGTGGCTTCACGGGGCCGGTCCTGGCTCGGTGATCTCACGCTGCACCTCACCGCACGTGAGGACCGCTTTGCGTCGGCGTCACACGGGGCCACGGCGGGGTAATGAGTCCTTCCTACGGTCTGCGCATTCCCTCGGATGCGACAGACCCACTGGAGGACGGCGTGACAGCCACCGCAGAAGGCTCGACGGACACGACGGGCGGTGACGAGACCGGCACCGTGAACCGTGGCCTCGTGCAGGGTCGCTGGATCGGGCACTGGGAGCCGGAGGACCCCGGCTTCTGGGAGCGCACCGGTAAGAAGATCGCCAACCGCAACCTGTGGGCGTCGATCCTCGTCGAGCACGTCGGTTTCTCCGTCTGGACCCTCTGGTCGGTCTTCGTCGTGTTCATGGGCCCGGAGTACGGCGTCGACGCGGCCGGCAAGTTCTTCCTCGGTGCGACGGCCACGCTCGTCGGCGCGATCCTGCGGGTGCCCTACACCTTCGCGGTCGCCCGCTTCGGCGGCCGGAACTGGACGGTCGTCAGCGCGCTGCTGCTGCTGATCCCCACGATCGCCGCGGCGTTCGTCCTGCAGCCCGGGACGCCCTACGCCGTCTTCGTGGTCATGGCCGCGCTCGCCGGCTTCGGCGGCGGCAACTTCGCGTCGTCGATGACCAACATCAACGCCTTCTTCCCCGAGGGCCGCAAGGGGACCGCGCTGGGCCTCAACGCCGGCGGCGGCAACCTCGGTGTCGCACTCATCCAGCTCCTCGCGCTGCTGACCATCGCGACCGCGGGCGCCGGACAGCCGAAGATCCTGTTGATGATCTACATCCCGCTGATCGTGGTCTGTGCGGTGGTGGCGGCGTTCTCCATGGAGAATCTCTCCAGCGTCAGCAACGACAAGGGCGCCATGAAGCTCGCCCTGCGCGAGAAGGACACCGGAATCATGTCCTTCCTCTACATCGGCACCTTCGGGTCGTCCATCGGCTACAGCTTCGCCTTCGGGCTCGTGCTGCAGACCCAGTTCGGCCGCACCCCACTGCAGGCCGCGGCGGTCACCTTCATCGGCCCGCTGCTCGGCTCGTTCATCCGCCCGCTCGGCGGCTACCTCGCGGACCGCCTCGGCGGCGCCCGGGTCAGCCAGTGGAACTTCGTCCTGATGGCCGTCGCCGCGCTCGTCTGCATCCTCGCGTCGGGGGCGGACTCGCTGGCCCTGTTCACGCTCGGCTTCATCCTGCTGTTCGTGTTCTCGGGCATCGGGAACGGCTCGACCTACAAGATGATCCCGGCGATCTTCCGCCGCCAGGCGCTGGGCCGGATCGCGGCCGGGGCGGCCGAGGGCCCGACCATGCTGCATGCCCGCCGCGTCTCCGGTGCCGCGATCGGCCTGATCTCGGCGGTGGGTGCCCTGGGCGGCCTGGCGATCAACCTGGCCTTCCGCCAGTCGTTCGCGGCGACGAAGAGCGGGGTCCCGGCCTTCTGGGCCTTCCTCGCCTTCTACCTGGTCTGCGCCGTCGTCACCTACCGGGTGTACGCGAAGCAGAAGGCCACGGTCCGGGCCGCTCCGGACCGGTCCGCGCTCGCCCGCGTCTGACCGGCACGACCAGAACACGAACGACCCCCGCGAGGCGGGGGCGAGGAGGTACGGCATGGCCCGGCACCTGGTGGTCGTCGGCAACGGGATGGTCGGGCACCGGTTGGTGTCCGCGCTGCGCGAGCGGGACACCGCGGGCGCGTGGCGGATCACGGTGCTCGGTGAGGAGGGCCGCCCGGCGTACGACCGGGTGGGGCTCTCCACGTACGTCGACGGCAGCTCCGAGGAGGACCTGCGCCTCCCCGAGCTCGACGACCGGGTCGAGCTCCGGCTCGGGGATCCCGTCGTCACCCTCGACCGCGGCGCCCGGCGGGTCGTCACCGCGTCCGGCGCCGAGCTGACCTACGACGCCCTGGTCCTGGCCACGGGATCGGTCCCGTTCGTGCCGCCGGTGCCGGGCAGGGACCTCCCGAACTGCTTCGTCTACCGCACGCTCGACGACCTCGACGCGATCAAGGCGGCGGCCGCGGCGGCCGTCGCGCGACCCGGCCCCGGCCGTCGTTCCGCGGTCGTCGTCGGCGGCGGGCTGCTCGGCCTGGAGGCCGCCCGCGCGATGCGGCTGCTCGGGCTGTCCCCGCAGGTCGTCGAGATCGCGCCGCGGCTGATGCCCGTCCAGGTCGACGAGGGCGGCGGTGCCCTGCTGCGGAACCTCGTCGAGCGCCAGGACATGGCGGTGCGCTGCGGCGTCGCGGTCTCGGCGGTCTCGGAAGATCGCGGCAGGCTCGTCGCCACGCTCTCGGACGGCATCGAGCTGGACGCGGACCTGGTCGTCTTCTCCGCCGGCATCCGGGCCGCGGACTCGCTCGCCCGCAGCTCGGGCCTCCCCGTCGGGGAACGCGGCGGCGTGCTGGTCGACGCGGCGTGCCGCACCCCCGACGGATGCGTCTGGGCGATCGGCGAGTGCGCCGCGCTCGAGGGCCGCACGTACGGCCTGGTGGCGCCCGGGTACGCGATGGCGGAGGTCGTCGCGGACCGGCTGCTCGGCGGGTCGGGCAGCATGCAGCCCGCGGAGCTGGACATGTCCACCAAGCTCAAGCTGCTCGGCGTCGACGTCGCGAGCTTCGGGGACGCGCACGCGGCCACCGACGGCGCGCTCGAGGTCGTCGTGAACGACCCGGTCGCCGGCACCTACTCCAAGATCGTGGTCTCCGACGACGCGCGCACCCTGCTCGGCGGCGTGCTCGTCGGGGACGCCTCGAAGTACGCGACCCTGCGCCCGCTCGTCGGCTCCGCGCTGCCCGCGGACCCCGTCGCGATGATCGCGCCCGGCGGCGTCGAGCTCGGCGCGGACGCCCTCCCGGACTCCGCACAGATCTGCTCCTGCAACGCGGTCACCAAGGGCGCGCTCAAGGCCGCGATCGACGACGGCGCCCACGACGTCCCGGCGCTGAAGTCCTGCACCCGGGCCGGCACCAGCTGCGGGTCCTGCATCCCGATGCTGAAGACCCTGCTGCTCGGCGCGGGCGTCGAGGTGTCGAAGGCGGTCTGCGAGCATTTCGCGTACTCCCGCGCGGAGCTGTTCCAGATCATCGCCGGCGCCGGGATCCGGACGTTCTCCGAGCTCGTCGAGAGCCACGGGACCGGGCGCGGCTGCGACCTCTGCAAGCCGGTCGTCGCTTCGATCCTGGCGTCGCTCGGCAACGGGCACGTCCTGGAGGGGGAGCAGGCCGCGCTGCAGGACACCAACGACCACTTCCTCGCGAACCTGCAGCGCAACGGCACCTACTCGGTCGTCCCGCGCATCCCGGGCGGGGAGATCACGCCGGACGGGCTGATCGTGATCGGCGAGGTCGCCCGGGACTTCGGGCTCTACACCAAGATCACCGGCGGCCAGCGGATCGACATGTTCGGCGCCCGCGTCGAGCAGCTGCCGCAGATCTGGAAGCGCCTGGTGGATGCCGGGTTCGAGTCCGGGCACGCCTACGGCAAGTCCCTGCGCACGGTGAAGTCGTGCGTCGGCTCGTCCTGGTGCCGGTACGGCGTGCAGGACTCGGTGGGCATGGCCGTGCTGCTGGAGCTGCGGTATCGGGGGCTGCGCAGCCCGCACAAGTTCAAGTCCGGTGTCTCGGGCTGTGCGCGCGAGTGCGCCGAGGCCCGGAGCAAGGACTTCGGCGTCATCGCCACGGAGAAGGGCTGGAACCTCTACGTGGGCGGCAACGGCGGCGCGAACCCGCGGCACGCGGACCTGATCGTGCAGGACGTGGACTCCGAGCAGCTCGTCAGGATCATCGACCGGTTCCTGATGTTCTACATCCGTACCGCGGACCGGCTGCAGCGCACCGCCGCCTGGCTCGACGCCCTGGAGGGCGGACTGGACCACCTGCGCGAGGTGGTCGTGGACGACTCCCTCGGCATCTGCGCGGACCTGGAGGCGGCGATGGCGACACACGTCGAGAACTACGCGGACGAGTGGCGGGGGGTGCTGGAGGACCCGGCGAAGCTCGAACGCTACGTCTCCTTCGTCAACGCGCCGGAGACGCCGGACCCGACGATCAGCTTCATCACGGAGCGGGGACAGCCGATCCCCGCCCGGCGGGAAGGCGATCCGGTGCTGGTCGGGATGCCTGCGATGAACGGGGTCTCCCGATGACCGCTGTCGAGACCGGCCTGCGCTGGGAGACCGTCTGCCTGCTGGAGCGGCTGCAGCCGGAGCGGGGCGCCGCCGCGCTGGTCGAGGGCCGGCAGGTCGCCGTCTTCCGCCTGCACGACGACTCGGTGCACGCGATCGGCAACATCGACCCGTTCTCCGGCGCCGCCGTCCTCTCCCGCGGGATCGTCGGGGACAAGGGCGGCGTGCCCGTCGTCGCGTCGCCGGTCTACAAGCAGGCGTTCAGCCTGCTCGACGGCCACTGCCTCGACGAGCCGGACGTGGCCGTGGCCGTCTACGCCGTCCGCGTCGACGATCACCGTGTTCAGATCGGGTTACCGTGAGGGCGGTTACGCGGTGGACCCCGGCGCCAGCGCGGACAATGGTGCGATGACCGCTGCCACCACCGAGCCGGCGCCCGTCCCTTCGCTCGCGGGCTTCACCGTCGGCGTCACCGCCGCGCGCCGGGCCGAGGAGCTGGGCACGATGCTCGAGCGCCGCGGCGCGTGCGTCCAGCACGGCCCCGCCATCCGCATCGTGCCGCTGGCGGACGACGCGGACCTGCTCGACCGCACCCGTGCGCTGGTCGCGAACCCGCCGGACGTCACGGTCGCGACGACCGGGATCGGCTTCCGCGGCTGGGTCGAGGCGGCCGACGGCTGGGGCATCGGCGAGGCTTTGCTCGCCGCGCTCGGCAAGGGCGAGCTGCTCGCCCGCGGGCCCAAGGCGCGCGGGGCGATCCGGGCGTCCGGGCTGACGGAGAAGTGGTCGCCGCCGTCCGAGTCGTCCGCGGAGGTGCTGGAGTACCTGCTGGAGGAAGGAGTCGACGGCCTGCGGATCGCGATGCAGCTGCACGGCGAGCCGCTCCCGGACGTCGTCGAGGCCCTCGAGCTGGCCGGCGCCGAGGTCGTCCAGGTGCCGGTCTACCGCTGGGTGCCGCCCGCGGACCTCGGCCCGATGGACAGGCTGACGGACTCCGTCCTGGCCGGCGGCGTCGACATGCTGGCCTTCACGAGCGCGCCCGCCGCCGCGAGCCTGCTCGCGCGCGCCGCCGAACGCGGGGTGAAGGACGAGCTCGTCGAGGCGATGCGCGGGCCCGTCCTGGCGTTGTGCGTCGGCCCGGTGACGGCGGCGCCGCTGGAGGCCGTGGACATCCCGACCCTGCAGCCCGCCCGCTCACGGCTCGGCGCGATGGTCCGGACGCTGGAGGCCGAGGCGCCGACCCGGGCGCGCCGGCTGCCGGTCGCCGGGCACTGGCTGGAGCTGCGCGGCCACGCCGTCCTGGTCGACGGCGAGCTGCGCAGCGTGCCGCCCACCGGCATGTCGATGCTGCGCGTCCTCGCCCGCCGGGCCGGCCGGGTCGTGACCCGCGCGGAGCTGCTCCGGGCGCTGCCCGGCGGTGGCGACGACGAGCACGCGGTCGAGACGGCGATGACCCGGCTGAGGTCATCGCTCGGCACCCCGAAGCTGGTCCAGACCGTGGTCAAGCGCGGCTACCGACTCGCCCTGGACCCCGGGGCGGGGCCCGCACCGACCGGTGGTCACTGTGTCTGAACCGCACGCGTCGCTGCTGCTGGTGGCGCACGGGAGCCGGAGCACGGCGGCGGACGAGGTGGTCCGCGAGATCGCCGCGGCCGCCCGGGAGCGGCTGGACGGCGCGGACGTGCGGGTCGCCTACGTGGACGTCCGCACGCCGACCGTCGCGGACGCTGTCGCGGGGCTCCGGGCGGACGGTCTGCACGGCGCCGTGGTGCTCCCGGCGTTCCTCGCCTCCGGCTACCACGTGCGGACGGACCTGCCGGCCCAGCTCGCCGAGGCGGGCGCGGACCCGTCGCGTTTCGTGGTGACGCCCGCGCTCGGCCCGGATCGCCTGCTCGCCGAGGCCGCGCTGGCCCGGCTGCGGGACGCGGGCCTGCGTCCGGGGGACGCGGTCGTGCTCGCGGCCGCGGGCTCGTCGGACCCGGCAGCCCTCGCCGAGGTGCGCGCGACGGGCCGGATGCTGGGCTCGCTCCTCGGTCGACGCGTGAGGGTCGGCTTCGCGGCCACCGCCGCCCCGAAGATCGACGCGCTGGTCGACGGCCTGCGACGGGCCGGGGAGGACCGGATCGCGGTCGCCTCCTGGCTGCTCGCGCCGGGGGTGTTCCACAGCCGGATCGAGGACGGGGGTGCGGACGTGGTCGGGGCGCCGCTGGGAGCACACGAGGACGTCGTGGGAGCGGTCGTCGCCCGCTACCGCGCGGGAGTCGAGGCGGGGGCCGCGGCGGCCTGACCCGGCACTCGCGCCCGGACCGCTCCGGGCACTCGTGGGGCTTCGATGCCGCGCGGCAGCACGAAAGCGGCATGAGTGCCGCGGCTCAGCGCCGCCGGTGTTCCTTCGGGAGCCTGCCGTCCACCAGGAGGACACCTTCGGCGCGGAGCCGTGCCGCCTGCTCCTGCGCGATGTGCGGGGCGCAGGTGCCGTTCGCCCGCAGGACCCGGTGCCAGGGCAGGTCGTGGCCGTCCTCGGCGAGGATCCGGCCGACGAGCCGGGCCGAGCGGATCCCCGCCCGCGCCGCGACCTCGCCGTAGGTCGACGTCCGGCCCGGAGGGATCGCGGCGACCACCTCCCGGACCCGTTCGAGGACCTCCTCATCCATCCAGGAACGCCCGCACACGGTCCGCCACCTCGGCGGTGCGCTCGAGGTAGAGCATGTGGCCGGCGTCGATCTCGGTGAGGGTGAACGCGTCACCCAGCTCGGCCCGGCACGCCGCGACCCACTCCGGCCGAACGAAGTCCTCCTGCGCGGCCGGGAGCAGCAGCGTCCGCACACCGACCGGCGGGACGACGGCGGGCCGGGCCATCTCGCTCCACGCCGCGACGACGGCCGCCCGGCAGAAGCGCCACGCCCACTCCTCCCCGCGCGGGACGAGGTGGTCCGCGATCTCCGCGTCGAGCAGCGCGTCCGGCACGTTCTTCCAGCTCTGGGCCTTGTCGGCCCGCGCGACGTCCTCGTCCGGGAACACCTCGTCCGGCCGGGTGCTCTCGGCGGCCTCGAGCATGTCCTGCGGGTCGAGACCGATCGCGGGGTCCAGCAGCACCAGCCGGGACACCCGCTCCGGTGCGCGCCGGGCCAGATGCGCCGCGACGGCTCCGCCGAACGAGTGCCCGACCACGACGGCCTCGGCGAGCCCCTCGCGGTCGAGCACGGCGAGCACGTCGGCGACGTGCTGTTCGAGGCCCCACGACGGAGCCCACGGGGAGCGGCCGTGGCCGCGCAGGTCGGGGCACAGCCAGCGCAGCCCGGGCAGCGCGGCGGCGAGCGGCCGGAACCGCAGCCCGTGCCCGGTGACGCCGTGCAGGGCGAGGACGGTGCGGCCCTCCGGCGCGCCGAGCTCGTGGACGTGGAGCGACATGGGAGGGATCGTGCCAGCCCGGTCCGACGATTCCGGAGCCCGCGGCGGAACTGTCGGTGTCGCGTGGTCGAATCGACACATGGCCCGGACGGAGAGCGCACCCGCAGGCGGCCGGGCCGTGGCCCGGCCCGGTCCGCTCCTCGTTCGCGCGCCGCGGCCGGAGGTCCGCGTCCCCCGGTGGGACGAGCAGGCCCGCGCGGTCCTGGAGCACGATCGCGGCCCGCTGCGGGTGGTCGGCGGCCCCGGCACGGGGAAGACCGCGCTGCTGCTCGAGGCGGTGGCGAAGCGGGTCCGGGAGGGGATGGACCCGGAGCGGATGCTGCTGCTCGTCGGGAGCCGGCGTGCGGCCGTCGAGCTGCGCGAACGCCTGACCGGGCTGCTGCACGGCGGGCTGCCGGATCCGGCCGCGCTCGACGCGCGCACATCCCGCGAGCTGCTCGCCCGCACCGTGCACTCCTACGCCTTCGGCGTCCTGCGCCTGCATGCCGCGCGGAACGACGACCCGCCGCCGCGGCTGCTGGCCGGAGCCGAGCAGGACGCCGTCGTCCGGGACCTGCTCGGCGGGGAGCTCGCGAACTGGAACGGCAGCGTGCCGGACTCGGGCTGGCCGGAGCGGCTGCGCCCGGCGATCGGCCTGCCCGCCTTCGCGAACGAGCTGCGGGAGCTGCTGCTGCGCGCCGCCGAGCGCGGCCTCGGTCCGGAGGAGCTCTTCACCCTGGGCGAGCGGCACGAGATGCCGGAGTGGGTGGCGGCCGGGCGGTTCTTCCGCACCTACGAGCACGTGATCCTGCTGCGCGGCGCCGCGGGCCGGGGTGCACCGCAGGCCACCGCGCCCGCGCTGGACTCCGCGGAGCTGGTCTCCGCGGCGCTCGACGCGCTGGCGTCGGACCCGGAGCTGTTCGCGGCGGAGAGCCGACGGGTCCGGCACCTCTTCGTGGACGACGCGCAGGACCTCGATCCCCAGCAGATGGAGCTGGTCCGCGTGCTGGCCCGCACCGCGCAGAGCACCCTGCTCGCAGGCGATCCGGACCAGGCGGTGCTCAACTTCCGGGGCGCCGATCCGGGCGGGTTGCGGGCGGTCGAGGCGCCCACGGCGGTGCTCACCGTCGATCACCGGCAGGCGCCCGCGGTGCGCGCGGCGTCGGCGCGGCTGGCGCGCAGCCTGGCCGGGTCGGGGGAGGGGCGGGTGCGGGTCCCGCCGCCGGTCGACCCGGGCGCACCCGAGCCGGATCCGGGGTCCGTGCTGGTCCGGGTGTTCTCCTCGCCCGCGGCGGAGGCGGGGTGGATCGCGGACCGGCTCCGCCGCGCCCACCTCGTCGAGGGGGTGCCGTGGTCGGACATGGCGGTCCTGTCCCGCTCCGCGCGTCGCACGCTGCCCGCGCTACGCAGGGCCCTGGTCGCGGCCGGGGTGCCGATCGCGGCGCCGCCGGACGAGCTGCCGCTGGCCCGCCAGCCGGCGGTGCTGCCGCTGCTGCTCATCCTGCGCTGCGCCACCCGCCCGGACGAGATCGACGCGGACGTCGCGACGGCCCTGCTCACGTCGTCCCTCGGCTCGGGGGACCCGATGCGGATGCGGCGGCTGCGCCGGGGCCTGCTGAAGCTGCACGCCGCGGCCCGGACGGCACGTCGCGCCGCGGAGCCGCCGCTCGATCCCGATCCCGGGAGCGGCACCGCCATCCCGGGTACCTCCCACTCCCAGGATCGTGATCACGGCCGTGAGCCGGTCGGCGAGCGCCCCGCGTCCGCCGCCGACGACCCCGTCCCCGACGACGCCGAGCGCGCCGGGAGCGACCCCCTGCTCGTCGACGCCCTGCGGTCCGCCGCGGCAGGCCGGCCGGACCCGCTGACGGCCCTTCCCCCCGGGGACTCCGCGCCCCTGCGGGCGGTCTCCCGCCTGCTCGCCACTGCCGCGGGCGCGATCCGCGAGGGGCAGAGCGTGGAGGAGGTGCTCTGGCGGGTCTGGCGGCAGTCGGGGCTCGCCAAGCGCTGGGGCGAGGCCAGCTCCCGCGGCGGCCCCGTCGGCGCGCACGCGGACCGGGACCTGGACGCCGTCCTCGCCCTCTTCGACGCCGCCGCCCGCTACACGGACCGACTGCCGGGCGCGGACGTCGAGGGCTTCACGTCCTACCTCACGGACCAGCAGCTGCCGGGGGACACGCTCGCGGACCGCGCACCCCGCGGGGAGTCCGTCGCCCTGCTCACGGCGCACGCGGCGCGCGGGCGGGAGTGGGAGGTCGTGGCGGTGCCGAGCGTGCAGGAGGGCAGCTGGCCGGACCTGCGGCTGCGCGGCAGCCTGCTCGGCAACGAGCGCCTGGTGGATCTGGTGGCGGGGGTCGCCGAGCCGGCGGGCGCGCACGGGACGGTCTCCCGGGTCGCGCCGCTGCTGGCCGAGGAACGCCGGCTGTTCTACGTCGCGTGCTCCCGGGCGAGGTCGCGGCTGCTGGTCAGCGCGGTCCAGGGGGAGGACGAGCAGCCCTCCCGTTTCCTGGACGAGCTGGATCCGGTGCCCGCCTCCGCGCTGGAGGGGCGGACGGTGCACCGGCCCGGCCGCGCCCTGGTGCTCGCCGAGCTGGTCGGCGAGCTGCGCCGGGCCGTCACCGCGCCGGACCACGGTGACCCGGAGGCGGCCGCGAGCCGGGCCCGCGCGGCCGCCCAGCTCGCCCGGCTCGCCGCCGAGAACGTGCCCGGCGCGCATCCGGACGAGTGGTACGGGGTCGCGCCGCCGTCGTCGGACGCGCCGTTGCGCGCCCCCGGGGCGCTGGTCCCGATCTCGCCCTCGGACATCGAGCTGATCAACTCCTGCCCGCTGCGCTGGGTGCTGCAGCGCCACGGCGGGGACGAGACGGGCGCGCTGTCCGCGGTCACCGGCTCGCTCGTGCACGCGCTGGTCCAGGCCGGCGCGGCCGGGGCGGATCCCGCCGAGCTGGAGGCCGCGCTGCGCACCGCCTGGGACCGGCTGGACGCCGGCGCGCCCTGGTACGGCCGCCGTGAGCTGGCGCGGGTGCGGGAGATGCTCGCCGGGTTCGACCGCTGGCTCGCCGAGAGCCGGGCCGAGGGGCTGCGGCTCGTCGCCGTCGAGCAGGCGGTGCAGCTGGACATCGCGGCCGAGCCGGACGTCGCGGGGGACGACCCCGGGAACGACGGTGCCGGGACGGAGGAGGAGCCGCCGACCCGGCGCAGCGTGCGGCTGCGCGGCCGGGTGGACCGCCTCGAGGTCGACGCGGAGGGCCGGCCGGTGGTCGTCGACGTCAAGACCGGGAAGACCGCGGTCAGCGCGAAGACGGCCGCGGAGCATCCCCAGCTCGCCGTCTACCAGCTCGCGACGGCCCTGGGCGCCTTCTCGGATCTGGTCGGGGAGGCACCGCCCGGGGGAGCGCGGCTCGTCTACGTCGCGGACCGCTACGCGTCGGGCAGGCCCAAGGAGCCGATGCAGGAACCCCTGGACTCCGAGACGGCCGCCGAGTGGCGGGACGTCGTGTGGCGGTGCGCAGAGGAGACGTCCGGGACGGCCTTCGTCGCGCGCGTCGGGCCGGACTGCGAACGTTGCCCCGTTCGGACTAGTTGCCCTGCGGTGTCAAGCGGCCGTTCGGTCGTATCAAGTTAGGCCACTCGTGAGGCAACCTTCCGGGGTCACGCCGCCTGCTCCCTTTCGTCGCTGCTAGGCCTCCGACCAGCGAAAACGTGACAGGCGATGATCGTCGGGCGGGGTACGGTGGCCCGGCACCGAGGCGCTCCCCCGAACCTCGCGCGGCCGTTCTCCCCCGGCCGCCTCCTCGGCGCCAGAAGGAGGCGGTCCCCCGTGTTCTCCCCTCGTCCGCGCGCACTCGGCGCGGGCCTGGTCGTGGCCCTCGCCGCGCTGCTCACCGGCTGCGGCAACGCGCCCGAGCTGCCCACGGGACCCGTTCCCCAGGGGCAGGTGCTGGCTGCGCCCACCACCACCGCCGCGCCCACCCCGGCGCCGACGACCACCGCCGCGGCGCCCACCACGACCACCCCGCGCAGCACCACCAGCCGTCCGCCCCGGACCAGCACGACCGAGCGCACGCCGGTCGCCGTGCCGGCGGCGGCCGAGGCGGACCCGGTCGCCTGGCGGCCGGCAGGCGGGGACGAGTTCGGCGGAGCCCTGAACAAGGGCACCTGGAGCGCCTACGACTCCGGGGGCGGGTTCGGCAACGGCCTGCGCAAGCCCGACGCGGTCAGCCAGGCGAACGGGATTCTGACCATCACGGGCACGGCCCACGAGGGTGACGGCGTCTCCGGCGGTGTCCGCTACGCCGACGGGCAGCTCTACGGCCGCTACGAGTTCCGGGCCCGCACGGACCGCGGCAAGGGCTTCAGCGCGGCGATCCTGCTCTGGCCGGACTCCGAGCAATGGCCGCGGGACGGCGAGCTGGACATCATGGAGGCCCCGACGCCGAACCGGGACGTCGCGCACACCTTCGTGCACTACGCGGTCGGGGACTCGGACCGTTCCGTGCACGGGGCCCATCCGGGGGACTACACCCGGTGGCACACCTTCCGGATGGACTGGCTGCCGGACCGGATCACCTGGTACGTCGACGGGGTCAAGCGCTTCGAGACCACGGACAGGACGGTCATCCCGACGAAGCCGATGCACCCCACGATCCAGCTGGACCAGGGCCCCAAGGCGAACTGGATGGACGGGCCGGACGAGTCGACGCCGGCCGAGGTGAAGCTGCAGGTGGACTGGTTCCGTATCTACGAGGCCCCCTGATTCCTGTCGGTGCGGTCGGGTAGACAGGGCGCGTGACGTTGACGGAGGTGGCCCTCGAGCCCGCGGTTCTCTCGCGGGCCCTCGGCCTGCCCCCACCCACCCCCGAGCAGGCCGCGGTGGTCGCGGCCCCGCCCCGTCCCGCCCTGGTCGTGGCCGGCGCCGGGGCCGGGAAGACCGAGACCATGGCCGCCCGCGTGGTCTGGCTCGTCGCCACCGGGCAGGTGCTGCCCGAACAGGTCCTCGGCCTCACGTTCACCCGCAAGGCCGCGCAGCAGCTCGGCGCCCGCGTCCGGTCCCGGCTGCGCCGCCTGGCCGGCTCCCCGCTGCTCGACGAGCTGGACCCGGGCGGCAGCCTGCGCGCCGCGCTGCTCGCGGGCGAGCCCACGATCTCCACCTACCACGCCTACGCCGGACGGCTGGTCGGCGAGCACGCGCTGCGGCTGCCGACGGAGCCCGCGTCCCGGCTGCTCGGGGAGACGGCGGCGTGGCAGCTCGCCCACCGCGTCGTCTCCACCTGGGCGGACGACCTGGACGTCGACCGCGTCCCGGCCACCGTCACCGGCTACCTGCTCTCGCTCGCCGGTGAGCTGGGGGAGCACCTCGTCGAGCCGGAGGACGTGCGCCGGCACGCCGAACGCCTGGTCGCGATGATGGAGAACGCCCCCCGCGGGAAGGGGCAGAAGGCCGAGCCGTCGCAGGGCTACAAGGCGTGGATGGCCGCCCAGCGGCTGCGCGTCGAGCTGCTGCCGCTGGTGGAGGCGTTCGCGTCGCGCAAGCGGGCGGAACGGGCGATGGACTTCGCGGACCAGATGGCGATCGCGGCGAAGGTCGCGCAGAGCCGGCCCGAGGTCGGGGAGATCGAGCGCTCGCAGTTCCGGGCCGTGCTGCTCGACGAGTACCAGGACACGGGCCACTCGCAGCGCGTGCTGCTACGGTCGCTGTTCGGCCGGGTACCCGGCACCGCGCCGCGGGACGAGCCGCTCTCCGTCACGGCGGTCGGAGACCCGTGCCAGTCGATCTACGGTTGGCGCGGCGCGAGCGCGGGCAACCTCGCCCGCTTCCGCACGGACTTCCCCCAGCCGGACGGCCGCCCCGCCGAGGAGTACGGGCTGCTCACGAGCTTCCGCAACCCGCCCGAGGTGCTCACGCTGGCCAACGCCGTCTCCGAGCCGCTGCGTGCGTCGGGCGGGGGCACCGAACCCGGGGCCGTCGCCGTCGGGGAGCTGCGGCCGGGGCCCGCGGCCCGCCCGGGCGACGTCCGGATCGCGTTGCTGCCGGACGTCACCTCCGAGGTCGCCTGGCTCGCGGACGGGATCGCGGGTCACTGGCACGGCCGGGTCGACGCGGGCGAGCCCCCGCCGACGGCGGCGGTGCTCGTCCGCCGCCGCTCGGACATGGACGCGATCGCGGTCGCGTTGCGCGAGCGCGGGCTGCCCGTCGAGGTCGTCGGGCTGGGCGGCCTGCTGGACACCCCCGAGGTCCGGGACCTGGTCAGCGCGCTGCGGATCGTCGCGGACCCGCTCGCCGGACCCGCTGCCGTCCGGCTGCTGACGGGCGCGCGGTGGCGGCTCGGGGTCGCGGACCTGGCGGCCCTCTGGGCCCGGGCGCGCCAGCTCGTCCCCGCCCTGCCGTCGCGTCCGGGACCGCTGTCCCCGGCGGAGCTGGCGCTGGGCGCGCTGCCGGGCGAGCAGGCGGAACAGGCCGGGCTCGTCGACGCGCTGGACGACCCCGGGGACGCCGAGCGCTACTCCGCGGCGGGGTTCGAGCGGATCCGGCGGCTGGCCCGCGAGCTGTCCTGGCTGCGCTCCCGCGCGTCGGCGCCGCTCACGGACCTGGTTGCGGACGCGGAGCGGATCCTGCTGCTGGACGCGGAGACCGTCTCGCGTCCGGGGCCCGTCGGGCGCGCCCACCTGGACGCGTTCGCGGGAGTCGTGGCGGACTTCGCCGCGGGCGCGGAGGTCGCGAGCCTGCCTGCGTTGCTGGACTACCTGGAGACCGCCGAGAAGGCGGAGGACGGGTTCTCCCCGGGCGAGGTCGAGGTGGCGCCGGACCGGGTGCAGATCCTCACCGTGCACTCCGCGAAGGGCCTGGAGTGGGAGGTCGTGGCCGTCCCGCACCTCGTCGCGCAGGTCTTCCCCGGCCGCAAGATGTCCGGCAGCTGGCTCAAGGACCCGTCCGAGCTGCCCGTCCCGCTGCGCGGGGACGCCGACGACCTCCCCGGCCTCTACCTTCCGCCGGCGCCGGACCGCAAGCAGATCGAGCAGGCCCTCAAGGAGCACGACGCCGGGCTGGACGCGCGCCGGCTCGTCGAGGAGCGGCGGCTGTTCTACGTCGCGCTGACCCGCTCCGAGCACGTCCTGTTCTGCTCCGGGCACCGCTGGGGCGCGACGGGGGAGAAGCCGCGCCGGCCGTCGGCGTTCCTGGAGCAGCTGCGGGAGGTCGTCGGGGCGGAGGGGGTGGAGCAGTGGGCGCCCGAGCCCGAGCCGGAAGACGTCAATCCCGTCACTGCCGAGATCGTGACGGCCGAGTGGCCGATCGATCCCCTCGGCGTGCGATCGCCGGACGTCCACGCGGGTGCCGAGATGGTCCGCGAGGCGTTACGGACGCGCGAACGGGCCCGCCGCGCGGAACGTCGCCGCTCACGGGAGCCCGAGGAACCGCAGCTCAGCTTCGAGCTGGAGGATCTCGAGCCGTCGGAGGAGCCGGATCCCGAGGGCTGGGCCGCGGACGTGGACGTGCTGCTGGCCGAGCGCGCCGCCGCGGCTGCCCGGCCGTCGGTGGCGTTGCCCGCGCAGGTGTCGGTGAGCCAGCTCGTCGAGCTCGCCGCGGATGCGGACGCGCTGGCCGCCCGGCTGCGCAGGCCGCTCCCGCTCCCGCCCAACCCGCACACCCGGCGCGGCACGGCCTTCCACGCATGGCTGGAGCAGCGCTTCGGCGCCGAACGCCTGCTGGACCTCGACGAGCTGCCCGGCGCGGCGGACGAGGAGGCCGCGGGGGACGACACCCTCGTCGAGCTGCAGGAGGCGTTCCTCGCGTCCGCCTGGTCGGACCGGGTGCCGCTGGAGGCCGAGGTCCCGTTCGAGACGGTGCTGGCCGGGGTCGCGGTGCGCGGCCGGATGGACGCCGTGTTCGCGGACCCGGACGGCGGCTTCACCGTCGTGGACTGGAAGACCGGGGCGGTCCCGGAGGACGCGCGGCTGCCCGCGGTGAGCGTGCAGCTCGCGGTGTACCGGCTGGCCTGGGCCGCGCTGGCCGGGGTGGACCCGTCGACGGTCCGGGCGGCCTTCCACTACGTCCGCCCGGACGTCACGCTCCGGCCCGCGGACATGCTGGACGCGCCCGGGCTCCACGCGCTGCTCCGTTCCCTTCCGGAGACCGGGGGATAGTCACCGGCCCGGCCGCGGAGCTCGGCGAATCCCACGGTTCCGTCCGGGACGACCGCCTCGAACCGCGTCGCGGTTCGAGGGAGCCCTACGCTCGCGCTCGTGACCGGAAAGATCGTGCTGTTCGGAGCCACCGGCTACACCGGTGGCCGCACCGCGGAAGCCATGGTGTCCCGGGGCCTCGCGCCCGTGCTCGCCGGCCGGGACCCCGCGAGGCTCGACGCGCTCGCCGCCCGGCTCGGCGGACTCGAGACGGCCCGGGCGGACGTCACCGACGTCGCGTCGGTACGGGCGCTCGTCGGCGGGGAGGACGTCCTGGTCAGCACGGTCGGGCCGTTCGCGGAGCTCGGCGGGGCGGCCCTGGCGGCGGTCGTCCGGGCGGGCGCCACCTACCTGGACTCGACGGGCGAGCCGCCGTTCATCCGGGAGGTGTTCGAGCTCCAGGGGCCCGCGGCCGAGCGCAGCGGCGCCGCGCTGATCCCCGCCTTCGGCAACGACTACGTGCCCGGGGTCCTCGCCGGTGCCCTCGCGCTCCGGGACGCGGGACCGGAGGCCGACCGCGTCGACGTCGGGTACTTCATCGCCGGCGGCGGCCGCGGCCAGCCGTTCTCCCGCGGCACGCTGGACTCGCTGATCGGCGTCGCGACGGAGCGGGCGTACGCGTGGCGGAACGGCGGCCTGACGGCCGAGCCCACCGGCGTCCGGATGCGCTCGTTCGAGGTCGCCGGCCGGCAGCGTCCGGGCGTCACCATCGGTGCCACCGAGCAGTTCGCGCTGCCCGCGCTCGCCCCCGGCCTCTCGACGGTCGACGTCTACCTGGGCTGGTTCGGCCCGGCGAGCCCGGTGGTGCACGCGGCCAGCCGGATCACGCCGTTGCTGGACCGGGTCCCGGCTCTGGGTCGCGCCGCGACGCGGGTGGCCCGGCTCGCGGCGTCCCGGGCCTCGGCGGCGCCGTCGGCGGAGAACCTGGCCCGCAGCACCTCGCACTTCGTCGCCGAGGTCTTCGACGCCACCGGCGCGCTGCTCGCGCGCACCCGGCTGGTCGCCCCCGAGGCCTACGCGATCACCGCGGACCTGCTCGCGTGGGGCGCCGGCCGGGCGCTCGAGGGCGGGGTACAGGGTACCGGCACGCTCGACCCGGTCGCCGCCTTCGGGCTCGACGTGCTGGAGAAGGGCGCGGCCGAGGCCGGGATCGTTCCCGAGGGCTAGGAAGCGCCCCGGCGCTACCGGCGGCCCTCCGGAGGACGGGCGATCCGGAGCGCCCAGACGACCAGCGGGACCTGCAGCGGGAGCCGGCCGTAGGCGATCGCCCGCTCCCGCGGGAACCGGCCCGACCAGCGCAGGGCCATGGACACGTTGGCCGGGAACACCGCGACGAACAGGGCCGCGGCCGCATACCCGCCGAGCCGTCGGGTGCGCGGCACGGCGAGCGCGGCGGCGACGCCCAACTCGGCGACCCCCGACGCGTACGTCCAGGAGCGTGGCTCGCCCGGCAGCGACCTCGGCACGATCGCGTCGAAGAAGCCCGGCCGCGCGAAGTGCCCGACCCCCGAGACGCCCAGTAGCCCGGCGAGCGCTGCCGCCGCGGGCCGGAATGATCTCGATCGGCTGCTCATCGCGGCGATGCTGTCACCGCCGCGACGTCGTGCCGGCCGAGGGACTCCGAGGAGGGGCGGGTCAACTACGCGAGGGGGACGAACTGCCGCTAGTCTCCGCGCCGTGCGTGATCGGCCGAGCCGTACTCCCGTCGATCAGCAGATCGTCGGGGTCATCCGCATGCCCGACTCCGCCGAGGGCCCGGTCTTCGCGCTCGTCAAGCGGCTGCTGATCGCCCTCGCCGCCCTCTTCGGCGCGGCGCTGATCGTCTACGTCGGTCGCGACGGCTACGTCGACAACAACGGCGAGGGCGCGATCTCGTTCAACGACGCCCTCTACTACGCCACGGTGTCGCTCTCCACGACCGGCTACGGGGACATCGTCCCGTACACCGCGACCGCCCGGCTGCTCACCACGATCGTGATCACGCCGTTGCGGCTGCTCTTCCTCATCGTCCTCGTCGGTACCACCGTCGAGCTGCTCACCGAGCGCTCCCGGCAGTCGTTCCGCATCCAGCGCTGGAGGTCACGCGTGCGCGACCACACCGTCGTCGTCGGCTACGGGACGAAGGGCCGGGCCGCGGTCGAGACGCTGCTCGGCGACGGTACGGAGCCGGACCACATCGTGGTCGTGGACACCGACCGCGCCCAGCTCGACGCCGCCTCCGCGCTCGGCCTGGTCACCGTCACCGGCAACGCCACCCGGTCGTCCGTCCTGCGGATCGCGGGCGCCCACCACGCGTCGGCCATCGTCGTGGCGACGAACAGGGACGACACCGCCGTCCTCGTCACCCTGACCGCCCGCGAGCTCGCGCCCAAGACCCGGATCGTGGCTTCGGTGCGGGAGTCCGAGAACGTGCATCTGCTGCGCCAGTCCGGGGCGACATCGGTGATCGTCTCGGCGGAGACGGCGGGCCGGCTGCTCGGGGTCGCGACGCGCACGCCGAGCGTCGTCGAGGTCATCGAGGACCTGCTGACGCCGGACGCGGGCTTCGCGATCAGCGAGCGCGAGATCGAGGAGTCCGAGGTCGGGGGCTCCCCGCGGCACCTCGGTGACATCGTGCTGGGCGTGGTCCGCGGGGACAAGCTGCACCGCGTCGACGCGTCCACCGTCGACGCCCTGGAGCGGGGGGACCGGCTCCTCTACGTCCGCAAGGCGAGCCCCGCCGACGAGGACTGAGCCCCGCCGACGAGGACTGAGCCCTCAGGCCCGGGGGAGCCGGAGCGCGAATGCCGCCCCGCGACCGTCGACCGGCTCGACGCACCCCAGATCTCCGCCGTGCGCCCGCGCGATCCCGCGGGCGATCGCCAGGCCCAGGCCCGCGCCGCCGTCGTCCGCCGAGCGCGCCTCGTCGAGCCGTACGAGGCGTTCGAAGATCCGTTCCCGATCGGCGGGGGCCACCCCGGCACCGTCGTCGGAGACGGTCACGATCCCCGGCGCCCGGACCCGCACCTCGATCCGGCCGGTCGTGTGCCGGCGGGCGTTGTCCAGCAGGTTCGCGAGCACCTGGGCCAGGCGCGGCGCGTCCCCGGGCACGACCACCGGATCCCCCTCGAGCTCGACGGCCACCTGCGGGGCCAGCAGCCGCACGCGCTCGACCTCCGTGCGGGCCAGCTCCAGCAGGTCGACCGGTTCGCGTCGCAGCTCGATCCCGGCGTCGAGGCGCGCGAGCACGAGCAGGTCGTCGACCAGCCGGCCGGCGCGGTGGGTCTCGCGCAGCAGGAGCAGGTGCAACCGGTCCCGGTCCTCCGCCGCCAGCCCGGGGGCGATGGCCGCCTCCGCGGCGGCCTGCACCCCGGCCAGCGGGGTGCGCAGCTCGTGCGCGGCGTCGGCGACGAACTGGCGGGTCCGGGCCTCCGACGCCCGCGCGGTCGCCTCCGCCCCCTCCAGCTCGTCGAGCATCGCGTCGAAGGCCGCGGCCGTGCGGCCGAGCTCGGTGTCCGTGCGGGTGGGGGCGAGCCGGCTGCCCCGGTCCCCGCGGGTGATCGAGCGGGCGAGCCCGGTCATCGCGTCGAGCGGGGCCAGCGCGACCCGGGTCGTCGCGAGGGTGATCAGCCCGGCGAGGACCAGCGCGCCGACGCTCAGCAGGAACAACGTGCGGCGCAGCCGTCGCTGGACGGTGGAGACCTCGTCCTCGTCGCCGACGAGGGTGAGCGTGGAACCGTCCGGCAGGGCGCTCCGCACGACCCGGTCCCCGTTGCGCGTATCCGGGACCCGCCCGCGGCCGCCGCCTCCCGGGCCGTCCCGGTAGATCGTGCCGTCGCTGCCGGTCACGAACGCGCGGACGCCGGGGCTCTCGACCTGACGGACGAGCTCGCCCTGCCGCACCCCCTGCTCGACGAGCTGGGCGGCGACCCCGGCGCGGGCCTGCAGCCGGGTGTCGAGGTCGGACCTGGTCTGGGCGGCCACGAGGACGTCGGTCAGCACCCCGACGACCAGGAGCACGACGGCGAGCACGACCATGCTCAGCGCGGTGACCCGGCGGCGGAGCGAGACGGTGCGCAGCGCGGAGGGCCTGCTCACGGGGCGTCCGTGCGCAGCACGTACCCGAGGCCGCGCACGGTGTGCAGCAGCCGCGGCTCGCCGAGCTTGCGGCGCAGCGCCGAGACGTGCACCTCGACGAGGTTCGGGTCGTAGTCCGTGTACCCCCAGATCCGGGTCAGGATCTGCGTCTTGCTGACCACCCGGCCGCGCTGCGCGGCCAGGTACTCCAGCAGTCGCAGCTCCGTGGCCGTCACCTCCACCGGCCGCCCGCCGCGCCGCACCGATCCGGCCGCGGCGTCCACGACGAGGTCCCCGATCTCCACGGTGCTCGGGGTGCGCCCCATCCGGCGCAGGACCGCGGTGACCCGGGCGGTGAGCTCGGCCAGGGCGAACGGCTTGACCACGTAGTCGTCCGCGCCGGCGTGCAGCCCGCGCAGCCGGTCGTCGACGCCGTCGCGCGCGGTGAGCATGACGACGCCGGCGTCGCTGGTGCGCCGGACCACCTCCAGCAGGGCGAACCCGTCGCGGCCGGGAAGCATCACGTCGAGGACCACGAGATCGGGCCGGTAGCCGTCGAGATCGTCCTCCAGGGTGCGCCCGTCCGGGCGGCCGGTGGCGTCGAAACCGGCCTCCGCGAGTCCCGTGAGGACGGCGGCACGGATCGCCTCCGCGTCCTCGACCACCAGCACCCGGGCTCCCACCCGGCCATTCTCCGCTGCCCCTCCTGAAGATCGGCTGAAGGACACCCGCGCCTTCAGGTTCCGCTCAGGCGGGCGCCCGACGCTGAGGTCATGAGCAGTGAGAACGAACCCGCCGAACAGGTCGCGGCCCCGGCCGCCCGCCGCCGACGTCCGTCGAAGCGCTGGTCGATCGGTGGCGGCGCGGTGCTGGCGGTGCTGATCCTCGGCGGGGTGGTCGCGGCACTGGTGATCCCCGGCGGCGGCCACGGACGCGGCGGCCCCCGCGGTGGTGACGTCGGGCTGACGGCCGCCGAGGACGACCTGGGCGGCTCCGACCTCCTCGGCACCGGGCCGGGGGAGGACCGCCGCGGCGGCGGCCGGGACCGCGACACCCGCGGGACCGGCGACGACACCCTCCTCGTCGGCGTCGTGAAGAGCACGGCGAGCGGCAGCCTCGTCGTCACCCGGGACGGCGGCGGGGACGTCACCGTCCGGACCGACGACCGCACCCGGGTCCGCGGCACGGCCACCGCGCTCGCCGACCTGACCGCGGGCGAGCGGGTCGTCGTCCGGGTGACGGGGACGGGGGACACCGCGACCGCCGTGGCGGTCCAGGCCCCGAAGGCCCGGCTGACCGGCACCGTCACCGCCCTCACCGGGGACCGCGCCACCGTCGTCGAGGCGGGCGGGCTCACCGGGACGGTCGATGTCTCCGGCCTGACCGACAAGCCCGCCGTCGGCACGCTGGCGCTCTTCACGGGCACGCCGACCGAGAACGGCACGGTCCTCAAGGCGGAGACCTCCCGCACGCTGCCCGTCACTCCCTGACGGCGGGACGGCGCACCCCGTAGGGTCGACGACCGTGCGTCTGGCGACCTGGAACGTGAACTCCGCGAAGTCCCGGCTCCCGCGGCTCCTGCCCTGGCTCGACGAGCGGGCCCCGGACGTCGTCTGTCTGCAGGAGACCAAGCTGTCCGACGCGGACTTCGCGGAGACCTTCGACGCGGTTCTCGCCGAGCGCGGCTACCAGGTCGCCCACCACGGGCAGGGCCGCTGGAACGGGGTCGCGCTGCTCTCCCGGGTCGGCCTCGACGACGTCGTGCGCGGCCTCCCGGACGAGCCCCGGTTCCCGGACGAGGACGCCGCACCGGACGCCCGGGCCGTCACCGCGACCTGCGGGGGACTGCGCGTGACCTCGGTGTACGTGCCCAACGGCCGCGCCCCCGAGGATCCGCACTACGCCTACAAGCTCCGCTGGCTCGAGGCCCTGCGCACGATGGTCGCGGCCGGCGACGCCGCGACCACGGTCGTCGCCGGGGACATGAACATCGCCCCGACCGACGCGGACGTGTGGGACCCGGAGCTGTTCGTCGAGTCCACGCACGTCACCAAGCCCGAGCGGGACGCGCTCGCCGCCCTGCAGGCGACCGGCCTGCGCGACGTCGTGCGGGACCGCTGGCCGGACGAGCGCGTCTTCTCCTACTGGGACTACCGCGCCGGCCGCTTCCACAAGGACCTCGGGATGCGGATCGACCTGGTGCTCACCGGGGACGCGGCGACCGGGCGGGTGCAGGCCGCCTGGATCGACCGCAAGGCGCGGAAGGGTACCGGCCCCAGCGACCACGCACCGGTGATCGTGGACCTGGACGAGGCACCGGACGGGGACATCGGGCCGGTCGTCCCGCCGCCCAGCGCCCGGCGGTGACCGGGGCCCGTCCGGGCGGTTGAACTCCCCGGCAGCGGGTAGCACCTGGCGTGACCGACATCGCCGAGCGCCCCCTGGCCGACCCGTCCGACCGTGTCCTCACCGTTCTCGACCCGAGCACCGGCGAGGTCGCCACGGAGTTGCCCGTCGCGGACGAGCCCGCCGTCGCCGACGCGCTGGCGTCCGCCCGGGCCGCCCAGCCCGGCTGGGCCCGGACCCCCGCCGCGGAACGAGGTGCGGCGCTGCGGGCCGCGGCGGCCGCGGTGCGCGCCGCGGCGGACGAGCTGGCCGAGCTCAACACCCGGGAGACCGGCAAGACACGAGACGACGCCCGGGGCGGGATCGAGGCCGGAGCCGGCACCCTCGAGCAGTACGCCGAGCTGGGACCGGTCCACCGCGGCCGCAGCCTGCAGGGCGGATGGGGCGCAACGGACCTGATGGTCCCGGTGCCGCGCGGCGTCGTCGCCGTCCTGACCCCGTGGAACGACCCCGTCGCCGTCGCCGCGGGTCTGCTCGGCGCCGCGCTCGTCACCGGCAACACGGTCGTCCACAAGCCGAGCGAGCGCTGTCCCGCGACGGGCCGCCGGTTCGCCGAGATCCTCGCGGACCACCTGCCGGACGACGTCCTGCGCATCCTGGACGGGGACGGCACGGTCGGCGCACGCCTCGCCCGCAGCGACGAGGTCGACGTCGTCGCGCACGTGGGGAGCACGGCGGCCGGCCGCGCGATCGCCGAGGCCTGCGCCCGCACCGGTGCCCGCGCGCTGCTGGAGAACGGCGGCAACGACCCGATGGTCGTCGACACCGGGGTGGACCCGGCCTGGGCGGCGGAGCAGGCCGCCCTCGGGTCCTTCGCGAACGCCGGGCAGATCTGCGTCTCCGTCGAGCGCATCTACGTGCACCAGGACGTCGCCGAGCCGTTCCTCGCCGAGCTGACCGCCCGGGCGGGGGAGTGGGCGGACCGGATCGGACCGCTCGTGGACCGGCGGCAGCGCGACCACGTCCACGACCACGTCCGCGCTGCGGTGGCCGAGGGCGCCGAGGTCCGCACGGGCGGCGAGCTGCCGGATGGGCCCGGTGCCTACTACCCGCCGACCGTCCTGACGGGCTGCACCCCCTCGATGGCGGTGCTGCGCGAGGAGACCTTCGGCCCGGTCGCGCCCGTCCGCGTCGTCCCCGACTTCGACACCGCGCTCCGCGAGGCCGCCGACGACCGGTACGGGCTCGCGGCCGTGGTGCTGACCCCGGACATGGGGCACGCGCAGCGGGCCTGGCGGGAGCTGCCGGTCGGCACGGTGAAGATCAACGCTGCGTTCGGGGGCGCTCCCGGTGGCGCCGCGCAGCCGCGCCGGGCGAGCGGGCAGGGCTTCGGCTACGGGCCCGAGCTCCTGGACGAGATGACGACCACGACCGTCGTCCACATCGCACCGCCGGGGCCGTGAGTTACCCCTCCTGGCGGTGGCGCAAACGGGTGGACCAACTGGTCCACCCGATGGAGGCCACGGAGTTGCGCGGAGCCGTCGCGCCGCGTACCCATCGGCCGTGAGCACAACTCGGGGGAACCACATGACCACTCGCTCGGCCCGCCTCACGGCCGGCACCCTGCTCGTCGCGGTCGCGCTGACCGGGGCCGCGGCCTGCTCGTCGGGCGAGCAGGCGCCCGCCGCACCGACGCCGGGCGCCGTCGCGCCGCCGAACCCCGGCGACGCCACCGGCCAGGCCACCGACGCGGCCCGCCAGGCGTTCGGCCAGGCCAACCAGGGCGCGCTCGCGCTCGTCGCGCTGGGCGGCCTCGGCACGGACAAGGGCGTCGGCGACCAGGTCAAGGGCCTCGCGCCGGACGTGACCAGCCAGGGACAGGCGCTGCTCGACCAGATCAAGCAGGCGGCCACGGCCCAGGGTGTCGCCCTCGGCGACCAGCTCGACGCGCAGACGCAGGCTCTGGTCGCGGACCTTCAGTCGCGCTCGGGGCAGCCCTTCGACACCGCTTGGCTGCAGGCCGCGAACTCGCTCATCGAGCAGGCCCGCACCGCTGCCAACACCGTGCTGAACGACCCGAACGCCTCTGCCGAGGCGAAGGCCGCGGCCCGGGACGCGCTCGCCAGGCTGGACGCGCTCGCCGCGCAGGTCGGGTCGGCGTCCTCGTCCGCGGGGGCCTCGACGCCCGGCTCGGTGAACGCGGGGACGGGCGGCCAGGCCGCAGCGTCGTCCGCGGAGAGCGCCCCGGTGCTCCCGCTCGCCGTCGGCGGGCTCGGCATCGTGCTGATCGGTGGCGCCGCCGCATGGACGCGCCGCTCCCGCTCCGACGCCTGACCCGGTGAGCCCGCGGCGCCGGTGGCCGGCCGCGTTCCTCGCCCTGTGCGGGGCGGCGCTCCTGGTCACCGGCGTCGTGCTGTTCGTGGACGGCCAGGCGGCCCCGCGCGTCGAGGCGACGTCCGTCGGCGACGTCCCGCTGGCGACGACGAGCGCGTCCGCGGCGCCGCGGGCCTTCGTCGGCGAGGTCCCCGCCCGGCTCGACCTGCCCGGACGCGCCGTCACCGCGCCGGTCGTGCCCGTCGGCACCGGCCCGGACGGCGCGCTCGTCATCCCGGACCCGCCGCAGACCGTCGGCTGGTGGGCACCGGGAGCGCTGGCGGGTTCGGGTTCCGGGACGGTCGTCGTCGCGGGGCACGTGGACTCCCGGCTCGAGGGGATCGGCGCACTGGCGGTCCTGCCGGTCCTGACGGTCGGGGAGGAGGCCGTGCTGACCGGCGAGCGCGGCGCCGTGCTGCGGTACCGGGTCGTCGCGCGTCGGGAGTTCGTCAAGGCCGCGCTGCCGCCGGACACCTTCGATCGGACCGGCGCGCCGAGGCTCGTCCTCATCACCTGCGGCGGCCGCTTCGACAGCAGGATCCGGAGCTACGAGGACAACATCGTCGTCTACGCCGAGCCCGTCCCCTGACCGCTCACGCACAGGTTCACGGGTCGGCGCACAGGTTCCGACCTGTGCGCGAGCGCGTGAACCCGTGCCTGAGCGGGGGCCGTAATCTGGGGGCGTGAGTTCCGAAGAGTTCGAGGCCGTCCGTACCTCCGCGCAGCGGGCCGCCGCGGCCGCGCCGGGGGTTCGCGCCGCGGGGGGACCGGCCGTCGACGCCGCCCTGCGGACCGCCGCCGAGCTGCTCCGCAGCCGGGCCCCGGAGCTGCTGGCCGCCAACGCCGCGGACGTCGGCGCCGCCACCGCCGCCGGCATGGCCGCCGGCCTGCTGGACCGCCTCCGTCTCACCCCGGAGCGCCTGGCGGACATGGCGACCCAGCTCGACGTCCTCGCGGACACCCCCGAACCGGACGTCGAGCGGTTCGTCCGCACGCTGCCGTCGGGGGAGCGGGTGTTCGAGCGGCGCATCCCGGTCGGCGTGATCGGCGCGGTCTTCGAGGCCCGCCCGAACGTGACGATCGACGTGGCCTCGCAGGTCCTCAAGGCCCGCAGCGCCGCCGTCCTGCGCACCGGGTCCGCCGCGCTGGGCAGCGCGACCGCCCTCGTCGAGCTCGTGATCGCGCCCGCCCTCGAGAGGCACGGCATCCCCGCCGCGGCCGTCCAGCTCGTCCCGCTGCCGGGGCACGCGGGCGCCGAGGCGCTCGTCGGGCTGCCGGACCTGGTGCCGCTCGTCGTCGTCCGGGGCAGCGGGGAGGTCACCCGCAAGCTGTCCGCGCTCGGCGCCGCCGCGGGCACCCGCGTCCTCGCCCACGCCGACGGTGGCGGGGTGCTCTACCTGGACTCCAGCGCGGACGATGCGGTGGTCGAGCGCCTGGTGCACGACAGCACGGACCGGCTCGGCGTCTGCAACCGGCTGAACCTGCTGCTGATCGACCGGCCCGTCTACGACCGGCTGCTGCCGGTCGCGGAGAAGGTGCTGCGGGACCGGGGGATCGCGCTCAGCCTGCCCCCGCACGCGCACGCCCTGGGCCACGAGTGGGCGCTCGACTCCGGCAACGAGGCGCACGTGACGGTCGCGCCCGTCGACGGCGCGGTCGACGCGGCCCTCACCGCAGCGCGCGAGACGTCCGGTCTGGCCGCATGCATCTGCGCCGAGGACGAGGCGGTCGCGCACCGCTTCCTCGACGCCTACACCGGCACCGGCGCGTTCTGGAACACCCCGACCCGCCTGCTCGACGGCTACAAGCTGCTCGGCCTGCCCGAGACCGGGATCAACGTGGACCACACGCCCGGCCCGCGGGGGCCGGTCACCTACCCGGACCTGGCGCTGCGCCAGTTCGTGGTGCTGCCGCCCGCCTAGGATCGGTCCCGGCCGCAGGGCGGCGTTCTCTCGAGGAGGAGCCACCATGGCGGACACGACGGAACGCCGCGAGGCGGCTCGGACCTGGCCGCTGTTCCGGGACTCGGGTCAGCCGCGGATTCACGCCACCCGGCGGACCGACGCCGTGATGACGCTGGTCTCGGTCTGGTTCGTCCTCGGGCTGTTCCTCGGCGCCTACGCGCACGCCAACTTCCCCGAGCTCGGGTCGGTCTTCGGGTGGCGCGACACGGTCGAGCCGGCGAGCGGGTACGGGATGACCTCGAACCTGCAGGGCCTGCCTCTGGTGATCGGCGCGGTTCTCCTCGTGGTGGCGGGACTGTGGTTCGGGCCCTGGGCGCGGCGGGCGCAGGGATCCTGGTGCCGCCACCCTCATGATCTGGCTGACGATCAACGCCGCCGCGCGCAACTCCACCGCCTACGTGCGGTTCCGGGGCTCGGCGCCGAGGTCGGCGGGCGCCGTCGAGATCGAGCAGACGGTCGGGCCGGGCGCGGGGGCCTGCTGGTCCTGGCCGCGGGGATCCTCGCGCTCGTCGTCGCCGTCGTCGCCGTCGTGCTGATCGGGGTGCCCGGTCCGCGGAGCGGCGTCCGGGCTGACCACCCCGTCCGCAGGCGGGTCGTCGGTGTGCCGGGCTAGGGTCGGATCCGTGTCAGCGACAGAACTTCACCGCGTGACCCTGCCGAACGGGCTGCGGGTGCTCCTGGTCCCGGACCCCGCCACCCCCGTCGTCGGTGTCGCCGTGCACGTGGACGTGGGCTTCCGGTCCGAGCCCGAGGGCCGGACGGGGTTCGCGCACCTGTTCGAGCACCTGATGTTCCAGGGCAGCGAGAGCCTGGAGAAACTGGCGCACTTCCGGCACGTCCAGGGTTCGGGCGGGATCTTCAACGGCTCCACCCACCAGGACTACACGGACTACTTCGAGGTCCTGCCCGGCGCGGCGCTCGAGCGTGCGCTGTTCCTGGAGGCGGACCGGCTGCGCGCACCGAAGCTGACCGAGGAGAACCTGCGCAACCAGGTCGACGTCGTCAAGGAGGAGATCCGGCTCAACGTGCTGAACCGGCCCTACGGCGGATTTCCGTGGATCCTCCTGCCGCCGGTCCTCTACGACACGTTCCCGAACGCGCACAACGGCTACGGGGACTTCTCCGAGCTGGAACAGGCGAGCCTCGACGACGCCGCCTCCTTCTTCGACACCTTCTACGCCCCGGGGAACGCGATGGTCACCGTGCACGGTGACTTCGGGTCGGCCGGCGGGGTCGACGGGGTGATGGCGCTCGTCGAGAAGCACTTCGGGGACATCCCCGCAAGGCCCACCCCGGTGCGGCCGTCGTTCGGCGAGCCGGTCCCGGGCAGCGAGAAGCGGCAGTCCGTGCCGGACGCGCACGCCCCGCTGCCGGCGCTCGCCGTCGGCTACCGGGTGCCGGACCCCACCACCGACCTCGACGGGTACCTGGGGCACTCGCTGCTGGCGTCGGTCCTGAGCGAGGGCGAGGCGGCCCGCCTTCAGCGCCGGCTGGTGCACGCGGACGGGCTGGTCACGGACGTCTCCGCCAGCAATGGCCTGATGGGCGGCCCGCTCGACGCCCGGGACCCGGACACCTTCACGATCACCGCGGTGCACCCCGGGACCGTGGACCCGGACCGGGTGCTGGGCGCGATCGACGAGGAGCTGGACAAGCTCGCCGCCGAGGGCCCGAGCACGGACGAGCTGGCCCGCCAGTCCGCCCGCTGGGCCGCCGCGCTGCACCACGAGGACGACCGGGTGATGTACCGGATGCTCGGCCTCGGCGCGCGCGAACTGCTGTACGGCCGCGCCGAGATCGCCACCGAGCTGCCCGCCCGGATCGCCGCCGTCACACCGGAGCAGGTCCGGGCCGCCGCCGAGGCACTGCGCTCGGCCGGACGCGCCGTGCTGCTCGTCGAACCCGCCGCCGGAGAGGAAGGGGACGCGTGAGCGCGCCCACCACGCACCGCACCGCCGAGGAGATCGGCCGCACCGGAACGGGGCCCCGGCCGCTGCCGCCGCTGGGCGACACCCGTGAGGTGCCGCTCCCGGACGTCACCACGACGACCCTGCCCAACGGCCTGCGCGTGCTCGCCGCACACCGCTCCGGGGTGCCGATGGTCGAGATGCGGCTGCGGGTCCCGTTCGCCGCGCCCGGGGACACCGCGGACCCGGCGTTCACCGCCCGGGCCGAGTTGCTGTCGTCGACGATGCTCACCGGCACCGCCACCCGGGACCGCGTGGGCATCGACGACGAGCTGGCGTCCGTCGGCGCGGACCTCGGAGTCGCGGTCGATCCCGAGCGGGTCCTCGTGCACGGCTCCGGCCTGGCCGCGGGCCTGCCCGTGATGGTCGGCGTGCTCGCGGACGTCCTCACCGCCGCGGCCTACCCGGACCGCGAGGTCGTCCGGGAGCGCGAGCGGCTCGTCGAGCGGATCAGCGTCGCCCGCGCCCAGCCGAGCACCGTCGCCCGGGAGGCGCTGCAGCGAAAGCGGTTCGGCTCCCACCCGGTCGCCCTGGAGATGCCGACCGGGGAGGCCGTGGCCGCCGTCGAGGCCATCGAGGTGCGCGCCCTGCACAGGGCGGGCATCGTCCCGCGGGGTTCCACCCTGGTGCTCGTCGGGGACATCGACCCGGACGCGGCGATCGCCGCCGTCACCGAGCAGCTGGCCGGCTGGACGTCGTCCGCACGGGCCCACGAGCTCGGTGCGCCGCCGATGCCCGCGCCGAGCGATCTCGAGCTCGTCCACCGGGCCGGGTCCGTGCAGTCGCAGCTGCGGCTCTCGGCGCCCGCGCCGCGAAGGGCGGACCCGCGCTACGCCGCCTTCCAACTCGCCAACCTGGTGTTCGGCGGGTACTTCTCCTCGCGCTGGATGGAGAACATCCGCGAGGACAAGGGCTACACCTACGGGGCGCACTCGGGCGTCGAGTTCCTGCCCGGCGGGGCCGTGCTCGGGGTGGAGACGGACGTCGCGAGCGACGTCACGGCCGCCGCGCTGCTCGAGACCCGCTACGAGCTGGGCCGGATGACGGCCGTCCCGCCCACGGTCGACGAGATCGACGCCGCCCGCCGCTACGCGATCGGCGCATTGCTGATCTCGCTGGACAGCCAGGGCGGCCTCGCCTCCACCCTCGCCGCACTGGACGCGGACGGGCTGTCGGTCGACTGGCTCCGCGAGCGCCCGGTCCGGCTCGAGGCGGTGACGCCCGAGGAGGTCGCGGAGATCGCGTTGGAGTTCTTCGCGCCCAGCCGGTTCACCGGTGTGATCGTGGGCGATGCCGAGGTCGTCGGGCCGCGGCTGCGGGCCCTGGGCGGGATCAGTACTGGAGGAATCGCGTGACGAAGGCTGCAGGAGACTTCAAGCTGGTCCAGCCCCCCGTGCTGTCCCGCTCCACGGTGGCGCGGGACGAGCCGCTGCGTCTGGACGTCGAACGGCAGAAGGCGGGCTGGCCGAACGCCCGGGTCGTCGTCGTGGACGAGAAGGGCCGCACGCCCGTCGAGTGGACGACGCCGCCGCCCAGCGCGTTCCGCGAGGGCGACGCCGCGGCGTGGGACGCCGCCACCGGGACGGGTGCGCGGCTCAAGACACGCGCGGCGCGGGACGTCGCGGACGCCCCGCCGGCCGACGCGGTGGTGCTCGGCGAGGAGGACGGCGTCGCCTACTGGGCCATGCGCGGCGGCCCGGACCTCGTCGCGGGGGACGACCCCTCGGAGTGGACGGACCTGCGCGCCGTCGGCGCCGAGCTCGACGCGCTGGGCGCGGGCCTGCTGACCGGTGCCGTCGCCGTCCTGAACTGGCACGACGCCGCCCGGTTCTGTTCCCGGGACGGCTCGCCCACGGTCCCGCACAACGCGGGCTGGGCGCGCCGGTGCACCGCGGAGCAGCACGAGGAGTACCCGCGCACGGACCCGGCGATCATCTGCCTCGTCCACGACGGGGCGGACCAGGTCCTGCTCGCCCGGCAGCCGGTGTGGCCGCAGGGGCGCTACTCGGTGCTGGCGGGCTTCGTCGAGGCCGGCGAGTCGCTCGAGGCGTGCGTGGTGCGGGAGGTCGGCGAGGAGGTCGGCCTGGACGTCACGGACATCCGTTACCTCGGCAGTCAGGGCTGGCCCTTCCCGCGCTCGCTGATGGTCGGCTTCCACGCCCTCGCGGACCCGTCGCAGCCCCTGCGCCCCGCGGACGGCGAGATCGAGGAGGCCATCTGGGTCACCCGCGCCGAGGTCAGGGAGGCGATGGAGAAGGGCGACTGGGCGGCGCAACCGGAGCCCGGGCAACGCCTCGTCCTGCTCCCCGGCAGCATCTCGATCGCCCGGTCGATGCTCGAGTCCTGGGCCGCGCAGGGCTGACCCAGGGGCTGACACACGAGTTCGCGGGCCCACGCGCATGCTGGAACATGTGCGCGAGCCCGCGAACTCGTGCGTGAGCAGCCGTCAGACGACCGTGAGCTTCTTCCTGACGTCGGCGAAGCTCGGGTTCGTCGCGGTGGTCTCGTCCGGGAAGAGGACGGTGGGGACGGTCTGGTTGCCGCCGTTCACACCCTCGACGAAACGCGCCGCGTCCGGGTTCCGCTCGATGTCGATCTCACGGTAGGCGATCCCCGCCTCGTCGAGCTGGAGCTTGAGACGGCGGCAGTAGCCGCACCACGTGGTCGAGTACATCGTCAGCTGAGCCATACCCTCCTCAACGCTCCACGCCCGGGACGGCCTTCCGACCGGCATTGTGCCGTGGATCACTCGTCCGCACGCGTGTTCGAGACCCTGCCTCCGGCTGTCGGGGGCGCCTGTCAGGATGGCCGGGTGACCGAGACGCTGCTGGACACCCGACTGGACGAGGAGCAGACGGCGGCGGTCACGGCTCCCCGCGGCCCGGTGTGCGTCCTGGCCGGGGCCGGCACGGGCAAGACCCGCACGATCACCCAGCGCATCGCGCACCTCGTCCGGCAGGGGCACGTCGCGCCCGGCCAGGTCCTCGCCGTCACCTTCACCGCGCGGGCCGCCGGCGAGCTGCGCACCCGGCTCCGCGCGCTCGACGCCTCCGGGGTCCAGGCCCGCACCTTCCACGCCGCCGCCCTGCGCCAGCTGCGCTACTTCTGGCCCCGCGTCGTGGGCGAGGAGCGGCCGTGGCAGCTGCTGGACGGCAAGCTCCGGCTCGTCGGCCAGGCCGCCGCGCGGGCGAAGGCCGGCACGGACTCGGACTCGCTGCGGGACCTCGCGAACGAGATCGAATGGGCCAAGTCCAGCCTGATCACCCCGGAGGACTACCCGGCCGCGGTGGCCAGGCTGCGCCGGGACGTGCCGGGCCCGGCCGAGCAGGTCGCCCAGGTCTTCGCGGGCTACGAGCTGCTGAAGAACCGCGCCCAGGCCCTGGACTTCGACGACCTGCTCCTGCACGTCGCCGCCGCCCTCGAGGAGCACGGCGCCGTCGCCGAGGAGTTTCGGGACCGCTACCGCTGCTTCGTCGTCGACGAGTACCAGGACGTCACGCCGTTGCAGCAACGCGTGCTCGACGCCTGGCTCGGGGACCGGGACGACCTGACGGTCGTCGGTGACGCGAACCAGACGATCTACACCTTCGCCGCCGCCACCCCGCGGTACCTGCTGGACTTCCCGCGCCGCTTTCCGGAGGCCACCGTCGTGCGGCTGACCCGGGACTACCGGTCCACGCCCCAGATCGTCGCCGCCGCCAACACCGTGATCGGCGCCGCCCGCGGCCGGGTCGCCGGGAGCCGGCTGAAACTCGTCGGTCAGCTCCCGCCGGGACCGGACCCGGACTTCTCCGAGCACGACGACGAGCCCGCCGAGGCCGCGGCCGTCGCCGCCAAGATCCGCCGGTTGATCGCCGACGGCACCCCGGCCGGCGAGATCGCGATCCTCTTCCGGATCAACGCCCAGTCCGAGGCCTACGAGCAGGCGCTCACCGAGGCGAAGATCCCGTACCAGGTCCGCGGCGGCGAACGCTTCTTCCTCCGCCCCGAGGTGCGGCGGGCGATGATCGCGTTGCGCACCGCCGGGGCGAGCGGGCAGGACACGGACCTGGTGGACACCACCCGCCGCGTCCTCGCCCAGATCGGCCTGAGCGACGAGCCGCCCCAGGGCGCGAGCCAGCGTGCGCAGTGGGAGTCCCTGCTCGCGATCGTCGGGCTCGCGGAGGAACTCGTCGCCGTCGAGCCGGAGGCGGACCTGCGCCGGTTCTCCCTGGAGCTGCAGACCCGGGCGGACGCGTCGCACCCGCCGGTCGTCCAGGGCGTCACCCTCGCGTCGCTGCACGCGGCGAAGGGCCTCGAATGGGACTGCGTCTTCCTGGTCGGTCTCGTCGACGGGACGCTTCCGATCCAGCACGCGGAGGGTGACGAGGCGGCGATCGAGGAGGAGCGCCGGCTGCTCTACGTCGGCGTCACCCGGGCGCGGCGCGTCCTGCGCCTGTCCTGGGCGCTGTCCCGCTCGCCGGGGCGCGGCAAGCACCGCCGGCGCAGCCGCTTCCTCTACGGCCTCATTCCGGACGAGCACCCGGCCTCGCGGATCCCGCAGGGCGGGCGGCCGTCGGAGGGCGGGGTGAAGCCGCGCTGCCGGATCTGCGGCGGCCCCCTCATGGGGACGGACGCGATGAAGCTCCGCCGCTGCGGAGACTGTCCGTCCGATGTGGACACGGAGCTGCTGGACCGGCTCCGGGTGTGGCGCAGCGAGGAGGCGAGGGGACAGGGGATCCCCGCCTACGTCGTCTTCACCGACGCCACGCTCACCGCGATCGCCGAGCACCGGCCGGCGGACGTCGCGGCGCTCGTCGGCATCCCCGGGATCGGCGCCCGGAAGCTGGACCGGTACGGCCGGGCCGTCCTTGCGCTGGTCAGCGAGGCGAGCGAGTGATCCGGCCAGCCCAGAGACTTCTTCTCAAATCAACGGATTAATTCGGTTGTGCCGCTCCGAGCGGTCCTTCTAGTCTCTTCACACGGACGGAACACGGCAGCCCGTCCTCCGGCATGACACGACTCGAACGACACCGATCCGCAGACAGGAGGTGGGCGACATGGAGACCAACACGATGAGCACCGGCAGCACCGGCTACGCGTGCGCGGTCGTCCCCGTCTCCGCCTTCGCGGGCACGGCTGTCGTTCGCGGTCGCGCGCTCCTCCTCGGTGGCGTCTCCACCGTGACCGGACGTGTCCGCATCGCGGGCGTGCGTCGGGTCGAGGAGCAGAAGTGGGTGCCGCTGACGATCGATTCCCCGCTCTCGCACAAGTCCACAGGTGTGTCCGTTCCAGGGCAGCTGCATCGACATCGAACGTAGCTGCGCACCGGCCGACGAGTTTCGGGGCCGCGGAACCCACACCAAGGGGTCCGCGGCCCCTTTTTTGTGTTCAGAACAGCACCCCTGCGCTCGGACAGGACCGGTTCACCAGATGGAACAGCAAGTCCTCCCACCACAAGGACGTCTCTCACCCCAGGAGGTAGTGGTGCTAGTCAGATCAACCCCGTTCGACGGCGGGGGCTCGACGGCCGAGCTGGAGGACGACGACCTCGTCCCACCCCTCGGCGGCCTGCTGAGCGCGGTCCCGGAGACGGAACTCGACCTGCCGTGCCGCAGCGGCGACGCCGACCTCTGGTTCGCGGAGTCCCCCGCGGAGCTGGAGCGGGCGAAGGGCCTCTGCTCCCGGTGCCCGATCAGGAGCGAGTGCCTGGCCGGGGCGCTGCGGAGGGAGGAGCCCTGGGGCGTGTGGGGCGGCGAGATCTTCGAGCGGGGCGCCGTGGTCCCTCGGAAGAGGCCGAGGGGCCGGCCGAGCAAGGCCGACCTCGCCCGGGACAGGGCCTGGGCCGCGACCGCATCCGCCTGATCCACCCGAAAGCCGCGCTCGACACCGACCGCCCCCCGGGGCCGATCACCGATCTGAGGAGACCTCCGATGAACTACCTCACCTTCCGCACCCGCCCGTCCGACACCCGCGTGCCGACCCACACCTCGCTGGAGAACGTCATGTTGCTCGAAGAAGCCCTCGCTCGATCACGACAGCACGACGCCGAGGAGGCCGCGCGCAGGTACCGCCAGGCGCGCGAGCTGACCGCGGGGCGCCTCTGGTCCCGGCTCGCGGCCTACGCCGCCCGCCGGGCCGAGCGCGCCCGCGTGACCGGCTGACGTCGCCCGGGCCCGCGACGGCCGGTGGCCCGGCGCCGTGGTGCGCCACCTCGTCGGGGCCCCGTCGCGGTACGAGAGGACGCCCGCCCGGTTCGCTACCGCCCGGGCGGGCGTCGTCATGTCCTCGGACTACGTCGCGGCGTCCGCCTCGAACAGCTCCGGCTGCCAGTGCCCCACGATCCCGCGCAGCGGCACGTCCGCCTCGAGCTGGCAGAGCACCCCGAGCGTGCCGAGCGTGACCCGGTGCACCAGCAGGTACTGGGGCGGGAGGTTGAGTGCGCGGCCGGTGTCGAACTCCGGGCTGCGCAGGTCCCCGACCCGTCCCGCCTGTGCCTGCAGCCAGGCCCGGGTGAACCGGAACCGCTCCGTGTGCAGCGGCTCGGTGAAGGGCGCCAGGTAGCCGAGCGCCTCCGCCGCGGTGATCTCCGTGCCCGCGCGGACGAACCCCTCGTTCCGCATGAGGTCCATCAGGTCCTCGGGCCGGTTCTCCAGCGCGAACTTCGTCATCTGCACCAGCGGCCCGGGCAGGCCCTCCGGCAGCCGGGCCACCGCGCCGTAGTCGACGACGAGCAACCTCCCGTCGCCCAGGATCTGGAAGTTCCCCGGATGCGGGTCCGCGTGCAGGAGATGGGCCCGGTACGGCGCGGAGTAGTGGAAGGCGGCCAGCCGCGCGCCCGCGTGGTCCCGCTCCTCGGTGGTACCGGAGCGGATGACGTCGGACAGCTTCCGCCCGGTGACCCACTCGCTGACCATGGCCTTCGGCGCCGACGCGACGACGGCCGGCACCTTGATCTCCGGGTCGCCGTCGAACACCGCGGCGAACGCCCGCTGGTTCGCGGCCTCGTCCCGGTAGTCCAGCTCCTCGACCATCCGGTCCTGCAGCTCCGCGATGAGGGGTTTGATCTCCATGCCGGGGGCGAGCGGGGCCAGCAGCCGGCTCATCCGGGACAGTTGCCGCAGGTCCGAGACCAGAGCGGCCTCGGCGCCCGGGTACTGGACCTTCACGGCCACCTCGCGGCCGTCGCGCCAGACGGCCCGGTGGACCTGGCCGATGCTCGCGGCGGCGGCCGGGGTCTCGTCGAACTCGCGGAACCGGGTGCGCCAGCCGCGGCCGAACTGCTCGGCCAGCATCCGATGGACGTCCGCGCCCGGCATCGGGGGCGCCGCGGTCTGCAGCTTCACCAGCGCCTCGCGGAACGGCTCCGCCATCTCGTCGGGCACCGCGGCCTCGAAGACGCTCAGCGCCTGGCCGAACTTCATCGCGCCGCCCTTGAGCTCGCCGAGCACCGCGAACAGCTGCTCGGCGCTCTTGGCCATCATCTGCGCGGAGATCTCCTCGCGATCCCCGCCGGCCATCCGGCGACCCCATCCGGCCGCGGCCCGCCCTGCCGCCCCGAGCGGCAGGCTCGCGAGCTTGGCCGTTCGTGACGCCGTACGGCGTGGTATGTCGCTCACCTCATGATTGTCTCCCGAAGCCGCGGAGTCGGCCACGTAGCCGACGTCGCACCCGCCCCGCAGGGGCAGTCCGGATGCGCGTCCCACAGCCGGCGCTTGACGGTGCCGGAGCGGGCGTTGAGCTCCAGGGTGGCCCCGATCGACGGCGGGGCCGGGCTGCCGCCCGAGGGGCCGTCGAGCGCCGCGAGCGCCTGCGCGGCGCCGAGCGCGGCGGTGGCCGCGAGCGTCGCGGGGTCCGCGCTGCCGCATGTGCCCGCGAGCTGCGCGGCGATCTCCGGCCAGGCCTCGTCGCGCTGTGCCCGATCGAGTTCCACGCACCGCACGCACGGGGTCCGGCCCAGCAGCACCAGCGGTCCGACGAGCCCGAGACCGTCCCTGACCAGCACCGGGAGATGGTCCGTGCGGTTCGCGAGCAGCCGGGTGACGACGAGCGGATCGGGTACGACGGCGTCCGCCAGCACCACGAGATCCGGGCGGAGGCCGCGCGGCGGCGGCCCCGTGCACGTCTCCGGCGCGACCCGGCGCACGACGTCGGCGAGGGCCTCGGACCGCAACCGGCCGACGTCGGCGTCCCCGTACCCGCACCCCACGTCCGCGCCCGGGACCACCCCCGCCGCGGCGACGTGCACGGTGCCGATCCCGCACCGCGCGAGCGCGCCGGCGATCCCCGCGGCGAGCGGCCCGTCGCCGCGGACGACGACCGTGCCGGCCGCGCGGTGTCGTGCGACACGCTCCGGCTCCGCGGCGTCGACGAGCGCGCCGGCGTCGAGCAGGTCCCGCACGAGCGACCGGGCGTCGTCCGGCGGGACGCCCCGGGCCGTCGCCCCGGCCAGCCAGGCCTCCGTCGCCACGGGCGCGACGAGCCCGTCGAGCAGCAGGGCCAGCGGTTCGGCCAGGTCGTCGACGGCGAGCGAGCGCGCGGGGTCCAGGCCGATCCGACGGCCGTGACCGCCGTGGGTGAGCAGGGGAAGGTGCGGGGCGAGGACGATCCGGGGCGGCAGCACGGACCCACCGTCCCCGGCGTCGTCGCGCGGCGCGAACGTCCGTCCACAGATCCTTCCCCCTGTGGGCAACCGTTGTGGACAACTTCTCACAGCGGACCGGACGGCCCGCCGGGGCGCCGCGACGCCTAGGGTGGGGTGATGGCGAGCCCTGCGGTCGTCGAGGTCAGGCGTAGTGACCGGCGACGTCGGATGGTCAGCGCCCGGCGCGAGGGTGACACGGTGATCGTGTTCATCCCGGGGTGGATGAGCGAGTCCGAGGAACGGCGCTGGGTGGACGAGATGGTCCGCCGCCTCGAGCGCAGCGAGGCGAAACGGCGGTCGCCCGGCCGGCACGGGGACGACGCCCTGCGCCGACGATGCCTGGAGCTGTCCCGGCGGTACCTGGGCGGCAAGGCGACTCCCACGACCGTCCGCTGGGTGCCCCCGATGCGCACCCGCTGGGCGTCCTGCACGCCCGCGGACGGCACCATCAGGATCAGCGAGAAGCTGCGCGACGTGCCCGGCTGGGTGGTGGACTACGTGCTGGTCCACGAGCTCGCGCACCTGCTGGAACCCGGTCACGACGGCGCCTTCTGGGCCCTGGTGCGCCACTACCCGCGCACCGAGCGGGCCATGGGCTACCTCGAGGGGCTCTCCGCGGCCGCGGGACTCGGGATGGTCGGCACGGACGGCGAGCCCACGCCGGCGCTCGGGGACGACGAGCAGTCCGCCGTCACCGCCTGACCCGCGCACGCGAACGGGCCGCCGGGAGATCCCGGCGGCCCGTCCGTGACGTGCTCAGCTGCGCGGGGCGGGGGGCTCGTCCGGTCCGTCGTCCTCCGTCGAGGCGTCCTTCGGCTCGTCCGACGAGGAGCCCGACGTCTTCTCCGCCTCGGCGGCGGCCCGGGCGTCCGCCGCGAACTGCTTCTCCAGCTCGGCGATCGGGTCGTTCGTGTCCCGGTGGGACACGAACCCGGCCGGGTCGTCCAGGTCGTCCGCGACGGGCAGCAGGTCCGGGTGCGCCCAGATGGCGTCCCGGCCCTCGATCCCGCGCTCCTCGGTGAGCAGACGCCACAGCTCGGCGGCGGAGCGCAGCTTGCGCGGCCGCAGCTCCAGCCCGACGATCGAGGCGAACGCCTGCTCGGCCGGCCCGCCCGAGGCGCGACGGCGGCGCAGCGTCTCCCGCAGCGCCTCCGCGCCGGGCAGCCGGTCGCCGACGGCCTCGGCGACGACGGCGTCCACCCAGCCCTCGATCAGGGCGAGCAGGGTCTCCAGCCGGGCCAGCGCCGCCTTCTGCTCGGGCGTGGTCTGCGGCTCGAACATGCCGGACTGCATGGCCTCCTGGATGGAGGCGGGGTTCGCCGGGTCGATGTCCCGGGCGATCTCCTCGATCCGTGAGGTGTCGATGGTGATGCCCCGCGCGTACTCCTCGACGGCGCCGAGCAGCCGCTCCCGCAGCCAGCCGACGTGCGCGAACAGGCGGTGGTGCGCGGCCTCGCGGGCGGCCAGATAGATCATGACCTCGCTGGCCGGGCGGTCCAGGCCCTGCGTGAACCTCTCGACGGCCTCGGGCAGCAGCGCCGCCGTGCGGCCCGGCCCGACCGGGAAGCCGATGTCGGTGGACGTCAACACCTCGGCCGCGAGCTGGCCCAGGCCGCTCCCGAGCTGCGAGCCGAACGCGAACCCGCCCATCTGGCCGATCATCGCCAGCATCGGCCCGGCCGCGGCGCGGACCTCCTCGGGCAGCCCCTCGACCCAGGCGCCGGAGACGCGCTGCGCCACCGGGTCGCACAGCCGCTTCCAGGTGGGCATGCTCTCCTTGACCCACTCCGTCGGCGTCCACGCGACGGTCTCGGTGGCGCCGGCGGGGAAGTTCGTGGCCGGGTCCAGCCACAGCTCCGCGAGCTTGACGGCGTCGGACACCGCGGCGCGCTGCGCGTCGGTGAGCGACGACGTCGTCTGCGCGAGCTGCTGGGAGGCCATCTGCGCGGCGAGCTCGTAGTTGACCGGGCCGTCGCCGCCGGAGGCCTGCGCGCTGCTCAACATCTGGCCGAGCTGGGTCAGCATCTGACCGAGCTGGCTGACGTCGAAGCCGCCGGGGCCGCCCGCGCCGGGCATGCCCGGCAGACCACCCGGGAAACCGGGGATCCCACCCGGGAACTGGCCGCCACCAGGCAGGTTGCCGAGGCCGAACGGATCATTGGGTCCATCCGGGGTGTTATCTCCCTTGTCGCCCGATTCGTCCCGCGGGCGATTGCGGTCGCGATCCGGGTCGCGGTCGGAAGGGCCGAAGCCGAACGGGACGTCACTCATGGCGTCCACGGTACGCGGGTCCGGACGGTCCCGGCGGCTTCCCGGCCCGGCTTCGCCGGGCGCGAAAGCGCCGGTCACGGGGTCCCCTCACACGGGAACTCCACAGGCCGTCCGTAGAGTTGTCCCAGCAGGGCACGCCACTGGGCCCGGCGTTGCGGTAGGCGGGACGACACCCGGGTGCGCCTCCTCCCGCCGTCGTAGCCGGGTCCGACGGTGACGTCCGGCCGAGTCCGACCCGACCTGTAGGAGCGTGCCCGTGGCCATGCGGCCCCCGGTGGGAGCCCCGTCTCTCTCCCGCCGAACCAGGATTCTGCTCATCGCGGCCGCCGTGCTCGTGGTGGTGCTCCTCGGGGGCTCCCGGGTGGTCGACTTCTACGTCGACTTCCTGTGGTTCGGCGAGGTGGGCTTCCGTGGCGTCCTCACCACGGTCCTGTTCACCCGGATCGTGGAGTTCATCGTCGGCGGCCTCCTCATGGGCGGCGCCGTCGCGCTCACCCTGTGGATCGGCTACCGGTTCCGGCCGGTGTTCGTGCCGGTCACCGGGCCCGAGGACCCCATCGCGCGCTACCGCACGGTGATCATCTCGAGGCTGAAGCTGTTCGGCATCGGGATCCCGGTGGCCGTCGGCATCATCGCCGGGCTCGCCGCGCAGGGGGACTGGCAGACGGTGCAGATGTTCCTGCACTCCACACCGTTCAACCAGACGGATCCCGAGTTCGGCTACGACATCAGCTTCTACGCCTTCGAGCTGCCGTTCCTGCGGCTGCTGCTGGACTGGCTGTTCGTGACCGTGGCGGTGAGCTTCGTCGTCGCCGTCGTCACGCACTACGTCTTCGGCGGGATCCGGCTCAGCGGCCGCTCCGGTCAGGTCTCGGCCGCGGCCCGCGCGCAGCTCGCGATCCTCGCGGGCGTTTTCGTGCTGCTCAAGGCCGTCGCCTACTACCTGGACCGCTTCGAGCTGCTGTTCTCCGACCGCAACCCGAACTTCAACGGCGCCACCTACACGGACCTCAACGCCGTGATGCCGGCGAAGCTGATCCTGCTCTTCATCTCGATCATCTGCGCCGCGGCGTTCTTCGGCGCGGTGTTCCGCCGGAACCTGCAGCTGCCCACGATCGCGGTGGTGCTGCTGGTGCTCTCCAGCGTTCTGGTCGGTGCGGCGTGGCCCGCCGTCCTGCAGCAGTTCGTCGTCGCGCCCAACGCGAACGAGCGCGAGGCGCCGTCGATCGAGCGCAACATCACCGCCACCCGTGCGGCCTTCGGGCTGACGGACGACAAGGTCACCGTGCAGCCCTACAGCGGCACGTCGGCGGCCACCTCCACGCAGATCCGGGACGACGCCGCGACGGTGCAGAACATCCGCCTGCTGGACCCGAGCAAGCTGGCGAAGACATTCACCCAGCTCCAGCAGCGACGGAACTTCTACGGCTTCCCGGACAAGCTGGACATCGACCGCTACACCGTCGGCGGGACGAAGCAGGACTACATCGTCGCCGCCCGCGAGCTGGACTCCAGCGCCCTGACCGGCAACCAGCAGGACTGGATCAACCGCCACCTCGTCTACACCCACGGCAACGGGTTCGTCGCCGCGCCGGCGAACCAGGTCAACGCCGCGCTCGAGGACACCGGCGGCCAGGGCGGCCTGCCCAACTTCACGGTCAGCGACACGACGACCCAGGGCGACATCCCGGTCACCGAGCCGCGGATCTATTACGGCGAGAAGATCACGGACTACTCGATCGTCGGGGCAGGGACTGGCGACGCGCCCCGCGAGTACGACACGGACAGCGCCCAGTTCACCTACAACGGCAAGGGCGGGGTGTCCATCGGCAACATCTTCAGCCGGCTCGCCTTCTCGCTGTACTACGGCGAGCGGAACATCCTGTTCAACAGCTCGATCAACGACAACTCGAAGATCATGTACAACCGTGATCCGCGGGAGCGTGTCGAGAAGGCCGCGCCGTGGCTGACGGTGGACAACGACCCGTATCCCGCGGTCGTCGACGGCCGGGTGCAATGGATCCTCGACGGGTACACCACGCTGCAGAACTACCCGTACGCCGCGCAGGTGCCGCTCGGGGACACCACGAACGACAGCCAGCTCGGCCTACAGGGGCAGCGCCTGCCGAACGAGACCGTCAGCTACCTGCGGAACTCGGTGAAAGCGACCGTCGACGCCTACGACGGCACGGTCACGCTCTACGCGTTCGACGAGAACGACCCGGTCCTGAAGACCTGGATGAGCGCCTTCCCGGACACGGTGAAGCCGGCCTCGGCGATCACCGACTCGCTGCGCGCGCACTTCCGTTACCCGGAGGACCAGTTCAAGGTCCAGCGCGAGCTGCTGACCCGGTACCACGTCAGCAACCCGGGTGAGTTCTTCTCCACGGTCTCGTTCTGGGACGTCCCCTCGGACCCGACGGTGCAGGGCAACACCGGCGCCTCGCAGGACGCCCAGCCCCCGTACTACCTGCTCACCGGCCTGCCCAACCAGCAGGGCGCGAGATTCCAGCTGACGAGCGCGCTGGTCAGCCTGAGACGCCAGTTCATGGCCGCCTACATGACGGCCAGCTCCGAACCGGACGACTACGGCAAGATCACCGTCCTGCAGCTACCGGCGGACACCCAGACGCTCGGCCCGCAGCAGGTCCAGGCGCAGTTCCTCGGCTCGCCCCAGGTGTCGTCCGAGCTCAACCTGCTCCGGCAGAACCAGACGACGATCGACTACGGCAACCTGCTGACGCTGCCGGTGGCCGGCGGTCTGCTCTACGTCGAGCCCGTGTACATCGAGCGGGCGGGACAGGACTCGTCCTACCCGCAGCTGGCCCGCGTGCTGGTGAGCTTCGGCGGCCGGGTCGGCTACGACGCCAACCTGGCGACGGCCCTGGACCAGGTCTTCGGGCCCGGCGCGGGCGCGGCGGCGAGCGGCACGCCCCCGCGGGGCGGCACCACGCCGAACAGGCCCACGACACCCGTGCCGACGGGGACGGGGGGCGCGGCGACCCAGGCCGCCGCGGCTGCGGAGATCTCGAGCGCGCTGACACAGCTCAAGGCGGCCCAGTCGTCCGGTGACTTCGCGGCCCAGGGTCAGGCCCTCGCCGCTCTGGACGCGGCCGTGAAGAAGTTCCAGGCGGCCCAGGGCGCGGCGACGCCGGCCCCGGCCACCCCCGCCTCGCCGGGGGGCTGATCACAGCTCGAGAACGGCACCCTCGGGGCGTTAGTCGCCCCGAGGGTGCCGTTCGGCGTTTCCGGGGCGGCGCGGCCCCGCCGAGGCGCACCGATCCCTGCTGTGGTCACGGCGCGGTGATCGCGAAGTCGGGAGCAGGAGCGACCCGTGGTGTCGGTGCTGCTCCCTGCATCGCGATCATGCTTCGGCCTGTGAGCAGCGCCACGAGAGTCTCCGTCGGGGGCCTTACCAGGGGAAACGTCGTCAGGGGCGTCCCGGGCGGAGCATCGCCGCAGGTCAGGGGCGGTAAACCGGTAAACCGACCCCCCGTGCGCGGACTGTTTTCCGGGGTGTAATGTTCTACCTACAAGAGCAACACAGCAACAACACAACAACATAGAAACACCAGAGTCCTTCGGGACTCAGCGGCGCGGGGTGGAGCAGCTCGGTAGCTCGCTGGGCTCATAACCCAGAGGTCGTAGGTTCGAATCCTACCCCCGCTACTAGGAAGAACGGCCCCCAGGACATCGTCCTGGGGGCCGTTCTCATGTCTCGGTAGTAAGACCGGTAGTACGAGCGGTCTCAGCCGGTGCCGAGGACGTCGTCCTGCGAGCGCTTCACCGCCTCCTCGATCATGCGCCCGATCAGGTCCGCCGCGGGCCGGTCCAGCCCTGTCGAGCGGTGTGTGTAGATCTGGAACGTGACGGCCGGGGTCGAGTGCCCGACGCGGTCACTGAGGATCTTGGGCTCGACACCCGAGTTCAGCGCGAGCGTCGCGTACGCGTGGCGGACGTCGTGCAGACGGATCCGCCGGGCGCCGGCGGCGTCGACGAGCCGGTTGAACCTGTCCGTGACCGAGTCCGGATGGGGCCGGCGCCCGTCCTGCCAGACGAACAGCCAACCGCCAGGGGCGTAGGCGCGGCCGAACGCCTCCCGCTCCTCGTCGAGCATCGCGAGATGCTCCCGCAGACCGGCCACGGTGAAGGCGTCGAGCGAAACCTCCCGGACGCCGGCGTCGGACTTGCCGTCCGACTCCTCTGCACGCCCGCCCACGGAGATCAACGTGTCGTCGATCTTCAGGGTGCCGGCGTCGAGATCGAGCAGGTCGCGGCGGACTCCGAGCAACTCCGAACGCCGCATCCCGGTTGTCGCGGCGAGCACCCAGAGGGCCGCGAACCGGTCCTGCTGCGCGTGGCGCAGCCACCGCGCGAGCTCGTCCATCGTCCACGGTTCCGGGGTCGTGCGTCCTCGCCGCCGGGCCCGGGGGAGCGCTGCGTGCTCGGCCGGATTGAACACGAGGTAGTCCCACGCGACGGCGTCGCTCAACGCGCGATGCAGCAGCCGATGGACGTTGCGGACCGACTTCGGGGAGAGGCCGGCAACGTAGTCGACGGGGATGCGCCCCCGCCTGTAGCGGGTCACGGCTTCCTTCGCCGACTGATACGAGGTGCCGCACGCCTTGCTCAGCTCCATAGGCCCCGGGCCGAGGCCGTTGCGGAGTTCTCGGTGGTCGCGCCAGTACTCGTACATCCGTCCGTTGCCGTCCTTCTTGACCCGGCCGGCTTCGAGCAGGTGGACGTAGAAGGCGTTCAGGACCGGCACGGAGACGTCCTGCAGCTTCCGGTGCCCGATCTGCGGGAGGACGTACGCCTTCACGTTCGTCACGTAGTTGGCGTACGCGGAAGGCTTCAACGAGTGCTTGACGCTGGCCAGCCACTCCGTGAGGAACTGCTCGACGGTCCGGGTGGACGGCTTCACGTTGCGGCCGCGATCCATCTCGCCGTGCTTGCGCAGCGCCGCCGTCCACGCGTCGTCCTCGGACTCGAACCCGCCGGCGTTGAACCGCTCGCGCTTGCCGGTCAGGATGTGCGGCTCGCCGTAGATCGTGTACGACCACTTCCTCCCGCGGGCGTAGACCGTGATCCCGGGGACCCGGCGACGACTCGTGCCCGCCATCAGGCAGCCTCGTTTCCGTTGTCGGCGCTCGAGACCAGATCGACCAGCAGCGCGGTCACGATGTAGACGCGTCCGCCGAGGCGGCGGGTGGGAAGGTCGCCGGTGGTCGTGTACCGGTACGCGGCCGAGCGGCTGAT